>DATFVX010000224.1:0-6861 GCA_035259985.1 Acidimicrobiales bacterium | reverse complement strand
GCGGCGGCGGCTCGGGCGGCGGCGGCTGCGTCGCCCTCGAGCTGGGTGATCGTTCGATCGAGGTGGCCCAGCAGCGCCACCAGATCACCGGCGTCACTCATGCCACCCACCCCCTGTCACGGCGTCGGTGCTCGACGTAGCGTAACCGCTGGTGGGCGAGCCGAGTGCCGAGGCGAACGGCGATCGATCGAAGCCGCCGGTCCTGGACGAGGTCCGGCGCCGTGGTCACGAGGCCGCGGGCGAGTTGCTCGATCGCTGGATCGCCGCGTCGAACGGCGACGGCGAGTCCGACGCCAGGCCGAGCCCCCGTGCGTCGGGCCGAAGGGCGCCCGGCCCGGCCGGCCCCCTCGGCCCGACTGGCACGCTGGAGGACTTCGTCGAGGCGTGGGCCGAGGTCACCCGGCTGGGCATCGACGTGATCGTTGCGGGGGCAACGGGCGCGGGCGCGCCTGGCCGGGACGGTGGTGGCGCGGCCGACGGAGACGGTGCCATCGACATGACGCGGGACGGGACGCGCCCGCGTCGCCCGGACGCGACAGCGGCGGGGCGATCCGCCGACACTGCCGCTCCACTGACCCCGGACATGGTCGACGACCATCTCCGGGCCGTCGGCCGCCGCGTGCGGCGGGGGATGCTCGCCGCCGTGCCGGATGCCGAGCCCCACGACTGGCTCTACCGGCTGGTACGCGCCTATCCGAGCCGACCCGCCAAGGCGATTCGGCCGACGCTGTGCCTGGCAACGTGCCGCGCCTTCGGGGGCAGCGACGACGATGCGTTCGGCGCGGCGCTCGCCATCGAGCTGCTCCACAACGCCTTCCTCGTCCACGACGACATCGCGGATGGCAGCGAGCGCCGGCGGGGGCGTCAGACGCTGCGGGCCGAGTACGGCACGGGGCTCGCCCTCAACGCCGGAGACGCGACAGCGGTGCTGGCGAACCAGGTCCTCCGACGACACGCCCAGCGCCTCGACGGCACGCTTGGTGAGCGCCTGCTCGACGAGTTCGACACGATGGCGCTCCGCACGCTCGAGGGGCAGGCGACGGAGCTGGGATGGCAGCGCGACGCCGTCGCCGACCTGCAGCCCGAGGACTATCTCCACCTGATCCTGCGCAAGACGTGCTGGTACACGACGATCCACCCACTTCGGGTGGGCGCGCTGCTGGGATCCGGGGGGCATGCGGACCTCGCCCCGTTGGTGCGGTTCGGCTTCCATCTCGGGGCGTCGTTCCAGATCCAGGACGACCTACTGAACCTTGTCGGCGACGAGTCGCTGTACGGCAAGGAGATCAACGGCGACCTCCGCGAGGGGAAGCGCACGCTGGTGCTGATCCACCTGGCAAGCCGTGCCACCGGTTCCGACCGTGCCGCCGTCGACCGTTACCTGCGCCTGCGCCCCGCCGAGCGGACGCCCGCGGTGATCGGCGAGATCCGGGCGCTGATCGACGCCTACGGCAGCATCGAGTTCACCCGCGCCTACGGCGAGGGGATCGCGAGGTCGGCGTTGGACGCCTTCGAGGTGGCATTCGCCGACGCCGAGCCGGGCCCCGATACCGCACTCGTGCGAGCGCTCGTCCCGTACATGTTGGGCCGCACGCGCTGAGCGGCCGTCGTCGGAGCGACCGCGGCGGCGGCACCCGTCGCTGTTGACGTCCGCAGCTCACGCCAGATCGCGGGGAGCACCCGCCACAGGTAGGGCCCCAGCCGGACGAACGACCGGCCGTGCTGACGGAACCGGTAGCTGATCGGCACCTCGGCGTAGCGGTAGCCCTTGGCCACCAGGTCGAGGGTGAGCACCTGGGCGTAGTTGAAGTCGTGGACGATCTCGGCGTCGGCGGCTGCGTCCGGTGACAGGGCCCGGTAGCCGGACTGCCCGTCGCTCAGGTCCCGCACGCCCCAGCGGCGCACCAGGAGCCTCATCCCCAGCGTGAGGACGCGATTGCCGAGCCAGCGGTGCGGGCGCATGTCGCGGGGCAGGCCGGCGAAGCGGGAGCCGATGACGTAGTCCGCCCGGCCGTCGAGGATCGGGGCCACCAGCGTGTCCAGCTCCTCGGGCGCGTACTCGCCGTCGGCGTCGAGGAAGGCGACGGCGGCGGCGCGCCGTTCCACGGCCCACGCCAGGCCGACGCGGACGGCGGCGCCGAGCCCGAGGTTCCGGTCGAGCGAGCGGACGGTGGCCCCGGCGGCCCGGGCCACGGCGGCGGTGCCGTCGCAGGACCCGTCGTCGACGACCAGGACGGTGACCGGGTGCCCGCGCACCTCGCGCGGCGCCCGCCGCACGACGTCACCGACGGTCATCTCCTCGTCGTGGGCCGGCAGGACCATGGCCACGGGATCGGGGCCGGGGGGCTTGGGGGACATGTTAAGCATTCTTCACACCCGAGCGGTGGTATGGCTAGTCTGCCATTGATGGCACGCAGAAGATCGACGGCTGCGGGGCTTCTCGCGGTGGCGCTGGCGGCAGGGGGACCGGCGCTCGCGGCGTGCAGCTCGGGCGGCGGGGACCGGCTCGTCGTGTACAGCGGGCGGACGTCGAACCTGATCGGCCCGCTGCTCGAGGACTTCGCCGACGAGACCGGGGTCAGCATCGACGTGCGCTACGACGAGTCCGCCAACCTCGCCCTGCTCATCGACGAGGAGGGCGACCGGACTCCTGCGGACGTCTTCATCTCGCAGAGCCCCGGCGCGGTGGGGTACCTCGACGCCGCCGGCCGGCTGGCGCCGCTCGACGACCGGCTGATCGACACGGTCCCCGAGGGCGACGCCGCGGCGGATGCGGGGTGGGTCGGCCTCTCCGGCCGGGTGCGCACCCTCGTCTACAACCCTGACCTGGTGGGCGAAGGCGAGCTGCCCGACTCGGTGCTGGACCTGACGGCGCCCGAGTACGGCGGCCGGGTGGCGCTGGCGCCGACCAACGGGTCGTTCCAGGACTTCGTGACGGTGCTGCGCGATCAGCTCGGCGACGAGGAGGCGGCCGCCTGGCTCGACGGGATGGCGGCCGGCGATCCCCCGACGTTCGACAACAACACGGCGATCGTCGAGGCCGTCGGCCGCGGCGAGGTGCCCATGGGCCTGGTCAACCATTACTACGCATTCCGCGCCAAGGCCGAGGACCCCGGCCTGCCGGTCGAGAACCACTACTTCCCGGACGGCGACCTGGGGTCGACGCTGCTGGTCACGGCCGCATCGCAGATCGCCGACGCCGACATGCCCGAGGAGGCGACCCAGCTCATCGAGTTCCTGCTCTCCCCGGAGGCCCAGCGGTACTTCAGCGAGGAGACGTTCGAGTACCCGCTGGCCGACGGCGCCGAGGCCAATGGGGCGCTGCCGCCGTTCGGGGAGATCTCCAAGACCCGGGTGGACCTCGACCAGCTGGGTGGCGGCCTGGAGGCCACCACCGCGATCATCGACGCGAGTGGCCTCACCTGAACCACAACTTGCGGCGGCTAGCGCCCCCATGAGGGCCTCAACCACCGCAAGTTCGGGGGGGTTGGGGGGGACCGCGCCCCGGTCGCTCGTGGCCGTGTGCTCGGTCGTGGGGGTCCTGTTCGCCGCCCCGTTGCTCTACCTCATCTGGCGGAACGTCATCGGTGACGAGGACCTGGTCGACCTGTACCTGTCCCCGGCCACGCTGGTGCCGCTGCGCAACACCTTGACCCTGGCGGTCGCCACCTCCCTTTCGACGGCCATCGTCGGCACCGGCCTCGCCTGGCTCACGACCCGAACCGACCTGCCGCTCCGCCGCCTGTGGGCTGCGCTCGCGCCGCTGTCCCTGGTCTTTCCGTCGTTCGTGGGCGGGTTGGCCCTGATGGCCGCCGTGGCGCCCGGCGGGCTGCTCGACGCGCCGCTGGGGTGGGTGGGCACCGAGGCCACCCGCCCGGAGGGCTTCTGGGGTGCCTGGCTGGTGCTGACCCTGTTCACGACGCCGTACGTGCTGTTGCCGGTGGCGGCCCGCCTGGTCTCCCTGCCGCCCTCGCTGGAGGAGAGTGCCCGGCTGTTGGGGCGCCGGCCGGCGGCCGTCTTCCGCACCGTGGTGCTGCCGCAGATCAGCGGCGCCATCGCCGCCGGGGCCCTGCTGGTCTTCCTGTACACGGTGAGCGACTTCGGCGTGGTGGTGCTCCTCCGCTACGAGACGCTCACGCGGGCCATCTACACCAACCGGCTGCTCGACCGCGACCAGTCGGCGGCGCTGAGCCTGCTGCTGGCGGTCGTGGCGCTGGCGGTGGTCGCGGGGGAGAGGACCATCGCCGGCCGCGGGCGCCGGCGCACGCTCGAGGGGATACGGACGGCACGGCCGCTGCGCGTGCCGCTGGGGCGGTGGCGCGTGCCGGCGCTGGCCGCGGTCGTCGCCTGGGTCGGCCTGGCCCTGGGGGGGCCGCTGGCGTCGCTCGGCCTGTGGGCGTGGCGCGGCCTCAGCGGCGAGACCAGCAGCCTGGCGGCCGGCGACAGGGGCCTGGCCGACCTGGTCCAGCCGGCCCTGAACACCGCGGGCATCAGCATCGTCACCGCCCTGGTGGCCGTGGGCGTGCTGCTTCCCGTGGCCTACCTGTCGGCCCGCCACCGGGCACGGGCCGCCGACCTGGCGACCGGGCTGGTGGCGACCGGCTTCGGCCTGCCGGCCCTCGTGGTCGCGCTGTCGCTGGTGTTCTGGAGCCGCCAGCTGCCCGAGGCCTGGGGCCTGTACCAGAGCTTCACGATGCTGGTCTTCGCGTACGTCGTGCACCTCGGTGCGCAGTCACTGCGGGCCGCCCAGGTGGCGGTGGGATCGGTCCCGCGGCGGCTGGACGAGTCGGCGCGCATGCTGGGCGCGGGCCGTGCACGCCGGTTCGCCACCATCGAGCTCCCGCTCATGCTCCCGGGACTCGCCGCGGGCGCCGGCCTGGTGCTGCTGTCGACGATGAAGGAGCTGCCGATCACCCTGCTCACGTCGCCCCTCGGGTTCGAGACGCTCGCCACGCGGGTCTGGGAGGACGCCGAGGCGGTGTTCCTCGCCGAGGCCGGGCTCACCAGCCTGGTCCTGGTCGCCCTCTCGGGGATCCTGACCTGGCTGCTCGTCGTCCGGCGAACGGAGCGCCTCGCATGAGCGCCACCGGCAATCCGGCGACCCGAGGCGGCCGGTCCGAAGTTGCGGTGGAAAGGGACGCCATGGGGGCGCAAGCCGCCGCAAGTTCGGTGATGATTTCCCCGCGTGAAGGCCGGCGTTCGTGGCTGCACACGGCACCGGGGGCGGCGACGATCGTCGGCGTCGTGGTGGCCGCCTGGGCCATGATCGCCATCCCGGCGCGTGCCACCTACGGCACCCTGACCACGGCCGACGAGCCGCAGTACCTGCTCACGGCGCTGAGCCTGTACGAGGACGGCGACCTTCACATCGACGACGAGTTGGCCGATGCGCGGTTCGTGCCGTTCCACGAGCTCGACCTGCCCGTGCAGACCGAGCTGCTCGACAACGGGCACCAGGTCAGCCCCCACGATCCCCTGCTGCCGGCGATCCTCGCCGTGCCCATGGGGCTGGGCGGGTGGGCGGCGGCGAAGGCGGCTCTCGCAGTCCTCGGGGGCGTGCTGGCGGGCCTCCTGGTGTGGACCGCGCACCGGCGCTTCGCCGTGCCGCTCGGCGTCGCGGCCGGAACGGTCCTGGCCTTCGGGGTGACCGCGCCGCTGTCCGCCTACGCGACCCAGGTCTATCCCGAGCTACCGGCGGCCCTGGTCGTGACCGCGGCGATCGCCCTTCTCACCGGGGCCAGGCGGCGCGCCGAGCTGGTCGGGTTCGGGCTGGCGGTGACCGCGCTGCCCTGGCTGGGGGTCAAGTACGTGCCGGTGGCCGGGGCGCTGGTTGCGGTGGCAGTGGGAACGCTCGTGGGCGAACGCCGCGTGCGGGCCGCAGCCTCGCTCGTCGCCCTGCTCGGGCTCGCCGGCGCCGCATACCTGGTCGCCCACCGACTGCTCTACGGCGGCTGGACCGTGTACGCCACCGGAGACGAGTTCACCGGCGGGGAGCTGACGGTGATGGGGCGGGATCCCGACTACGTCGGCCGCACCCAGCGGCTGGGCGGCCTGCTGCTCGATCGCGGCTTCGGGTTGGCGGCCTGGATGCCGGCCTACCTGCTGGCGGTCCCCGCTCTGGCGGCCCTGGCCCGCCGGCGGCCGGCGGGGTGGTGGGCGCTCGTCGCGCCGCTCGCCGCCGGCTGGGCGACCGCCGCGTGGGTGGCTCTCACGATGCACGGCTGGTGGTGGCCCGGCCGCCAGGTGGTCGTCGTGGTTCCGTGCCTGGTGCTGGCCGTCGCGTGGTGGGCCGGCCGGACCCGTGTGCCCCGGGCGTTGATCGCCGTAGCGGGAGCGTTCGGCGCTCTGGTGTGGGCATGGCTGGTTGTCGAGGTGCTGGACCGCCAACGCACGCTGATCTTCGACTTCGAGTCCACGTCCAACCCGCTGTACCGGGCGTGGCGGTTGTTGCTACCCGACTACCGCCACCCGGACGCGTGGGACGGGCTCCTCCAGGCGGCCTGGTTCGTGGCCCTGGCGGCGGTCGCCCTTCTCGCGTTCAGGCGCTCGCCGAGACCGGCGCGGCCTCGTCGGCCGTGACCAGGATTCGTGCGGTCGCGAACGCGCCGATGCCGACGTGGCGGCCGTCGATCTCCACGGTCGTGGTGTGGTCGGGCGACACCGCCGTGACCACCCCGGAGTGGCCGGGCTGAACCGCGGCGTCCTCCAGGAACTCGAGGATGCCCGGGGTGAACTCCAGCTCCTCGGGTATCCGCGTCACGGTGAACGCCGTGCCCACCGGCAGGTCGCTGAGGGCGACGGCCGCCGGGGCGGCGTACTCGGATCCGGGGATCGGGTTGCCGTGGGGGCACGTCGTGGGGT
>DATFVX010000223.1:0-17753 GCA_035259985.1 Acidimicrobiales bacterium | reverse complement strand
CCGCCTCGACGAGCCGCGCCAGCCCCGGCACCGCGTCGTCCGTCACCACGATCTCGCCGGGAGCACCCCGACCGTCGTCCGACACCGCGCAATAGGCCAGCGTGGTCATCCCCACGCCGCCGCGGGCCACGGCCTCGTGGTAGTCGACCAGCGCGTCGGTCACCAGGCCGCGTCGCGCCATTCCCTCGAAGGTCGCGGCCTTGATGATCGGGTTGCGCAGCGTCACCGGCCCGAGCCGGGCCGGTGCGAACACTTCGGTCACTGCGGTCACGGGCCCACTCCCCCATCGACGGTCAGCGCATCCTACGGACGGCGGGCCGGAGGCCCCGTGTCCGGACGGGCGAGCTGCAGTCCATGACCGTGGCGTATTCGGCGGGCCGTGAGGCGCTCGGCTAGACCGATCGCATGCCCGTCGTCCTCTACGAGGTGATCGACCGCGTCGCCATCGTCACGCTCAACCGACCCGAGGCACGGAACGCCCTGTCGGCGGAGGTGCGCCGCGAGCTGCCGCGAGCCATGCGCCGGGCCGAAGACGACCCCGGCGTCGATGTCGTGATCCTGACGGGCGCCGACCCGGCGTTCTGCGCGGGCCTCGATCTCAAGGAGCTCGGCTCCGGCGCGCACGACGTCGCGGCCGGCGCGAGGTCGGGCGAACCGGCCGGCGGCGTGCGCGGCCCGATCCCGTCGATGACGAAGCCGGTCATCGGGGCCATCAACGGCGCCGCCATCACCGGCGGCTTCGAGCTGGCCCTGCACTGCTCGTTCCTCGTCGCCTCCGAGCGGGCCCGATTCGCCGACACCCACAGCCGGGTGGGCATCCAGCCCGGCTGGGGCCTCACCGTCCTGCTCGCCGAAGCCGTCGGCGCCCGGCGAGCGCGGGAGCTGTCGATCACCGGCAACTTCCTCGACGCGCCCACAGCTCAGGCCTGGGGCCTGGTGAACCACGTCGTTCGCCACGACGAGCTCATGCCGTTCTGCCGGCGGCTCGCGGCCGACGTCGCCTCCAGCGACCAGGCCGGCGTCCGGCGCATCCTGCGCACGTACGCCGAGCAGCAGCTCGTGGACGGCGGCCACGCCTGGGACCTGGAGGCGGCAGCCGGCCGCGACTGGCTGCGGAGCGGTGGCGGGTCCGCCGACACGATCGAGGCTCGGCGCCAGTCGATCATGGCGCGCGGCCGAGCCCAGGCGAGCGGCTGAAGCGGCTCAGACGAGCCCGGAGAGCCGGTCGACGGCCTTGGAGACGTCGCCGCCGCCGGCGCCGAAGCCGATGCGGAAGTGGCTGGGCACGCCGAAGCAGTCGCCCGGCGCCAGCAACACGCCGCGGGCGGCCGCCTCCTCACAGAAGGGCCGGCTCGACTCGCCGGAGCGCAGCCATGGCCACGCGGTCAGCCCGCCACCGGGTGAAATCCATCCGAACCGCTCGGCGTGCTCTGCGAAGAACGGTTCGATGGTTCGAAGGTTGGCGCTGGCCACCCGCTGCGTCCGTTCGAGGATCAGGTCCCGGTGCTGCACGCCGATGACGCCCAGTGCCTCGCCGAGGGGTGACGAGCCGGACACCGTCAGGTAGCCGCGGGCGTTCTCGTAGTGCGCCCGGCGCGCCGGGTCCCGCTCGACGATCCACCCCAGCCGCAGGCCGCTGAGGCACAGCGCCTTCGAGAAGTCTCCGAGCACGGTCACGCCCGGTAGCCGGCTGGCCGAGGGCGCCGCCGGGCCGTGGTAGATGGGGTGGTACACCTCGTCGACGACGAGTTGGACCCCTCGCTCACGGGTGAAGTCGTGCAGCTCGACCAGCTCGGTCTCGCCGATCACCGCGCCCGTCGGATTGTGCGGCGAGTTGACGAGGATCAGCTTCGTCCGCCCGTCGGTCAGCGAGCGGATCTCGTCGAGGTCGATCTGGAACTCTGACTCCCCCCGGAGGTGGTAGTGGCGGACCTCGAGACCGAGCACCTCCGCGGCCTCGTCGAAGGTGGGAAACCCGGGGTGCGGCAGCACGACGTTGGCGCCGGCCTCGGCGGCACGGATGAAGAGGATCCACAGCGCCTCCGACGCACCCGTCGTGATGCGCACGTCGTCGGCGGTGACGCCGGCCACGGCGGCCAGGGCCTCGCGGAGCTGGGCGTCGCCCTCCGGCGGTGCGTAATAGAGCGGCCGGTCGAACAAGCGCTCCCGTGCATCGTCATCGATGAGCGCCAAGAGCTCGCGGACGGTCCACCGGGGCCCGGTGCTCGAGGCGAGGTCATACTCGATGGGAGGCGAGGCGAACTGATGCTTGCTCAGCCACTGGTCGAGCAGGAACGGCCTGAGCTCCACGGTCGCCACCGTACGGGGTTGGCGGACGCTTGCCGAGGCAATACCGGAACGCCGGTGCCTGCCGGCGAACGTGAGGCAATGGGTTCCGGCAACCCACCGGCGAGGCAATCGGTTCCGGCGGCGGAACCCATGACCTCGGGCTCCATCCGGCGGAACCCATGACCTCGGGTGGCATCGCCGGCCGTTCCCCTGCACCCGAGGCAATGGGTTCCGGGCAATCCACCGGCGAGGCAATCGGTTCCGGACCGCGCCCGGGGCCGTCGGTCCGGGGCGAGGGCGTCACCCGCTCAGGGTGAGTCGCCGCATCGGCGCCGGGTCTACCGTTTCGATGATCGCCCGCTCTCCCGGGGAGGCGCCGCACATGGGCGCAGAGCCAGGCACGCCCGCGGACGATGGGTCGCGCGATCGACCTGCCGCTCGCACGCCATCTGCGGCCGCGGAGGGATCGTGACCGAGACCGAGGCCCACACCGCGCAGCCGGCGAGGAACGGGGCCCCGCGGGTCACCCTGGTCACGCTCACGGCCATGGTCGTGGGGTCGATGGTGGGGGCCGGCGTGTTCTCGCTGCCCCGGCGGTTCGCAACCGAGACGGGCGTCTACGGCGCGCTCATCGCGTGGGCGATCGCCGGCACCGGCATGCTCATGCTGGCCTTCGTGTTCCAGACGCTGGCCGTGCGCAAGCCGGCGCTCGACTCCGGCGTGTACGCGTACGCCAAGACGGGGTTCGGCGAGTACCTCGGGTTCTTCTCCGCGTTCGGCTATTGGGCCAGCGCATGCGTGGGCAACGTCACCTACTGGGTCCTGATCTCCTCGACGATCGGCGGCATCGCCCCGGCGTTCGGCGACGGCGACACGTGGCCGGCGTTGCTGCTGGGGACGCTGGGCATCTGGGCGTTCGCCGTGCTCGTGCTGCGCGGGGTGCGCGAGGCGACGACCATCAACCGGATCGTGACCGTCGCCAAGGTCATCCCGATCCTGGTGTTCATCGTCCTCGCCCTCTTCTACCTCGACGTGGACACCTTCGTGGACAACCTGCGTGGCGGCGCCGGGCTCGGCTCCACGTTCGACCAGGTCCGGGGCACGATGCTCGTGACCGTGTTCGTGTTCCTCGGCGTCGAGGGGGCGAGCGTCTACTCGCGGTACGCGCAGCGCCGCGAGCACGTGGGGCGGGCCACGGTCATGGGCTTCCTCGGCGTGCTGAGCGTCTTCGCCAGCGTCACGATCGTGTCGTACGGCATCCTGCCCCGTGCCGAGCTCGCCCAGCTGCGTCAACCGTCCATGGCCGAGGTGCTGCAGGCGGCGGTGGGAGACTGGGGTGCGGTCTTCGTCAGCCTGGGGCTGATCGTCTCCGTGCTGGGCGCGTACCTGGCCTGGACGCTCATGGCGGCCGAGGTCTTGTTCGTTGCCGCCAAGGACGACGACATGCCCCGGTTCCTGCGGAGGGTGAACGCGGCGGAGGCACCGGTGGCGGCGCTGCTCATGTCCACGGTGCTGATCCAGGTGATGTTGTTCGTCACGCTGGCGTCCGAGGAGGCGTTCGACTTCGCCCTGAACATGACGAGCGCGCTGACGCTCGTCCCGTTCCTGCTCGCCGCGGCGTACGCGCTCAAGCTCGTGGTCACCAACGACACGTACGGCGCCCGGCCCGAGGGTCGCTCCAGAGACCTGGCCGTCGGCGCGCTGGCCACGCTGTACACGGCGTTCCTGCTGTTCGCGGCGGGCCCCAAGTACATGCTCGTCTCGTTCATCATCTACGCCCCCGGGAGCGTGCTGTTCGTGATGGCCCGGCGTGAGCAGGGCCGCAGGCCGTTCAGTCCCGGCGAGCTCGTCATCCTCGGCGTCTCCATCGCCGGCGCGGTCGTCGGCGTCGTCGCGCTGGTGGCCGGCTGGATCACCATCTGATGGCAGTCGATCGGAGGACCGGGATGACCAGCGCCGACACCTCAGCCGAGCGATCGGGCCTGGGCGTCCACTCGGAGGTGGGCAAGCTCCGCAAGGTGCTCGTGTGTTCGCCCGGCCTGGCCCACCGCCGGCTCACGCCCAGCAACAGCGACGACCTGCTCTTCGATGACGTGCTGTGGGTCGACAACGCCGAGCGCGACCACCGCGACTTCGTGGCGCTCATGCGTGACCGCGGCATCGACGTGGTCGACTTGCACGACCTGCTGACCGAGGTGGTCGGGCAGCCGGACGCCAAGGCCTGGCTGCTCGACCGCAAGATCGTGGCCAACGAGGTGGGTCTCGGCCTGGTGGACGAGACCCGGTCGTTCCTCGACGGGCTGGATGCGAGGACCCTGGCCGACTACCTGATCGGCGGGCTCTCGACCACCGATCTGCCCGACGACTTCCGACCCGGGTATGTGGCGCTGGCCCGGGAGCGCACCGGCATCCGCGACTACCTGATGCCACCCCTGCCGAACACGCTGTACACCCGCGACACCACGTGCTGGATCTACGGCGGGGTCACGCTCAACCCGCTCTACTGGCCGGCACGCCACGACGAGACCCTCATCATGAAGGCGGTCTACGGGTTCCATCCCGCCCTCGCGGGTGCGACCGTGTGGTGGGGCGATCCCGAGCAGGACTGGGGCCTGGCGACCCTCGAGGGGGGCGACGTGATGCCCGTCGGCAACGGCGTCGTGCTCATCGGGATGAGCGAGCGAACCTCACGCCAGGCGATCACCCAGGTCGCCAGGGCCGTGTTCGACAACGCCGCCGCCGAGCGCGTCATCGTCGCCGGGATGCCCAAGCTCCGGGCCGCCATGCACCTCGACACCGTGTTCACCTTCGCCGACCGCGACTGCGTCACGGCGTACCCCGGCATCGTCGACGAGATGGACACGTTCTCCTTGCGTCCCGCCGACGGCGCGCCCGGGATCGAGGTGTCCGAGGAGCGTCGGCCGTTCGTGGACGTCGTGGCGGAGGCGCTCGGCGTGCCGGCGCTGCGCATCGTGGAGACGGGCGGCGACGTCTACGCCGCCGAGCGCCAGCAGTGGGACAGCGGCAACAACGTCGTTGCGCTCGAGCCCGGCGTCGTGGTCGCCTACGACCGCAACACGACCACCAACGGGCTCCTGCGCGACGCCGGCATCGAGGTCATACCGATCGTGGGTGCCGAGCTCGGACGGGGCCGGGGTGGCGGGCACTGCATGACCTGCCCGCTGCTGCGAGACGCGGTCGAGCTCTGATGTCGCCCCGCCCGTTCCTCGCGGCGACCGTCGTGATGGTGGCGGCGGCGGGCTGCGGCTGGAACGACGCCGTGGACAGCCGGACCGCGACCGCCGGGCTGCCCACCACCCGCCAGCTGATCGAGGAGCACGAGTGGGTGCTCGAGCGCGGCGAGAGCTCGCTCGAGGGCGAGGACGACAACCCGGTGACGCTGTCGGTCGTCGACGACGACGTCTCCGGGATGGGGCCGTGCAACAGGTACCGCGGCAGGTTCTCGCTCGGCAACGACGACACGGTGGAGATCAGCCACATCGCCAGCACGCTGCGGGCCTGCGGGGGGTCGACCATGGAGGCGGAGGACGAGTTCCTCGCCGCCCTCGAGGCCGTCGACACCGTCGAGGTGGACCAGGACGACAACGACCGCCTCGTGCTGCACGACGGGGAGGTTCGCCTGGTGTTCAGCTCCTACGACGCTGACGAGCTCCTGACGACGACGTGGAACGTGGTCGAGGTCGCGACCGGCGACAGCCTCGACAGCATCCTCCTCGGCACCGAACCAACCCTCACCTTCACCGAGGACGGACACGTCACGATGGCGACCGGATGCAACACCGCGAGCGCCACCTGGGAGCTCGACGGCGACAGACTGTCCATCGGATCGGTGCGACTCACGCGCAAGTTCTGCGCCGACCCGCCCGGCGTGATGGACCAGGAACAGGCGCTCGTCGACGCACTCGAGGCGGCCGGCCGGGTCGAGATCAGCCCCGGCGAGCTCACCATCCTCGACGAGGCCGGTGCCATCGCGCTCAGGGCGCTCACCTGAGATATTACGTCTAGCGTTATATCGCTAGACGTAATATGGTACGGGCAGTGGCGACACACCTCGGCCGGTACAGCGAACCTGCGCTGCTCATCCTGACCTCGCTGACTGCGGGAGACCGCCACGGCTACGCCATCAGCGACGACATCGAGGCCCTCACCGGTCAGCGACCGGGCCCGGGCACGCTGTACGGGGCGTTGTCGCGACTCGAGGCCGCCGGCCTCGTCGAGGCCCTGCCCGGCGGCCAGCGCCGCCGCCCCTACCGGATCACCCCCGACGGGCTCGACTTCGTCCAGGGCGAGTCACGGCGCCTCGCCGCGCTCGCTGCCGAGGCCAGTCGCCGGCTCGAGCTGCGGGCCGCCCGATGAGACCACTCATGCGCCTGTTCCCCCGGTCCTGGAGGACGCGGTACGGCGATGAGGTTGCCGATCACCTCGACCGCAGCAGCCGCCCGGGGCGCGACAGGCTCGACCTGCTGATCGCCCTGGGGCCGGTCTGGTCCGACGAGAGCGCAAGGAGGCTCCCGATGCTCACCTCCCGCGTGTGGATGCGGATCGTCGCCGCGGGGTTGTGCGCCGCCGGCATCGTCGCCACCGCGTTGGCGACCCGGGGGCTCCAGGACGGCCTTGGCGAGCTGCCCCGGCACTGGTGGTCGGCACCCGCCCCACTGCCGCTCGTGGCTGCAGCAGTGCTCCTTGCCGTCGGCGAACACGCACGCCGCCGCTCCCATCACCTGCGCCGCGGCACGCCCGGCGAGGAGTAGTCAACGCCCGCCGTTCGGCATGGATGGATGTGGCTGGATGGGGTGGCAAGATCGGGATGAGCACAGGAGCCACGTTGTCCGAGCGATCAGGAGACCTCGCAGGCGATCCGTTGGCTGGCCGCCGACCGACCAGTCACGAACGGATGACGGGATTGCCCTGGGATGCGTCGTACCAGGACGGCCCTGCGCCCTGGGATGTCGGCCAGCCGCAGCCGGCAGTGGTGCGCCTGGCATCCGAGGGTCGATTCGCCGGACCGGTCCTCGATGAGGGCTGCGGGACCGGGGAGAACGCGCTCCACGTCGCATCGCTGGGTCTGTCGGTCCTGGGTGTTGACGTGGCCGAGACGGCGCTCGCGATCGCCCGAGCGAAGGCCGTCGACCGTGGGATCGAGGTCGAGTTCGCTGCGGCTGACGCCTTCCAACTGGAGCGTCTGGGGCGCACGTTCGAGACGGTGCTGGACTGCGGCCTGTTCCACACCCTCGACGGCGACGAGCGACCCGGCTACCTGGCGAGTCTCGCATCGGTGATGGCGCACGGCGGAGCCCTGTTCGTGTTGTGCTTCAGCGACGAGGGTGCCGAGGCCGGCCCGCACCCGATCAGCCGGGACGAGCTGAGGGCGGCGTTCGACCCGGGCGATGCCTGGAGCGTGGCCGCCATCGAACCTGACCGGCTCCTGACGAGGTTCCACGGCGACGGCGCACCGGCCTGGTGCGCCACGATCAAGCGGGTCTAGATCGCGGAACCATTCGGCCGGGACCCCGCGGCCGTCACTCGTAGGTGAGGACGCGGGCTGGCGGTCGGCGGGCCCAGCGGCGCGCCGGGACGGCGACCAGTGCGGCGAAGCCCAGCGGGACGACGGCCGCGATCGCGAGCAGGGTTGTGGCGGGGACCGGGACCGGCGGGAGGTCACCGCCGTCCATGACGCTCCACAGGCCCAGACCGAGCGGAAGGCCCAGGGCGACCGCCAGCAGGCACGCGCCCAGCTGGGAGACGATCAGTGTCGCCACGGTCTGGCGGGGTGTCGCGCCCAACGCCCGGAGGGTGGCGTGGTTGCGGGCGCTGTCGCGGGCGGCGAGGGCGGCGATGATGAGGGCGTTGACCGTGGCCAGCACCAGCAGCAGCCCTGCGGTGCCGAGCACGATGGCACGGACCGCCTCGTAGAGGTGGTCGACCGCGCCGGCGCTCAGGGCCTCCCCCGGTTGCGCCGGGGCCGAACCTGCGGCAGCGAGGCGGTTCAGGCTCGGCCGCAGCCCGGCGGCCACCACGATCAAGGCCACCGCCAGGCTCAGCCCGACCGCGTTGGTCAGCAGGCGGGCGGGGCGCCGCCGGGCGGAGCGCAGGCCGAGCACCGCAACGAGCGGCAGGCCTGCGGTCGCGGCCCAGCGCGTCCTGTGGCCCGGGCCCCGCGGTGGGCGCGCGCCGCTCGCCAGCGAGCGGACCGTGCTGTGCCGCAGTCCCCGCACCGCCGGGCGCACCGTGGCCAGCACCACGACCGCGGCGGCCACCCCGGCCACGACCGCCGCACGGCCCCAGGTCAGCGTCGGCGTCTCGGGCCGGCCGAGGACCGTCTGCGACACCTCGGCCAGGCGCGGGGCCACCATGCGGCCGGCGCCCAGCCCCACGAGCGTGGCCAGGCCGGCGAGCGCCAGGTTCTCCACGAGCAGGGCCAGCACCACTTGGCGCGGGGTGACGCCGACCGCCTTGAGCGTGCCGATCTGGCGGGTCTGGGCGGCCATCCGACCACCCACGATGACCGCGGCGGTGGCCACGGTGAGTAGGCCGATCAGGGTGCCGGCGGCGAAAACGGTGCCGGCCAGGATGTCGATGTCGGAATGCGAATCGGCCCGGCGGCGCCGCCACGTGTCGAGGAACAGCGCCGAGGTCTCGCCCCTGCCCTCGATGGCCTCGTGCGCGGTGGCGAACGCCTCGGCGTCGTCGGGGTCGTGCAGCCGCAGCTGCATCTCGAGCCCCTCCTCGGTGAGGCCGATGCGGCGGAGGGCCTCCCCCGTCGTGAGAGTGATCCAGATCTGGGCGGGCCGGCTGAGCGGGAAGCGTCCCCGGCTCACGGTCATCGCCACGCCCCGCACCGCCAGCTGATGGCCCTGGACGCGGATCGTGTCGCCCGGCCCGACGTCCAGCGCGTCCGCCAGCCCCTGCTCGAGGACCACGCCGTCGCTGCCCGCAGACAGCCACGACCCGGCCGTCACCAGGGGCTGGTCGACCGGCGAGCGACCCAGGTCGCGGATCTCCGCGGTGAGGTCCTCTGTACCGCCGGCGACGTCGAGCAGCCCGTAGAGGTGGGTCCAGGGGCCGCCGACGGCCCGGACCTCCGGGGCGGCCGCGAGCTCCGCGAAGCGGGCCCGGGCCGCGTCGAGATCGACGTCCGCGCGGTCGGCATCACGGCCGCGGTAGTAGGCGGCGCTCACGTGGAAGCCGTCGGTGGCGGCCCAGACCCGGTCCCACGGGCCGTCGGCGCTGCCGTAGAGCGCCATGCCGACGCCGAACATCCCCGTCGCCAGGGTGAGCGTGAGCAGCAGCAGCGCGGCTTGGGCGGGGCGGCGCCGCAGGTTGCGCCGGGCCAGCCGCACGGCGAGGCGGAACGACCTCATCAGCGTGCGCCGCCCGCGTCCCCGAAGTCGGCCAGCCCGGCCAGAACGCTCCCGACGGGGGCGACGCCCCCGAGGTGGGTGTGACCGATCACCGCCCCGTCCCGCATGGTGAGCAGCCGGTCGGCGGTGCTGGCCACCCGGGCGTCGTGCGTCACCACCAGCAGGCTCTGCCCGCTCGCCCGCAGGTCGGCGAACAGCCGCAGTATCTCGCCGGTGGCCCGGCTGTCGAGGTTGCCCGTGGGCTCGTCGGCCAGGATCAGCAGGGGATCATTGATCAGCGCCCGGGCCACCGCCACCCGCTGGCTCTCGCCGCCGGACAACCGGTCGGGCATGTGGTCGCGGCGATCCGCGACACCCAGCCGCTCGAGCAGCTCGACGGCCCGGTGACGGGCCCGGCGCGCCGAGGCGCCGACGAGCAGGGCGGGCAGCTCGACGTTCTCGACCGCGGTGAGCTCGTCGACCAGGTTGAAGCTCTGGAAGACGAAGCCGATGGTGCGGCGGCGCAAGACTGCCCAGGAGGTCTCGGACAATCCCTCGACCCGGCGGCCGTCGAGGACGATCTCGCCGGCATCGGCCCGGTCGAGCCCGCCCAGCAGGTGGAGCAGGCTCGACTTGCCGCAGCCGCTGGGCCCCATCACCGACACGGTCTCGCCGGCCTCCACCGCGAGGTCGACCCCGTCGACCGCGCGCACCGCCACCCCGTCGGCGGCGTAGATCCTGGTCAGCCCCGTGGCCTCGACGACCGGGCGGCCACCGGGGGCGCTCATCGGATGCTCCAGTCGAGCCAGCGCTGCTCGCACACCTCGAGCCAGCGGATGTCGGCCTGGAGGCGCAGGGCGGCACCCTCCAGCAGGAGGCCGCCGCGGCTGTCGGGCGGTTCGACCAGGATCGCCCCCTGCACCTCGCGCAGTTGGCGCAGCAGCTCATGGCGCTGGGCGTCGATCAGCGCCACCGGATCGGCCAGGCCCGCGACCGCCGCCGCGATCAGCTTGAGGTGGAAGTCGGTGGGGGTCACTTTCGGCCACGACAGGTCCGCCAGCCATTCGGCCACGCGGTCGCGGCCGGCCGCGGTCAGCTCGTACACCTTCTTGTCGGGATGGCTCGACTGGCCGACCTGCTCGACGGCGACCAGCCCGGCCTTCACCAGCCGGCCGAGGGTCACATACACCTGGCCGGGGTTGAGCGCCCGCCCCGGCGGTCCCAGCGCCTGGACCAGTCGTTGGCGCAGCTCGTACCCGTGGGCCGGCTCCTTGGCCAGCAACGCCAGGATCGGATCTCGCATAGCTGATATCTATAACGGTTATCGATTCACGTCAAGGCCCGGGACCTTGCCGACCGGCGCGACACTGCCGGTCGAGGCCAACCGACCAAGGCTTCGCGCCCGGATCGCCGACCTGAGCCGTTTCAGTTGCAAGGGGGATGCAGATGCCAGACGACAAGACGGAACCGTCCCAGCAGATCGATGCGAGGATCAGGGAGCTGGGCGACTGGCGCGGCGAGACGCTCGGCAAGGTGCGGGGGATCATCAAGGAAGCGGACCCCGACGTCGTCGAGGAGTGGAAGTGGGCAAAGGCCACGAGCCCCGGAACACCGGTGTGGTCCCACGACGGCGACATCTGTACCGGCGAGACCTACAAGAGCGTGGTCAAGCTGACATTCTTCAAGGGCGCCGCCCTCAACGACCCGTCCGGCCTCTTCAACTCCAGCCTTGGGGGCAATGTCAGGCGGGCGATCGACATAAAAGAGACCGACACGATCAATGAGGATGCGCTCAAGGATCTCGTTCGAGAAGCTGTCGAACTGAACGTGAAGGGCAGGGGGCATTCCGCGTGACCAAGGCCGACTTCACGCACTGAACAACCCGAGGCCGGTGCGTGTCGGCGCCGTCCCGTAGCCTTTGGGTCACATGGGGAGGCGACGCGATCCGGCCCTCTTGTGGCTGCTGGCGTGCTTCGTCGTGCTTGGCGTGTTCGTTGCCGCTGCGCTGCTCATCGGGGTCGGCGACGGCGGCGGCACTGATGAGGACCGGTCGTGCCGTCCTCGAGAGACCCCGCGGGCGAGGGCGTTGCTCCAGTGCCTCGGCCCCGCCCTGGCATTTGTGGAGACGCCGCTCGGCCACGGCAGCGCCGTTCTCCTGGCCGACGGCATGGCGGTCACCAACGAGCACGTCGTCCACCCGTTTGCGGAGGTCGATGTCGTGCTCCAAGGCGGCGAACGGCACGAGCGAGTCGCCGTGGTGGGCGTGGACGCGCTCAGCGACATCGCACTGATCGGCCCGATCGACACCGGGTTGCCCGGTACAGAGCTCAGCACCGCAGCCGGCGTCGAGCAGGGCGTGGACGTGTTCCTCGTGGGCTTCCCGGGCGAATCGAACGTGAACCCGAAGCCCACGATCTCGCGGGGGATCCTGTCCCGGCGGCGTCAGGCCCGGGAGTTCGGCCAAACCTACCTCCAGACCGACGCGGCAATCGGCGGCGGGCAGAGCGGTGGCGCCCTCGTCGACGAAAGGGGACGGGTGATCGGTATTTCGGGGCTGAGCTTTGCTGAGCGGTTCGCTCTGGCCCTCTCGGCGGAGGATGTCAAGGTTGCGCTGGGACGCATCCGCTCGGGCGAGTCAGGCCGCTACCGGCCGTTCCCAACCAGTGGAGGCGTCACGCAGGGTTCGTTCAAGCTGGCCGACCGCGACTCGGTCCGGGTCCTCGCGATCCCCGCCGCGCCCGAGGCCCGCACGATCCGCTTGACGCTTCCCCCCCACAGCCGGCCAGCCATCGACGTGGTTTCGCTGGCGGGCGACGTCCTGTTCATCAACCAGGAAGCCCTCGACATCATCGCCGAGTCCCAGGATGTGGACCCGTCCAGCCTGAGCGTCGACGCCGATGAGCCCATCGCACCGGGAGTGTTCGAGTTCGACGTACCCGGGGATGCACTGGCGCTCGCCTTCGTCGGCGCGCGCCTCGCGAACGGCGCGGATGTCGCGTTCAGCGCCACCACCCCGGTTGTCCCCATCGAGAACGATGACCGCAAGTACATCGTTGCCGGCGACGTCGTCGAAGGTGTGATCGACGTGCTCGACCGCGGCGACAGCTACCTCATCTACCTCGACGCTGGGGAGGCGGTCGAGATCTTCGCCGGGTCCCCGACCGAGGACATGCACTTCTACGTCCGCGCACCCGGTGAGCAGCTTGCCGACGCCTTCGTCTCCGATGACGGCGGCGGTGGGCTGTTCGGCCACGACGCCCGTGATGTCTTCCGGGCCGAGGAGGCCGGCTCCTACACGATCTACGTGGGCGCGGGCGACCTCGACGTCGCCGGCTACGTCCTACGCGTCAAGTGGGCCTCGTAGCGCGACCTCGACCCCCATCGTGTCCCCTACCGCTCAGAGGCGTTGCTTGCGATGCGTCGCAAGGCAGGTTCTGGGTCGATGTCGTCATCCCCTGCCACCAGGATGGTCAACGACGCCGCCTCCTCGGCGCAGGCCGGACACGCCGCCATGTGAACGTCCATCGCAGGCGCGATGGCCGACGGGTCGGCGAGCCGCGCCTCGACGTATTCGTCCAGCAGCGCGAAGCAGTCCTCACACGACAGCCACGGCTCGGTCGTGGTCACCAGCCGGTGCACGGCCGCCGGGCTGAGGCGGCGAGCGTTCGCAGTCATCGTGTTCCCGCCTCGGTCGCGCCGGGCAGGTGCCCGGTGCCGGCGAGGTGCCGGCGGAGGCGGGTCCGCACTTCGTGGAGCGTCTTGTACAGGGCACCACGGGTGGTGCCCAGGCGGTCGGCGAGGACGTCGACCGGCACCCCGTCGACTAGGAGGGCGACGGCGATCCGGCGCTGGTACCCGGTCAGCGCAACGACCATGGCCCGCGCGACGGCGGTGGCCAGGTCGACGGCCTCGGCAAGCTGTTCCGGGCCCGGGCGCCCGTCCGGCCAGACACCGGCGTCGTCCAACCGAACCTCACGATTCCGCCACGCGTGCCGTCGCACCTCGGTGGCGGCCTGAAGGATCGCGAACTTGTACGCCCACGTCGTGAACCGGCTGCGGCCACGAAAGGTGTGCACCTTGGCAAGCAGGCTGGCCAGCGCGTCGTCTGCGGCCTGGTTCGCCAGCTCCTCACACGTGTCGTGGCCAGCACCTACGAGCATCGGCCTCATGCGCCAAACCTGGTGACGAGCGGCGCGGATCATGAGGCCATGCAGGTCGCGCAACGCTCGGTCCTGCTCGCGGCCCGAGGCCGTCAGGTCGGCCAACCAGTCGCGAGGCTCGGTCGGCGCGGACGCTCGATCCACGCCAGAGCCCGCCTGGTCGAGCGGCCGAACAGGATTCATGCCTGGGTTGCGGCGATCGGCGTGATCCCCCGCGCACGAAGCCTCACCGCACAGGGTAAGACGCGCGGCCGTATTGACGCGAACGTCACAGAGGCCACGCGTACCCCGGTCGATCCGCCCACAGACACCGGAAGGACCACAAGATGAACCACGTGCCCACGCTGACGCGTCGATCCGTTCTGGCCCTGGCACCCGCAGCCCTGACCGTCGGCCTCGGCGGCATGCCCGCCGCCGCCGCCAAGGGCCCTGGTCCGTTCTCCACCCCGCACAACGCGGCCCAGGTCGCGTTCCACGACGCCATGCGCAAGCTGTGGGAGGACCACGTGACCTGGACGCGCCTGGCCATCGTCACGTTCGCCGACGAATCCGCGGGATTCCAGGCGACAGCCGCGCGATTGCTTCAGAACCAGGTCGACATCGGCGACGCGGTCAAGCCCTTCTACGGCGATGACGCCGGCGCACAGCTGACCACGCTGCTGCACGAGCACATCACCATCGCCGTCGAGATCCTTCAGGCGGCCAAGGCCGGTGACACCGACGCCTTCAACGACGCGAGCGACAGGTGGTATGAGAACGCAAACCGCATCGCTGACTTCCTGTCGGCCGCCAACCCGCGGTTCTGGCCAAATGCGGCGATGCGGGCGGACATGAAGACGCACCTCGACCAGACCCTGACCGAGGCCGCAGATGAGCTGGCCGGCGACTACGCGGCGAGCGTGGCCGACTACGAACAGGTGCACCTCCACATCCTGGCCATGGCGGACACGCTGAGCCGGGGCCTCATCGGCCAGTTCCCGTCCCACTTCCACTGAGGTTGCCAGCGTCCCTGAGGCTGCCGCCAGATGGGCGGCCATGGCTGGGGCAATCGCGGCGCGTCCGCCATGCGGCTGCTGTGATGGTTCGTCGAACGATCTGATCGCTGCCGGACACTGGTGTGGGCGATGGGACGAGCGAGGGACATCTCGTGACCGGGGACGCGGCGGACCGCCGCCGCTTCGACGCGCTGTTCGAGGGCCACCGCTTCGACGTCGCGTCGTACTGCAGTTGGCGGACGGCATCGAGGTTCGACGCCGAGGACGCGGTGGCCGAGGTCTTCCTCGTCGCCTGGCGCCGGATCGAGTCGGTGCCGTCTGGCGATGCCGCCCGGGCGTGGCTCTACGCCACCGCCCGTCGCGTCATCGCCAATCAGCGCCGCTCTCGACGGAGGCGCGATGCCCTCGAGGACCGCTTGATGCACGAGCGTGTGCTCGACGCGTCACCCACCGCCGCGGCGCAGAGCAGGTCACCCGCGACCGCCGCCACGACCACCGCCGAGGACGCCACCGTGCATGCGGCGCTCACCCGTCTGAGCGACCGCGACCGGGAGGTCCTGCTGCTGGTCGAGTGGGAGGGCCTCCGTCCGGCCGAGCTCGCCACCGTGCTGGGGTGTCGTGAGGTGACAGCCCGTGGACGGCTGCACCGAGCCCGCCGGCGATTCCGCGACGCGTTCGAGGCGGTCGTCAGCCGGGATGGTCGCCGCGACGGCGCTGACGGCCCCGGCCGCCGCGGCGGCCCCGGCCTCGACGGCTACGGAGCGGCGTCGCCGGCCGCCGCGCGGGCCCCGCATCCCATCGACCGGACAGCCATGAGAAAGGCGCAACGATGAACGGAACCGACAGCCTCGACGCACTGCGCCGGGCCAACCCTCGTCACAAGCCCGGCTTCGCCCAGGAGGCCACCGAGCTCACGCGACATGCCGGCAACCCCCGCCCACCGACCGTGGACCTGGCCCGCGGCCGTCCGCTCCGATTGCCGCGGGCGTGGCGGCTGCGGCCGGCGATCGGTGTCCCCGCTGCGGCCGCCGTGATCGCCATGGTCGTCGCCACCGTGCTCGTCCTCGGCTCGCCCAACGGGTCGCCGCAGGTGTCGCCCGCAGCCGCCATCGAGCAGGCGGTGACCGTGAGCGCCCAGGCGGCGGAGCAGTCCGGCACGGCTTCGATCGAGGTGACCGAGGACGGAAACGCCTGGGGCGCCAGGACGGTTCGCTGGAACGGATCCGACATCTCGGTCACCAACGAGGACCCGGGCCGCGCCGGCCGTGCCGACCTCCTCGTCGTGGACGGCACCCTCTACGGCCCCGACCCCGAGAGCGAGGGCGGGTGGTTCGAGCTCGGCTCCCCCGCGAACATCGATCCCGACTCGGGAACGACGCCCGACGAGTACCTCGCCGCTGTGCGGGCCGACGCCGGCGGTGACACCTTCCGCCGGATCACCGGAGCCATGACCGGCCTTGCCACCAGCCCCGGGGATGACGGCTCGGTGGTGTACAGCGGCACCGTGCCGGCGGGGGTCCTCGCCCCCGAAACCGGTACCAAGGACGGGGAGCCGATCCGGGTCCTTCCGTACGGCTACGTCGCCCACGACGACGCCAGCCGGCCCGACGCTCCCGTCGTCGTGCGCATCACCGTGGGCGCCGACGAGGCGATCCAGGAGATCCACGCGACCTGGGGCGGCGCCTCGTCCTGGAGCTACCGGATCAGCTTCAGCGATCTCGGCTCGACCCCGGCACCGACCGTGCCGGACAACGTCCGATCGCTCTGCCTGGACCGCGGCATTCCCTGCCCGCCGCCGGCGCCCGGCGACTGAGGCACACGACCCGGTGTCGACCGCGGTCGTTCGATCGCCGCCCCCGGTGGCTGAGGAGCCGTTCCAGCGACGGCTCCTCAGTCGCGCGACGCTCTCGAGGTCATAGGTTCCGCTGTCGCGAGCCCGAGGCCATGGGTTCCGGGGGCGGAACCTATTGCCTCGGGCTCCCCGGAACGGAACCCCATGACCTCGGCGGGAAGGGGCGCCCATCGAACCGGGCGACGACCTCCATCAGGCGGTCCTGGCTGAGGAGCCGTTCCAGCGACGGCTCCTCAGCCGCGTCCAACGTCGTCGGGGTCGAGGACGAACGCTACGGCCTCGGCGCTGGCGTCGATCTCTCGGGACGTCGTGCCGAAGTTCTCCCCGCCGGTGAACTCACCACTGGACGATGGCCACGTGTGGCCACCGCCGACGATCGATTGGAGGACCGCCAGCGTGCCGTCGCGGTCGGTCCAACGCTCGCTGCTCACCCGGGTCCCGTCGGTGGAATCGAGGTCCGTCACCACCTGTCCGTCTTCGCCGCTCGCGTCGAGACCGGCCGCGATGAACGCGGCGACCGTGTCGCGCGTCGGGAGGGTGGGCGTCGGATCGCCGGGTCCGCGCCCCGGAGTCTCCTGGACGCCGATGTCGTAGGGCCGGACCGGGTCCGCCGTCCCGTACACCTCCAGCAACGGCACCCGACCCGACGGCCGGATCGCCGGATCCCGCGGCAGCTGACCTGCGATCGAGACCACCGCTCGCACGTCGTCCGGGTGCTCCGACGCGAAGCGGAGGGCCATGCTTGCGCCGTTCGAGAAGCCGACCACACCGATCGGCTCGTCGTCGATGCGCGGATCGGCCCGTAGGTCGCGAACCAGAGCATCCAGGAAGACGACGTCCTCGTCGCCGACGGGGCGTGCGGGTGCCGGGAACGTGTCGTCACCCCAGCCACCGTCGAGGGCGTCGGGGTACACCACCGCCAGTCCCGCTTCCGCGGCGTGCTGGTCGAGCCGGGTGACGGTGCGCATCTCGTCCGCCGACGAGCCCCGACCGTGGAGGGCGATGACCAAGCCCTGGTCGGATCCCGCATCCGCGGCACAGAGGATGTAGCGCCGATCGTCGATCGCTCCGTCCTCGCAGCCCGGCTCGTCGGCGT
>DATFVX010000222.1:0-2781 GCA_035259985.1 Acidimicrobiales bacterium | reverse complement strand
CAACACCGGCGCCTGCGCCGGACGCCGGCCCACCGACACCGGCGCAGTTTCTGCGACCCGGTCCACGGTGGCAGCCGCGCCGCCGACCGTCGTGTCGACCACTCCGGGGATGTCGGCCGCCGCCGGCTCGGCGAGCAACTGCTGGGTCGCGAGGACGATGATTCCGATCCCGAGCACGCCGACGGCCCAGATCAGGGCGCGCCAGCGCAGTGCGGCCGGCGCGGTGGGGCGGTCCACCAGCATCGACCTGCCGTCTAGTCGCGGCGCAGTGTGCACGCACCCCCCAAAGTTGGGGACCTGCCCTTAGGGGTGTGTCCCCAGCGCCGCCGACGCTACCCACCGGGGGCGGGTGGTAATCGGCTCATGAATGCCGCGCCCGGGCCAGCAGCGAGCGGACCGACGGGCGCCGGCCGGAGCGGCTGCGGTGGGCCGACCGGACCAGCCGAGCGTCGTTCAGCAGCGACTCCCGGTGCTGCTCTGCCAGTGCCATCGTCTCGTAGTGGTGGTTCATGGTGTCCTCCTGATTCGGTGGCTCCATCGTGCGCCTGACCAGGACTTTCGACATCCGTGGCCACCACCGAACGACCACGGAAGGAGCACGGATCCACCACTGACCCACCACGCAAGTACGCCCCCGCCGTTACGCTCGACGGCGTGTGCCGGAACATCACCACCCTGCGCGGCCTCGAGCCCGAGGCGACCACCGAGGAGATCGAGGCTGCGGCGCGCCAGTACGTCCGCAAGGTGAGCGGCGTCCAGGCCACCTCGGCGCAGACCGAGGAGGCGTTCGAGGTTGCGGTCCGCCGGGTCGCCGAGGCCACCGCGGAACTGCTCACGAGCCTGCCGCCCCGCCGCCAGCCGCCGCCGACGCTCCCGCCATTGCGTCGCCTGCGCGCAAAGCGTCCCGCGACCGCCGCCTAGCGGACCAGAGCACGCACAGCCGCCCGGCGATTGGGCGTAGCCTTCCCCGGTGCTCGGGGATCGGATCGACGCGGGGGCGCGTCGAGCGACAGACGGCCGCGGCGCCGGCGCCGACGGCGGCCCTTCGGATGCAGCGGCCGGCGGAGACCACCCCGCCGACCCGAGCGACCCCAGCGACCCCAGCGACCCCAGCGACCGAGCCGACCCGATCGACGCGCGGGCGCGTGAGCTGCTCGACGAGCTCACGCTGCACGAGAAGCTCCACCTCCTCTCGGGCGACGCCCCCCCGATCGGCGGGCTGATCGGCCTGGTCCGCCACTACAACGAGGAGCCCTACGTCGCCGGTGCTGTCCCGCGGCTGGGCATCGCCGGCATCCGCTTCAGCGACGGGCCTCGGGGCGTGGTCATGGGCCACGCCACCGCGTTCCCGGTCCCCATGGCCCGCGGGGCGAGCTTCGACCCCGAGCTCGAGCAGCGGATCGGCGACGCCATCGGCATCGAGTGCCGCGCACTCGGCGCCAACCTGTTCGCCGGGGTCTGCATCAACCAGCTGCGCCACCCGGCCTGGGGGCGGGCCCAGGAGACCTACGGCGAGGATTCGCACCTGCTCGGCGAGATGGGCGCGGCCCTGGTGCGGGGCGTCCAGCGCCACGTGATGGCGTGCGTGAAGCACTTTGCCTGCAACTCCATCGAGGACAACCGCTTCCGCGTCGACGTGCGCATCGACGACGACGACCTCCGCGACATCTACCTGCCCCACTTCCGGCGGGTGGTGGACGAGGGGGTCGCGGCGGTCATGACCGCCTACAACCGGGTCAACGGCAGCTACTGCGGACACCACCGCTACCTGATCACCGACGTCCTCAAGGGCGACTGGGGCTTCGACGGCTTCGTGATGAGCGACTTCGTGCTGGGCGTGCGCTCGGCCGACGCCGTCAACGCCGGGCTGGACCTCGAGATGCCGTTCCGCCTGCGGTTCCGGCGGCTGGCCCGGCTGGCCCGGTCGGGCTGGGTGCCACCCGACCGCATCGACGATGCCGCCCTCCGCATCCTGCGCCAGCAGCTGCGTTTTGGTCGCGGGAATGGTCGCCCTGACGACCATTCCCGCGACGAGAACGCGTATGGGACCGAGCACGTGGCCAGCGTCAAGCACCGCACGCTGGCCCGGGAGGCCGCCGAGCGGTCGATCGTCCTGCTCCGGAACCGGGTGCTGGGTCGGATCGACGAGGCGGAGGACATGGGCGACGGCGCCGGGCCCACCGAGGAGGACCCCGGCGGGCCCGCCACCGCCAACGGTGACGCACCGCCGGGCGGGGAATGGCGGCGGGTCCTGCCGCTGGACCCGGGCTCGGTCGAGTCGCTGGCGGTGTTCGGTGGGCTCGCGGCCATGCCGGTGACCGGGGACCGGGGGTCGAGCCACGTCCGGGCCCCGTCGGTGGCGACGGTGCTCGATGGCCTGCGGGCGGTCGGCGACCGTCACGTCATTGATGTCCGGTACCAGCGGGGCGACGACCTGAGCGCCGCCGGCTTCACCGCCTCGCGGGCCGACGCCGCGGTGGTGGTGGCGGGCTACACCCACCGCGACGAGGGCGAGAACGTCCTGGGGAGGGGTGGCGACCGCAAGGAGCTGACGCTCCGGGCCCAGGACGAGCGGCTCATCCGCACGGTGGCCACCGCCAACCGGCGGACGATCGTCGTGCTCATCGGCGGCAGCGCCATCGTCACGGACGCATGGCGCGAGCAGGCCGGGGCCATCCTGATGGCCTGGTACCCGGGGATGGAGGGCGGCCACGCCGTCGCACGGGTGCTGTTCGGCGAGGTCAACCCCGGCGGCCGGCTGCCGTGCACCTGGCCCCGGTC
>DATFVX010000221.1:0-5197 GCA_035259985.1 Acidimicrobiales bacterium | reverse complement strand
TGGATGCCGTCGATGCCGGGCACGCGGAACACCGCGCCCACCTGTGGCTTCACCCCGCTTGGGCAGACGATGTTCTCCAGTCGCCAGTTCTCCGACCGGAAGTCGGTCGAGGCGGACCCATTGGGGTGCCTGTCCACGATGGGCACCTCGTAGGAGACGATGTTCTCGAGCACGAGGTCATTGATGGGTCCGTTGGCACCAGCGCAGGGCATCATGCCCAGCGTGTGGATGCCGATCTCGAGGTTGCGCATTGTGGGTGCGACGACCTCGGCGTCGACCCACGCGGGCTCCCAATCGATGGCCGAACGGCCCGTGCGCCAGATCGAAAAGCCGTCCATGATTGTCTGGTAGCTCCGGAAGCTGGTCGCGATCCCCTGGCGGCCGGTGTGGTGGATGCCCGGCCACGGGGAGGCGGCAGCGTCGGGTACCCATCGGTCGGCGCTGCGCTCGTCTCCGGGGACGAACGCGGCGCCTCCCCCCTGCTGGATCGTGCCGCCCTGGAGGGTGTGCCCCCACAGGTGTTGATCGTCGATCTCGGACGGGACGCCACCGAGCACCGATTCGCCTAGCTGCCGGCCGGTGATGGTGACGCCGGTGATGTTGTCGCCGAGGTAGATGCCGTCCCCGTGGGAGAACTCGACGCTGATGTTCGTCAGGTCGATGTTGATGTTCGAGCGGGGGTTGGCGGTCGCGGAGCCGCCCGGCTCGGCGCCCAGACGGATGCAGTGCTGGCCGTCGCCGATGAACACCCCGGTGGCCTGGTTGGTGTAGAACGCGGCGCCGGTGGGGGTGGTACGCCCCGCCAGCTCCGGCGAGCCCCGGTAGTGCACCAGCCGATTGGCACCCTGAATGCGGGCACCGACGTTCGAGGACACCAGGGTGACGTTGCTGGCGTTGATGACAAGCACCGACCGCCGGTCGGGCCAGGCGTCGGCCAGCGTCTGCTCGCGCCAGTCATCCCACAGCGGCGGCCAGACCGCGCGTGCCAAGGCCGGGTAGGCGTGCAGCGGGTCGTCGAAACCGAGCGTCGTACCGGTGAACAGGTGACATCCCTTCATGTCGAAGACGACGCCATCCCGGCCGATCCTCACGCCGCGTGGCACCCAGTAGCGGCCGGGCGAGCCGTCCGGCCGTCGACGCAATTCGAGGACGTCTCCCGGCGCCCCGGTCGAGGCCAGCCAGTTCGTCAGCGGCTCCGACACGTCCGTCGCGCCGGTGTTGTCGATGGACTCGGGCACCCGCCGGTGCGCTCCACCGTGGCAGCCCAGGAGGCCGAAGCCCCCCACGCAGCCGACGGCGCCCAACGCGGCGCTCGACCGGATGAACGCTCGTCGCGTCAGCACCACGTCGACGACCCCCCAATGGCCGTTTCCCCAGCGGTCCGATCGGCATTACCCGCCCACGTCCGGCCATAAGCGCTTTGGCTGCATCGCGGGGGCGACGGCCGGCCGCGCGGCCACACGTCGCCGCACGGCTCAGCACGATGGCGCGTCGGTCGTCGTGGGGTAGCCGGCCGCCGTCCACGCCGTCATCCCGCCGAGGACGTTGACGACGTCGAGCTCGGTGCGGGCGGCGAGCAGGCTGGCCGCAACGGACGACCGGTAGCCCGATCCACACGCAACGGCCACGGGCCGACCCGTGTGCGGGACCTCGTCGAGGCGGCGGGGCAGTTCGCCGCCGGTGATGAACGTGGCGCCGCCGACGTGTCCCCCGGCCCATTCCGCGGGCTGGCGGACATCGAGCAGGTCGACCTCCCCGCCGACGAGGCGGCGCCGGAGCTCGTGGACGGTGATCTGCGGCAGCCCCTCGAGATCCAGGGCGGCGGTGCGCCACGCCAGCATGCCGCCGGCCAGCCAGCCAACCGGCGGCTCGTAGCCGATCCGGAGCAGGTCCCAGGTGACGGGCCAGAGGTCGTGCGGTGAGTCCAGGACCAGCACGACGGCTGCGTCCTCGTCGAGGACCGTCCCGGCCCAGGTCGGGAACGAGGCGCCGTGCCCGACGTTCAGCGCCCCGGGGATGTGCCCGCCGCCGAAGGCCTCCGGCGGGCGGGTGTCGAGCAGGACGGCGCCGTCGCGCGCCGCCTCCCTCACGGCGCCGGGATCGAGCGCCGGCGGCTCCCGCAACACGCTGAGCGGCGTGACGCCGGCGAGGTTCTGGCGTCGCATCCGCGCCCAGTAGGGCGGGACCGCCGGCAGGTTGTCGAGGCGCAGGCACTCCTCGACGAACTCGGCCTTGGACGAGACCGTGGCCAGGATCTCGTTGGTGCGCCGCTCGTAGCCGACGGTGGTGGACAGGCGGCTGCCGATGTTCCCGCCGCACAGCGAGCCGGCGACGTGCGTCGGGAAGACCTCGACGTGGTCGGGAAGCTCGAGGATCTTCGTCTGGATCGTGCGGCAGAACTCCCTGGCGGCGGCCGCGGCCTGGTCGCGGCCGCCGAGCAGGTCGGGACGGGCCAGGTCACCGACGAGCAATGCCCCGCCAGAAAGCAACAGTGCCGGCACGTCGGCCGAGACCGACCGGTCATAGACGACCAGGCTGATGTGCTCCGGCGTGTGCCCCGGGGTGTGGAGCACCTCGAAGCCGACGTCTCCCAGCTCGAACTGCTCGCCATCCCGCAGGGGCCGATGGTCGAAGCCGACCTCGGCCGACGCCGACGCCAGCAGTTCGACATCGGCGCGCACGGCCACCTCGGTCAGACCCGACAGGTAGTCGTTGTGGCCGTGGGAGTCGAGGGCGTGGCGGATCCGCAGGCCGTGGGCCCGGGCGACGTCGAAGTAGCCGGAGACGTCACGCTGCGGGTCGAAGACCAGGGCCTCGCCGGTCTCGTCGGAGCCGACCAGATAGGAGGCATGGCCGAGGCCCTGCACGTAGAACTGCTCGAAGAACACGTGCCTCCCTTCGGCGGCCGCCGTGGGAACCCGCCGGCGATCGGCCGAGCAGAGGCTACCGACCTCGCTGAAGCAGTCACCTGGGCGTGGCGGCGAGCCGCTAGACCCTGTCCGGGAGGTGACGCGGTGGCCGACCCGGTGGCGCAGGTGCTCGATGCGGTGACCGACCTGACCGGTCCGCTCCTGGACGAGCTGGCGACGCTGATCGGGATCCCCAGCGTGAGCGGCAGCGATGCCGAGAACGAGGCGCAGGCGCACGTCGCCCGCCGGTTCGCCGAGGCCGCGCTGGAGGTCGACCACTGGCCGATCGACGTGCCGGCGATCGCCGCCCATCCGGACTTCCCGGGCATGGAGGTCGACCGGACCGAGGCATGGGGCCTCGTCGGCCGCCTCCCGGGGGCGGGCGGGGGCGCAACGCTGATGTTGAACGGCCACGTCGACGTCGTGCCGGTCGGCGATCCGGACGCCTGGTCCACCCCGCCGTTCTCCGCCGTCACCCGGGACGGATGCCTGTACGGCCGCGGCAGCTGCGACATGAAGGCCGGCCTGATCGCGTCGTTGTGGGCGGTCCGGGCGCTGGGTCTGGCCGGGGTCCGCCTGCGGGGCGACGTCGTCCTGGCGTCGGTGCAGGGCGAGGAGGACGGCGGGCTCGGCACGTTCGCCACGCTGCAGCGCGGGTGGCGGGCGGACGCGTGCGTGATCGCCGAGCCGACCGGGCTCGACGTCGTGCCTGCGAACTCGGGGGCGCTCACCTTCCGCCTGCGCATCCGCGGCCGGGCCGCGCACGCCGCCCGGCGCACGGAAGGGGTGAGCGTCATCGAGAAGTTCTGGCCGGTCTGGCTGGCGCTGGCGGAGCTCGAGCGGCGGCGCCACGCGTCGGTCGACCCGCTCGTCGCCCGGTGGCCGCTCGCCCATCCCCTGTCGATCGGCCGGGTCCGGGCCGGCGACTGGGCGTCGTCGGTGCCCGACCTGTTCGTGGCCGAGGGGCGGCTCGGGGTGGCCATCGGGGAGTCGACCGACCACGCCCGGGCCGACCTCGAGAGCGCCGTGGCGGCGGCCTGCGCGCGCGACCCCTGGCTGCGCGAGCACCCCGTCGAGGTCGAGTGGTGGGGCGGGCAGTTCGCGTCGGGCCGCATCCCCGCGGGCAGCGACCTCGTGGACCGGGTGCGGGCGGCCCACCGCGCCGCCTCCGGCCCCCCGCAGGATGTCTACGGCGCCCCCTACGGCAGCGACCTCCGCCTGCTCACGGGCCTCGCGGGCATCCCGACGCTGCAGTACGGGCCCGGGGACGCGCGGCTGGCGCACGGCCCGGACGAGTCGGTCCCGCTGCACGAGGTCGCCACGGCCGCACGCACGCTGGCCCTCGTGGCGCTCGACGTCTGCGGGGCCGGCTGAAGCCCGGCTACGACGCCCGTCCGACCGGGCCGGGCGACTCGTGCTGCGGTGTGGGACGGTCCCGCCCGGCCACCAGGTGGTGGGTGTCGTCCGGGTCGATGCGCCCGCCGCACGTCGGGCACCGGAGCTCGGGCGTGACCCTTGCCCCGCAGGGCTCGTGGACGACGGCGAGGGTGGGATCCCGGCCGTCGAGCATCCACTCGTCGCCCCAGGCCAGCAACGAGACGACCACGGGGTACAGGGCTGCGCCCTTCCGGGTCAGGTGGTACTCGAAGCGGGCAGGACGATCGTGGTACTGCGCCCGGTCGAGCACCCCGTGCTCCACGAGGTGCTGCAGGCGCGCGGCGACGATGTGACGGGCAGCCCCGGTGTTGCCGTGGAGCTCCTCGAAGCGCGTCGCCCCGAGGAACGACTCCCGGAGCAGGAGCAGCGTCCAGCGGTCGCCGACGACGGACAGCGCCCGGGCGATCGAGCAACCGGTGTCCCCGAGGTCGGCCCAACGCACACGTGGAGCTTATTGCGTTCCGAATCGGAACTCATTAGGTTCCGATTCGGAACTGATTCGCAACTGATGCAGGGGAGGTCGTCGTGTCGCAGTGCTGTCCCGTGGTCGAGCTTCGCCAGTACACGCTGCGCGCGGGCCAACGGGAGGTCCTGGTCGAGCTCTTCGACCGGGCGCTGGTCGAACCGCAAGAGGCCGTCGGCATGGAGCTGCTCGGCCAGTTCCGGGACCTCGATCGGGCGGACCGGTTCGTCTGGCTCAGGGGCTTTCCCGACATGGAGGCGCGCCGCCGGTCGCTCGAGGCGTTCTACGGCGGCCCGGTGTGGCGGGAGCACGCGCCGGCGGCGAACGCCACGATGGTCGACGTCGACGACGTCCTGCTGTTGCGGCCGGCAGCACCGTCCTCCGGCTT
>DATFVX010000220.1:0-5566 GCA_035259985.1 Acidimicrobiales bacterium | reverse complement strand
CTGGTGGCCGCGACGGCCGCCCATGGGGCGCCGCCCACCGTCACCGCCTGGTGGCGCGAGCGAGCCGGCCCTCGAACTTGCGGCGGCTAGGGCCGCTATAGGGGCGATAACCGCCGCAAGTTCGGGTCTACGGCGCAGTGCGAACGGATCCCGAACGCTCCCCTCCTTACGGTCGGCCTGCCCTCAGACGGACCATCCCAGCGAGGAGATGCAGCCATGCAGACGAGCGGAAGCGTGTCCCGGAAGACCGTCGACGCGCTGGCAGACCAGCTACGCGGCGACGTGATCCGGCCCGAGGACGCCGGCTACGACGAGGCCAGGGCGGTGCACAACGGGTCGATCGACCGCCGGCCAGGGGCGATCGCCCGCCCCGCAGACGTCGCCGACGTGATCACGGCCATCCGCCTGGCCCGGGAGGACGACGCGCTCGTGTCGGTGCGGGGCGGCGGCCACAACGGGGCCGGCCTCGGTGTCACCGACGGTGGGCTGGTCATCGACATGTCGTCGATGCGGGGGATCCGCGTGGATCCCAAGGCCCGGACCGTCCGCGCCGAGGGTGGCTGCACGCTGGGCGACGTCGACCACGCGACCCACGCCTTCGGCCTGGCGACGCCGTCGGGCATCATCTCGACGACCGGCGTCACCGGCCTCACGCTGGGCGGCGGCATCGGCCACCTCAGCCGGCGTTACGGGCTCTCGGTCGACAACCTCGTGAGCGCCGACGTGGTGCTCGCCGACGGGTCGTTCGTCACCGCCAGCGCCACCGACAACCCCGAGCTGTTCTGGGCCCTGCGCGGCGGCGGGGGCAACTTCGGGGTCGTGACCTCGCTCGAGCTCCAGTGCCACCCCGTGCGCAACGTGGTGACCGGCCCGGTCCTGTACGACGTGGAGGACGCCGGTGACGTGTTGCGCTGGTACCGCGAGTTCCTCCCGGGCGCCCCCGACGACCTCAACGGCTTCTTCGCCTTCATGACGGTGCCCCCCGCGCCGCCGTTCCCCGAGCACCTGCACATGCGCAACGTGTGCGGGATCATGTGGTGCTACGTGGGCCCGCCGGAGCAGGCCGACGACGTCCTGGCACCCGTGCGGGCGTTCGGCACGCCGCTGCTCGACGGCATCCACGAGGCGCCGTTCCCCGCCCTCCAGGGAGCCTTCGACGGCCTGTACCCGCCGGGGCTGCAGTGGTACTGGCGGGCCGACTTCTTCGACGAGATCACCGACGACGCCATCGCCGTCCACGAGCGGTTCGGCAAGGTGCCGACGATGCACTCGACGATGCACCTCTATCCCATCGACGGGGCACCCCACGATGCGGACGCCGGGGACACGGCGTTCAGCTACCGGGACGCCACGTGGGCCGGCGTCATCGCCGGCGTGGATCCGGACCCGGCGAACCTGCCGCTGATCCGGGAGTGGGCGGTGGACTACTGGGACGCACTGCACCCGCACTCGGCCGGCGGTGCCTACGTCAACTTCATGATGGACGAGGGCGATGCCAGGGTGCGCGCTACGTACCGCGACAACTACGAACGCCTGGCGCGGGTCAAGGCCCAGTACGATCCCGACAACTTCTTCCGGGTGAACCAGAACATCCCTCCGGCGCAGCGGTAGTCCCCCGGCCCGCGGCGGGCGTCGGCAGGGTGGGCGGATCGGTCATGCTCGACGTCGTACTGCTCGGCGACTTCCGAGTGTCCAGCGAAGGCTCGCTCCTGGCGGGCCTTCGCTCGCCGCGTACCCAGGCCCTGCTCGGCTACCTCGCGCTGCACCCCGGGACGCCCCAGCCCCGCCAGCAGGTGGCCAACCTGTTCTGGCCGGACTCCACCGAGGCGCAGGCACGCACCAACCTCCGCCGTGAGCTGCACACCCTGCGGGCGGGTCTCCCGGATCCCGACGCCGTCCTGGCGGTCGACCAGGCCGGCGTGTGGTGGCGTGACGACGGCGCCAGCCACGTCGACGTCACCACGTTCTCCGCGGCCGCCGACACCGCCGAGGCTGCGCTCGAGCGCGGCGACACGACCGGCTTCGCCGACGCGGCCAGGGCTGCCGCCGGCCTCTACGCCGGCGACTTCCTGCCGGCGCTCTACGACGACTGGGTCCTCCTCCAACGCGAGCGGCTGTGCCGCCGCTGCGTCGGGCTGCTGGACGGGTTGACCGGCGTGGTCGGCAGCGACGACCTGGTGGCGGCGGCGACGTACGCCCGCCGGCGCGTCGAGCTGCAGCCCCTCGAGGAGGTCGGTCACCGCACGCTGATCGACCTGCTCGCCCGGACCGGCGACCGGGCCGCCGCGCTCCAGGCGTACCACCGCTGCATCTCGGTGCTCGAGCGCGACCTGGACGTGCCACCGAGCCCGGAGACGGTGGCGGTCTACGAGCGGTGGTTCGGGCCGGAGCCCGAGGCCGAGCCCGACGGGCCCGCGGCGCCCGCCCGGCAGCGGACGCCCTTCGTCGGGCGCGGCGACGAGCTGGGCGCGCTGCGGAGCGCCTGGGCACGGGCGACGGCGGAGGGGAGCGGCTCGGCCGGCGTCGCCGTCATCAGCGGCGAGGCGGGCATCGGCAAGTCCCGCCTCGCGGACGAGCTCCTGGCCTCCGTCCGCCGGAACGGGGGAGTGACGGCGAGCGCCCGGTGCTTCGCCGGCGAACGCCCGCCGCCCCTGGCGCCGATCGCAGAATGGCTGCGGAGCGGCGCCTTCCGCCCCGCGATCGAGCGTATGGAGCCCGCGTGGCGCACGGAGGTCGCACGGCTCGCGCCCGAGCTCGGTTCCGAGCCCCCGATGGAGCGAGCGGACGCCGTGCACTCCGGCGACACCTGGTACCGGCATCGCTTCTTCGAGGGGCTGGTGCGTGCGGTCCTCGGCGTGGGCCAGCCGACCGCCCTGCTGCTCGACGACGTCCAGTGGTGTGACCTCGACACGCTGGCCTGGCTCGACCTCTGCCTCTATCGGGCGGCCGACGCACCGCTCCTCCTCGTCGCGACGGTGCGTGCCGAGGAGGTCCCGGACAACCCCGACCTGGCCGCGCTGCTGGGTCGCCTGCGCGCGTCGGGCGCGGTCGTGGACGTGGAGCTGGGCCCGCTGCAGCAGGCCGAGAGCGCCGAGCTCGCCACGCTCCTGCTGGGCCCGGACGCCGACTCGTCGTTCCTCGGCCGGGTCCAGGCCCTGGCGGGAGGGTTCCCGCTGTTCGTCATCGAGGCGGCCCGCAGCCGCACGCCCGGGGGCGAGGCCGCCCTGGACGCCCGCGGGTCCCCGCGCGTGCAGGCGGTCCTGGCCGGACGGTTCACCCAGCTCGGCGCCGGCGCCGAGGAGCTGGCGGGCCTGGCGGCGGCGATCGGCCGCGACTTCACGCTCGATCTCCTCACCGAAGCGAGCGACATGGAGGCCGATGCCGTCGTCGATGCCCTCGACGAGCTGTGGCGTCGCCGGCTGGTCCGCGAGCGGTCGGCGACCACGTACGACCTCTCCCACGACCTGCTGCGCGCCGCGGCCTACGACCGGCTGAGCCCGCCGCGCCGCCGCCGGATGCACCGACGGCTGGCGCAGGCGCTGGCGCTGCTCCACGCCGACGGCATCGATGCCGCGGCGGGCCAGATCGCCGATCAGTACGACCGCGGCGGCCTCGGCGCGCAGGCGGTGGCCTTCTACGAGCAGGCCGTTGCGGAGGCTGCCCGGGTGTTCGCCTACCGCCAGGCGGTGCAGCTCGCCGAGCGGGCCCTGACGCTGCTGGCGGGCCTGCCGCCCGGGCGTGAGCGCGACGAACAGGAGATCCGGCTGCGTGCGGCGTCCGCCGAGCCGCACAACGCCCTCGGCGGCTGGACGTCGGCCGACGCGCAGCGGAACCTGGAGGCGATCCTCGAGCTGAGCGACCGCACCGGTGACCGGTCGATGCAGGTCGTGTCCCTGGTCGGGCTCTGGGGCATGTCCTTCGTACAGGGCAGGCTCGACGAGGGCCTCGCGCTGGCCCAGCGCGCGCTCGCCACGAGCGACGGCAGCGACACGCTGTCGCCGTACGCGCACATGGCGGTCGCTGGCTCGCTGACCTCCGCAGGCGACCCGCGGCGGGCGCTGCCGCACTTCGACGTGGCGACGTCGCCCCTGGCGCGGGCGGACTTCGAGGTGCTCGGGTTCGCTCCCCGGGTGATGGCATGGGCCTGGGGCGCGCACGCGTGCTGGTTGACCGGACGCGTCGACGACGCCCAGATCCGCGCCGCGAACGCCATCGAGTCCGCCGACGAGCTCGCCATGCCGTTCGGTCGGGTGATGGCGGTGGCGTATGCAGCCATGACCCACCAGCTGCGGGGCGATCGCCGCGAGGCCCTCGAGCGGTCCCTCGAGGTCCGGGAGCTCTCGGCGCGCTACGACGTCGCCTACTACCAGCACTGGGGGGACGTGTTGGAGGGCTGGATCCTCGGCGGCGACGATGGCGCCGCCGAAATCGAGGAGGGGATCCGCCGTCTACGCGAACGCGGCGCCGTGTCGCGACTGCCCTACTACCTGGCGCTCCTGGCCGAGACACTGATCGACGCCGATCGGGCGGGGGAGGCGGCCACTGTGCTGGCCGAGGCTCACCGTCTCGCCCGGCACCACGCCGACTGGTGGTGGCTGCCGGAGCTGTGGCGGCTGGGGGCGCGCCTCGACCCGGGTGCGGACGGAGACGACATGCTCGAGCGGGCACTGGTCGTCGCGGGGGACCATGGCAGCGCCTCCCTGGCGTTGCGCGCCGGCGCCGACCTCGGGGCGCGGCTCGTCGCACGCGGCGACGCCGACCGCGCCCGCCGGCTGGTCCGACCGTTGCGCGCTGCGTGCGTGGGCTCGTCGCCCGAGCTCGATGCCATCGACGCGCGGGTCGAGGGGTTGCCGGGCGCCGCGTCCCGCAGGGAGAGCTGAGCGGCGGGCCGGCGAGGGCGGGACGGGCCCGACCTCGAACTTGCGGCGGCTAGGGCCGCTATGGGGGCGACAATCGCCGCAAGTTCCGACCTGGCGCGGCCAATTCGACTGGACCCCGCCGGCCGGTGGCGCACTAGTTTGACGGCGACATCAGGAGCGGTCCGGCCCTGTGGGCCGGGCCCGGCAACCTGGTTCGGACAGCCAAGGTGCCATCCCGGGACACCGGGGATGCGGCTCCCTCGAGAGCAACCAAGTGTCCGTGCCCCTCCGGGGGACGCACCGCCCGCTGCCCGACCCGACGAACCGGCAGGTAGACGGCGATGGCGCGATCCGTACACTCCACCAATGCGGCAGGACCCGCCGCCGCACCCCGGCCGATGACCGACCCCGACGTCGGGTTCCGGCGGGCGCACGCCAGCGCCCTACCGGTCACGGGTGCGTGGCGGCCCGGCGACCCTGTGGGGCAGCGCCGGTTCCTGTCCTACCCCGCCCACCGGCCCTTCGCGCTCGAGGGCGGCGGCCTGCTCCAGGGCATGTCCATCGCCTACGAGACCTGGGGCGAACTGTCTCCCGGACACGACAACGCGGTCCTGGTCTGCCACGCCCTCACCGGCGACAGCCACGCCGCGGGTGGGCTCGTCGACGGCCACCCGGCGCCGGGGTGGTGGGCCGGCTTCATCGGTCCC
>DATFVX010000219.1:0-36419 GCA_035259985.1 Acidimicrobiales bacterium | reverse complement strand
GGGTGGCGAGCGGCTCTACCGCCGGCGGCCCGCCCAACAGGGACGCGCCGTCGCCCTGACCGTCGATGCCGGGCCCGACGTCACGGCGTCCCAGGCTCCACAGTGCAACTGCCTGCAAGATGATGCCGGCGGCGGCTCCGGCGGCGAGGAGCACCAGCACCAGTCCCGGGCGTGGCATCCCGGCCCGGTCCAGGGCATCGACGAGGTCGGTCAGGGGCTTGCCGGACGCGTCGGGCCAGCGAAAGCCGAGCCAGCGACCGATCCACAGGACGGCGAAGGTCGCCTGGAGGCTGACGACGAACAGGCCCACGAGGCGGCCCATGGCGCCGGGATGGCCGAGGCAGGCGGCGGCCGCGCCGGTGGCCAGGACGGGAAGAGCGACGAGCAGGTAGCGCGACAGCGGCGTGCCCCCGTACGAGACCCAGAGCGAGAGCTGGTACCAGGCCGACAGAGGTAGCGCCACACAGATCAGCAACGTCACGAGGCGCGAGCGCCGGGCGGCCGTGCCGGCGTCGCTGTCGCCGCCGTCGCCGACCTCGCCGTCGCTGTCCTCGCCATCGCCGGGCTCCGGCCGCCGTGCGGCACGACGATCCGCCCAGCCGCTGCGCAGCCGACGCGCCGCGCCGCTGGCGACCAGGACCAGCGCAGCGATGAGCAGTGCGTCCTCGACCGGACTGAAGAGGTTGCTCGCCCAGCTGTGACCTCCCTGGGCGCCCAGCAGGACGGTCGGCACGGCCGTGGGCTCCAAGAGCCATCTCCCCAGGCTGACCGACGACTCGGGGTTGCCGGCGAGCTCCAGTTGGCGGGCGGACGAGGTGATGTCGCCGTAGAGGCGGTAGTTCCGCCAGTAGAACCATCCCGAGGTCGCGATCACGCTGGCGACCGGGAGCGCCCCCAGGAGGGCAGCCCGACCGGCGCGGGCCAGCGCCGAGCCCGCCGACCACAGGTAGCCGCTCGACGCCAGGGCCAGCGCGACCAGCCCCACCAGGATCACCCCGTTGAAGCGGCTGGCCATCGTCCACGCCGACCCGAGGCACGCCAGCGCCACCCAGCGCGGCGCCGGCCCGCGCTGCAGGGCTGCGAACGCCCCCACCAACGCCACCGCCGCGCCGGCCAGCGAGAGGGAGTCGTTGCGCACGAACGCCGAGATCCCGACGAAGAGGGCCAGCGATGTGGTCAGCCCCGCGGCCAGGACCATGGTCTCGGCCCTCCGGCGCCGCACGAGCAGTCCCGCGATGGCGGCGGTCGCCACGACCGTCACGACCGAGGAAAGCAGGGACACGGCCCGGGCGCCGCGGACGCTGGCGGCCCAGGCGTCGCTGCCCGAGCCGGCCCCCACGATCGGTGCGATGAGGACGTAGTACAGGGGCGGCTGGGCACCGTGACGTTGCGCGATGTCCCGCTGGGTGGGCATCCCCGTGTCCGCAGGCTCGGTGATGCTGGGGAGCCGGCCCTCGCTGACGGCCACGCCGTAGGCGACGTGGCCCGTCTCGTCGAGCTCGAGGAACGGCGGTGCCGCCAGCAACGGGACCAGGGCCAACGACACCAGGGTGAGGACCGCGCCGAAGACCCCCCGTCGGAGCGCGGCGGACGCCGCGCCGGGCAGCGACCCGGTCAGGAGCCCGACGCGCTCGACCTGCCCGATTGCCATCGCCCGCCCCCGTGCGACCTGCTCGTCAGCCGTCCGGCCGTAGGCGCACGGTCGCGCGTATGGCGCGGCCGTCGGTGGACTCGTCGAGCCGGACGCGCTCGCGCCGGTACCCGGAGGCCGCCGCCTCGACGGCCGCGTCCCGGGGGAGCTCGCGGAAGAACACGACCTCACCGCGGCTCGAGGCGACCGCGGTGTCGTAGCCGATGGCGGTGACCTCGGCCTCCGGCACGGGCTTGCCGGTGGCGTCGTCGAGCACCGCAACCGTGAGCGCGGGGCTCGGCGGCGTGAGGCGGCGCCGAAGCACGGCCAGGCCGTCCGGCCCGGTGTTGATGTCGACCTCCCACAGGAGGTGCGCCCCCCGGTCGTAGTGGATGTCGTTGAGGATGATCTCGATCGCCTCGGTCACCGAGGCCCAGTTGAAGACGTCGTGGAAGAGCACGGCCCCGCCCTCGGAGACGAAGTCCTTGACCAGCATGAAGTCGGCCACCGTGGCCGACACGGAGTGGTCGGCGTCGATGAACACGAGGTCGACCGACCCCAGCTCGGTGAGGAGCGACTGCCCGACCAGCGGCACGGTGTGCTTCCAGGCCTCGAACTGCGGCAGGCCGATCATCGTCGAACCCCAGCCCCGGACGAACGAGCAGTGCTGGTCGAGCCCGAGGCGGCCGGCGACGCGCCTGGCCACGTCGACCGGCGTCATGACGTTCTCGTGCGGGATCTCGGGATCGATGGCGGTGATGTGGCCCCCGCCGCCCCGCCGCAGCGCGTCCGCGATCAGCAGGGCCGAGAATCCCGCGAACGTGCCGATCTGGACGCAGGTCGCCGGCTTGGCGGTGGTCACGTAGTCGTACAGCGCGGTGGCGTCCGTGCCCTTGATGCTGAACCAGAACAGCGCCCGCGGGTCGAGGCCGAACTCGACCACGGTCTCGTCGAAGGTTCGCCGAAGGTCGTCGATGTGGCCGTCGCTGCCGGGCTTGCGCTCCGAGAGCACGGTGCCCCGGGCCAGCGAGAACAGGTGCCGGCGGGATTGCCCGTAACGTTCGCGCGACAGCAGCGGTGGGCCCACGGACGGCCACCCCTGGCTCACCTGCTGTTGCTGGTCGATCAGGCCGGCGGCGAACTGGGGCAGCTCGTCGGGGTCGAGCGGATCGAACCGATGGACCAGGTAGTGGACGGTGTGCCCGTCGACGAAGGGCCCGACCCAGGCGTGGCCCCGGCTGGTGGGAACGATCGTGTCGAAGGTGGTGGTCATCTGCCCGTTCACGTCGAAGAACAGCAGGCGGCCGTCGTCGTCGACCTCCCAGCGGGCCTCGTTGGGGCTCTCGGATCCCCGCAGGCGGCCGTCGGGCAGGATGAACAGGTCGGTGACCACACCGGCGCCCAGGCGACCGAGCCCCCACACGGGCGCGCCGAGGCTCTCGACCGGGGGAGGCCGGTGGCCGGCGACCGCCGGCGGCGGAGGCGTCGGGTCGCCGGGGGCGGACGGCGCGCTGATGTAGTGGACGGCGCCGCTGTCGAGGAACTCGCCGAGCAGGACGAACTGCCCGTTCGGCGCGCTCATGTCGGTGAATCGCGTCGTCACCCGGCCGGCGTTGTCGCTGAACAGCAGGTGCCCGCGGTCGTCGATGGTCCAGCTGGTCTCGTTGGGGTGGCGGCTGCCGGCGATCGTGCCGCCCCTCGCCAGCCTGACCGACCCGAGGACCATCCCGCCCAGCTGCCCGAAGGTGAACGTGCGGCCCTGGACCAGGTCGATGTCGACGACGGCGTCAGAGATCTGGGACATCTCCCAAACCTACTGCCGTCGGTGCTGACGGGGATGACTCCGCCGCCACGGCCCCTCGTCGGGAGGCACCAAGTCGAGTGGCGCCGCGTCTAGCATCGGTCGCCGACCCCAAACGCCTTGGCGGACGATCCAGGACCCCATGCCAACCCTTCAGCATCTGCTCCTGCCCGAGACGGACCTCTGCACCGACGCCGACATGTACGTGCGCACCAAGCGGGGCGCCTACTCGTCCATTGCCGATCGCACGGTGGAGTTCCCGCCCGGGTCTTCGGCCTCCTTCGACACCTACTTCAACACCTTCCCGGTGGCCAAGTGGCGCCAGTACACGACCGTGCGCGAGGTGTCCTTCGAGCTCGACCTCGCGGGGCGGTTCGAGGCCCAGGCCGTGTTCGACCATCCGTACCGGGCACGGCGGGTGCTCACCTCGCAGGTGGTCGAGGGCGAGGGCGGGTGTGTGTCCTTCGGGCCCGTGCCCCTCGACCAGCTGGGCGGGGGCCAGCTGTTCCTGCGCCTTCGCTGCATCGGTGGCCAGGGCGTGCTGCGGGGGAGCCGGATCGTGGCCGCCGGCGAGCCGGCAGAGGGGGTCCGCCTGGCCATCGTGATGACGACCTTCCGCCGTCCGGCGTACGTGCAGGCCAACCTCGACCGCGTGCTCGCGTACCTGCGCGCCGCTCCCGACATCGCCGCCCAGGTGCAGGTGCTCATCGTCGACAACGGGCGCGACCTCGAAGTCGACCTGCCGCAGGACGCGCCGGTGCGCATCGTGCCCAACCGCAACCTCGGCGGGGCCGGAGGCTTCGCTCGCGGCCTGCTCGAGGTGCGCCGGGCCGGCTGGGCGAGCCACGTGCTGCTCATGGACGACGACGTCTCGTTCCATCCCGAGGTGATCGGCCGGACCGTCGGGCTCCTGGCCTATGCCGCGTCCCCGCAGCTGTGCGTGTCGGGCGCCATGCTGCGCGAGGAGCAACCCCAGCTCCAGCACGAGGCGGCCGCCGGTTGGGACCCTTTCGCCGTGCACCCCTGGCGGCCCATCGGCAAGGACGTCGACCTGTCCGAGGAGGAGAACCTCCCCCAGAACGACGTGGACCATCCGATCGACTATTCCGGCTGGTGGTACTTCGCCTTCCCGGTCTCGCTCACGGCCGACAACCCGCTGCCGGTCTTCGTGCGCGGCGACGACGTGCTGTTCTCGCTGCTCCACGTCCGGTCGCACGCCATCACCGCCAACGGCATCGCAGTGTGGCACCAGGACTTCGAGTACAAGAACGGGCCGGCCGCCTTCTACTACGAAGCCCGCAACATCGCGCTCGTCAACACCATCGCCATCGACGGCTACGAGGCGAAGCACCTGCGCAAGCGGTTCCTGGCGCTCACCATGCGGGCGCTGCTGTCGATGAAGTACGACAGCGCCGAGGCCACCATTCGCGGGGTCCGCGACTTCCTGCGCGGCCCGGAGTGGTGGGCGACGCTCGACCACGAGGCCGTGAACGCCGCGTCCCGCGAGCATCAGGGCGAACGCATGGGTGAGCTGCCCGAGCACGCGCGGCGGATGCCGCTCTGGCAGCCGCGGCCTGCTCCGCTGCAGCAGGTGTCGATCCTGCTCTCGCTCCTCACCCTCGGCGGGCACCTGCTGCCGGCGTCCCGTACCCGGCAGGGCCCGGCGGCGGTGAGCCTGCAGACGCGGCCCATCACGACGGGCCTGTGGCGCGACGAGATCGTGTACCGCTATCCGCCGACGGGCGAGGGGTTCGTCGTCCACCGCGACCGCGACCGGTTCTTCGCCCTGCTGAAGGAGACGGCCCGGACGTACACGGAGATCTCTCGCCGGTTCGCGGGCGTGCGCGATCGCTACCGAGCTGCGTACCCCGACATGGTCAGCGACGAGAACTGGTGGCGCCTGCTGGGGGTGCCGCATTCGCAACCCGAGGGCGTGGCGGCCCAGGATCTGTCGGCGTGAGCCACATCGCCATCGCCGGTGCCGGCTTCTCCGGCGCAGTGGTCGCGCGCGAGCTCGCCGAGGCCGGCTGCGCGGTCGAGGTGTTCGAGGGGCGCAGCCACGTCGCGGGGAACTGCCACACCGAGCGCCACGCGACCGGCGTGATGCTGCACGTCTACGGCCCGCACATCTTCCACACGCAGTCGGACAGGGTGTGGGACTACGTCAACCGCTTCACGCGGATGCACCCGTACACGCACCGGGTGCGGGCGGTGGCCCAGGGCCGCGTCTACTCGCTGCCGGTCAACCTGCTCACCATCAACCAGTTCTTCGGGACCACGCTGTCGCCCCGCGAGGCCGAGACGTTCGTCGCCGAGCGCAGCGACACGTCGATCGAGAACCCGGTGTCGTTCGAGGACCAGGGCCTGCGGTTCGTGGGCAAGGAGCTGTACGAGGCGTTCTTCGCGGGATACACGAAGAAGCAGTGGGGCCTCGATCCCAGCGAGCTGCCCGCCAGCATCCTCAAGCGCCTGCCCGTCCGGTTCAGCTACGAGGACAGCTACTTCTCCCACCCGTACCAGGCGATCCCCGAGTCGGGGTACACGGCGCTGGTGGAGAACATCCTCGACCACCCCGCCATCACGGTCCACGTCGACCGGCCGCTGCGCCAGCGTGAGCTCGAGGCCTTCGATCATTCCTTCTGGACCGGTCCGATCGACGGCTTCTTCGAGCACGAGCACGGCCGCCTGGCCTACCGCACGCTCGACTTCGAGCAGGAGGTCCACGACGGCGACTTCCAGGGCTGCCCGGTCATGAACTACTGCGACGAAGAGGTGCCGTTCACCCGCATCACCGAGTTCAAGCACTTCACGCCTTGGGAGGACCACGCGCAGACCGTGATCTACCGGGAGTTCAGCCGGGCGTGCGGTGACGCCGACATCCCCTACTACCCGATCCGCCAGGTGCGCGAGAAGGAGCAGCTGCTGGCGTACGTCAAGCTCGCCCGCGAGGTGCGGGGCACGACGTTCCTGGGACGCCTCGGGACGTACCGCTACCTCGACATGGACGTCGCCATCGGCGAGGCGCTCGCCGTGGCCGAGGCCTTCCTCGCCGCCCGCGGCGCCGGCCGCACCCTGGCGGCGTTCGTCACCGACCCGCTGGGCGCCGCGTCGTGACACCCGAAGACCGCGAGGTGCTGCAGCACCTCGTCGTCCCGACGTTCGAGGTCTGCCCCCGCAGCGACCTCTACGTCCGGCTGGGCCCGGCGACGGAGCTGTCGACGCTGGACGGTTGCCTGCGACTCGAGCGCGGCGGCGAGGTGAGCTTCGACACCTACTTCGGCTGCTTCAGTGCCACGCTGTGGGCGCGCTCGACGTCGGTCCCCGCCGTCGAGATCGAGCTCGAGCTCGCGGGCGCCGTGCGGGCGGAGGTCCTGTGCGCCGACGGGCTGCGCGACGAGCGTGTCGTCGCCACGGCCGACCTGACATCGGAGGGTGCGGCCCGGACCGTGCCGCTGCCTCCGTTCTCCGAGATCGGGGACGGCCTGCTGTACGTCCGCCTGCGGGGCCTCGCCGACCGGAGCGAGGTGAGGGGTGGCCGCTGGGTGACCGCAGCGCGGCCGCGTGACGAGGTCCGGCTCGGGGTGGTGATCACCACCTACAACCGGCGCGACTTCGTCGAGGGGAACCTCGGGCGGTTGCTGCGGGGCGTCGAGGAGACGCCGGAGCTGGGCGAGCGGCTGCGCGTGGTCGTCGTCGACAACGGCCGCAACCTGTCGCTCGACGTGCCGACCGGCGGGCTGGTGCGAGTGGTGCCCAATCCCAACCTCGGCGGCGCCGGCGGGTTCGCCCGCGGCCTGCGGATCCTGCGCGACGAGGGCTGGGCCACCCACGCCCTGTTCATGGACGACGATGTGCGCTTCGAGGCGGAATCGGTTCGCCGGGCGCACGCCCTGCTGCGGTTCGCGTCCGACCCGAGCCTGTGCGTCCACGGCAGCATGCTGAGCGCAGATCGGCCCAGCGAGCTGTTCGAGGCGGGGTCGAACTACCGCCGGCGCACCGTCTACCCCCTGGACCCGATCGGTCGCGGTCGCGACCTCGCCGACTGGCATGCGGTCCTGCTCGGCGATCGCGACGGCCCGTTCGACTACGGCGCCTGGTGGTTCTTCGCCTTCCCGCTGTCGTTGACGCCCGACAACCCCGTCCCGGTTTTCGTCCGCGGCGACGACATCTGCTGGGGGCTGCTGCACGCCGGGCGCCACACGGTGACCGTGCCCGGTGTCGCCGTGTGGCACCAGGACTTCGACGTCAAGCTGTCGCCGGTCGGCTGGTTCTACGAGACCCGCAACTTCATCCTGGCCGACGTCCTCGCCGACGAGGGCTACCGCTGGTGGCACATGCAGCGCCGGTTCCTCGACTCGGTGCTGCGCCCGCTGCTGGCGTTCAAGTACGACACGGCCGAGCACGTGCTCCTGGGCGTGGAGGCCTTCATGGCCGGCCCCGACCAGCTGATGGCGACCGACCACGCTCAGCTGCACGCCCGGCTCGGGCGGGGGGGCGGCGAGCGGATCGGCCAGCTGTCCCCCGACCTCGCCAGGCTGCCGATGGAGCAGCCGGCGTCGGCGCCGCGGCGGCTGCTCGGCGCGGTGGCGGCCGGGCTCACGCTGGGCGGGAACCTGCTGCCGCGGCGGTTCCGGGCCAGCCACCCGACGGCCGCCGTCCCGCTCCAGAACCGTGGCCTCGTCGTCAGCCTGACCCGCGACGAGGTCGTGTATCGCCACGAGCTCCGCCCGGAGGGCTTCACCGCCCAGCGCGACCGACCCCGCTTCTTCTCCCTGCTGGCCCGGATCCTCCGGATCGGCGCCGGGATCCCGTTCCGCTTCGGCCGCGTGGCGCGCGCCTACCGCCGGGCCTATCCGGCCATGGTCAGCGACGAGTACTGGGCCGCGCAGGCTGCAGGCCAACGGGGGCCGGACACGGTGGGCGCACCGCCTGCCCGTGTAGCCACGAGCCCCTGACGGTGCCCGCGCGGCCCCGCGCCCAGGGGCCGTTGACGACCCGTTGCCGCGTCTTCATGATGGCGCGGGCGGGTGCCGGCGGGAAGACGGGCCCCCCACCGGGGCCACCGACTCAAGCACCTGCCGGGGAGGAGAAATGGCATTCAACCTGACGTGGCGGCGCGTCGCGCTCGCCTGCGTCCTCGTCATGGCGGCGGCTGCCGTTCTCGCATTGAGGTCATCGCCCGGTGCCGATGCCCAGGAACCGGCGTCGGCCACGTTCGTGTTCAGCGGCATCGACGTTTCACCCAGCAACGGCCACGCGAACCTGGGGGCGGGTACGGGCAGCGATGCCGGCACCCTGGGCGTCGCGTGCACGGGGGCGGCTCCCCGCAGCGGCACCCGGATCGTGGGGCAGGTCGTCACTCAGCTGCTGCCCAGTGCGACCGTGCTGCGGATCCTGCGGAACGACGGCGCGGCGATAACCGGCGCGGTGCAGGTCAACTGCGTCGTGGAACTCGAGGTGACACCGACGGGTACCCGAGCAGCCGAACGTTTCAAGGCACTGGCGAGCACCCGATAGCACGCCCACAACGGGGCGGTTCGTCGTCGGTGCGACGAACCGCCATGAACCGGAGGGCCGTCCGATCCTGGTCGGACGGCCCTCTGCATGCGCGTGTCAACGGGCCGGTCGCGATTGGCGGGACCGTCAGACGGCCCGAGTACGATCACCCACCTGCCCAGGAGCTCCTGCCCGTCGACCATCGCGGCGGGTGGAGGCCGGCCCGCCCTTGGAACAGGATGTGGCCTCACGGTCACGTCCGCGTCCAGGTCTCTGTAGCGAAGGACTCGCAGAATGAAACAAGTCGTCCGACGGGTCATGGATCGGCGGGGTCGCGTCCAGGTGCTCGACCTGCCCGAGCCGCACGTCGGTCCCGACCAGGTCCTGGTGCAGACCCGCTACTCGTTGATCAGCTCCGGCACCGAGACCACGACGCTGTCGAAGACCCCGGTCGAGCTCGCCAAGCAGACGCTCGCCGATCCGTGGATGCGCAACGTCGTGAAGCAGACCGTGTTCTCGACCGGTCCGGCACAGACGGTTCGGCGCGTCTGGCAGGAGATGGTCACGCCGCGCGAGATCGGCTACAGCGGCGCGGGCACGGTCCTTGCGCTCGGCGACAACGTCGAGGGGTTCAAGGTCGGCCAGACGGTCGCGTATGCCGCGACCGGGCACGCCGAGATCGCGGCTCCCGCGATCAACCATGTCGTGGCGGTCCCCGACGACGTCGATCTGCGACATGCGGCCTTCGTGACCGTGGGCGGGATCGCCATCCAGGCGCTGCGGCGCGCGGACCTCCAGTTCGGCGAGACGGTCGCGATCTACGGCCTCGGGCTCGTCGGCCAGCTGTGCACCCAGATCGCTCTGGCCGCGGGCTGCGTGGTCGTCGGCATCGACATCAACCCCCGCGCCAACGAGCTGGCCCGGTCGGCCGGGGCATCGCTGGTCGTCGACCCCCGCGACCCGGAATGGAAGCGCCAGATCACCGACTTCACGGACAAGCAGGGCGTGGACGCCACGATCGTGTGTGCGAGCTCGGACTCGGCCGAGATCATCAACTCGTCGATGGAGATCACGCGTCGCCAGGGCCGCGTCGTGCTCGTCGGCTACGTCCGCCTCGACATCCACCCCAAGAACTTCCTCCACCGAGAGATCGACCTGCGCTACTCGCGCGCCTACGGCCCCGGGAGCTACCACACCGGGTACGAGAAGGGCCGGCTCGACTACCCGTTCGGCTACGTGCGCTGGACGGAGAAGCGCAACCTCGCAGAGTTCGTCCGGCTCGTCTCGACCGGCTCCGTCTCCCTCGAGCCCCTGATTGCCCGGGTCTACGACCTCGACGATGCCCAGGACGCGTTCGACGCCATCCGCAATCGCGAGCTCCCGGGGATCGCCGCCCTCATCCGCTACGGAACCGACGAGCCCGACCGCAGCCGGACCAAGCGGATCCACGCCCGGCCCCGCAAGGACGGGGCGGTGGGCATCGCGCTGGTCGGGCTCGGGAACCACATGCTGGCCACCCACCTGCCGAACCTGAGGGCGATGCCGGGCGTCGAGATCCGGGGGATTGCCTCAGCCACGGGACGAAGCGCCGTCACCGTGGCGGGCAAGGTCGGCGCCGCGATGGTCACGACCGACGTCGACGAGCTCCTGCAGGACGCCGGGACGGACGGCGTCGTCATCGGTTCGACCCAGCCCGAACACTACGGGCACATCTGCACGGCGATCGAGGCCGGCAAGGCGGCGTTCGTCGAGAAGCCGATGGTGACCCGCCTCGACGACTTCCGGGACCTGCTCCGCCGCATGGACGACGCGCCCGTGCTCCTCACGGTCGGCCTCAACCGCCGCTACTCGCCGATGGTCCAGCGGCTGCGCGAGGTCGTCGGCGGGCCCGTCGACGCCGTCGACTACACGGTCACGAGAGCCTTCGTACCCCCCGATCACTGGTCGCTGGACCCGGTCGACGGCGGCGGGCGGCTGATCAGCGAGGGCGAGCACTTCGTTGACCTGTGCCACCTCCTGATCGACCGGGTGCCGCTGTCGGTCTACGCCCGGGCGCTGGGGAGGGCGCCCGACGACCTGCGAACGCTGTGCAACTACGCGTTGACCATCCACTACGACGGCGCCGTCGCCAACATCGTCTTCAACGAGAGCGGGGCGCCAGGCTACCCCCAGGAGAGGATCACGGTCCTGGCCAAGGGGAAGGCGGCAACGCTCGACGACTTCGCGCACCTGTCGGTCCACGGCAAGCGTGTCCGCAAGCCCGGCGTGGCCCTCGGTGCGTCGATGGGACACAAGGAAGAGCTCACGCAGTTCGTCGCGGCGATCCGCGGCGACGCCAACTCCCTGCTCTCCTGGGAGCAGGCTTCGCTGGCGACGCTCTGCGTCTTCGCCGCTCAGGAGAGCATTCGCAGCGGCGAGGCCGTCGACCTGGCCGAGTTTCGGCAGGCGCTCGTTGCGACCGACGACCCTGCGGAGCACGTGCCGTCGACAGATACGGTCGGGGATTCGTAAGCCTGGTGACCTACTTGACCGCTCGCCAGAGGAACCAGCGGTCGAGGTACTTCTTGAACGGGCCCCACGAGACCGGGTTGATGACGTAGCGCTGCACCATTTCGAACGGCGTCTTGACCTGGTTCCGAAATGTGAACAGCTCGTACTCGAACGACGTGAATGAAAGCTCGACCGCCTTGGCTTCGATCCTCGTCGGCTCGACGGGTCGCTCGCCCGGCGTGAAGCGCTTGAGCCTGAAAGGTCCGTCGCCCATGAAGATCCGGTTCTGCACGCACCAGGCGTTGGGGTCGTAGCCGACGACTTGACCCCCTGGCAGCGTCACACGGAGGCATTCCGCAAGGATCTCCGACTCGTGGCCCGGTACGTGGTGGAAGAAGGCCGCCGCCACGACCATGTCGAACGTGTCGGCGGGGAAGGGGAGCCGGGTTCCGTCAGCCTGAACCGCGGGAACCGGCGCATGGCGCAGCATCACCGCGGAGATGTCGACGCACGTGACCAGGGTCTCTGGTTGGTCCTTGACGAGGCTGCTGACCATACCCGCCCCTCCGCCGACGTCGAGTATGCGGCCGCGTCCCGGCCAGCGGATCCAGGCGGCGATGCGCTCGCGGTCCAGAAGCGACAGGGACACGTAGTGCTCTTGCCCCCGCTCATCCCAGTAGGCCTGCTCCTGCTGGTAATGAGCCTCCTCGGAGTGCATCGGCGGATCGAACCTCCAAGCGCGAGGCGCTACTCCTGCTCGTCCCGGCAACCGATGACGACGCTCGGAACGCCGCCCACGATAGTGAAGCGCTCGACGTCCTTCGTCACGACGGCGCCCGCCGCAACCACCGCTCCCTGCCCGACCGTCACCCCCGGCAGCACGATCGCTCCGGCGCCGATCCAGGCGTCGTCTTCGATCGTGATCGGCGCGACGTCCAAGCCGGCGAAGCGCATCGTCATCGGCTCGCCCGCACCCGGGATCCGGTGGCCGGCGCTGAGCACCTGGGCGCCGTGGGCGATCATGACCCGATCGCCCACGGTGACACCGCCGATGCAACCCAGCATCGCCGACTTGCCGATCGACACGTCCGCTCCGATGCTGAGCCTGCGGTAGTCGTCCACCCACACGTCCCTCCAGATCTTCGGACGGACGCCGACCCGTGCCCCACGCCAGCGCATCAACACGCGCTTCAGCCGATTGGAGAGCGGATCATGCGGTGTGAAGGCCATGAAGAGCTCGACGAGGTAGTTGCCGATGGCCGTGAGCAGTGGCACCCGGACGTACAGACCCTCGCGGTCATTCATCGGTGGCCGCCAGCGAAGTCGTGGTGGGGGACGGACGCATCGTCGCGGCATCTCGACGGCGTTCCGAGGGGCGCGTCGTGCGTGGTCACGGCTTGAGGATCAACCCTTGCCCTGTCGGCAAGGCCAGCACCTGCACTCCCCGTCGTTTGGCGAAGTCGTCGAAGGCGCGCTGCTGCTCGACGTGCTTCCGCCACCCATAATCATCGAGCACGATCGCCGCTCCACTGGCGAGCTTGTCCCAGAAGTGTTCTGCCGCCGCGATCTCGGGATCGCGCGTGTTCATGTCGAGTGACAGGAATGCGACACGATCGGTGTCGACCTGCGGGAGGGTGTCCGGGACGGTGCCTTTGATGATCCTGGTGTTGGCATACGGTGCGAATGTTCTGACGACTGCGTCGTAGCACGGCTCGTATTCGCCGACGCGAACTCCGCGAGCCTTTTCCTCGGCCGATATGTATCGTTCGGCCAACCCATCGTAGGTGTCGAGAAGATAGAAGGTCTTCTGCATCCTCTCGAAGCCCAAATACTTGATCACAGTCAGGGCATAGCCACCGCGATTGACGCCACACTCGACGAAGTCGCCGGACAGGGACGCCCCGCGCTCGGCGGCCCAGCATACGACGTGCGCCCGCCAATGAAGATCGCCGAACGTCCACGACCCGGTCGACTTCCCTGCCTCGTAAGCCTCCAGGAAGAGAGGATCACTCATGAAAGGCGCGCTATGCGTGGTCGCCAGGCCATCCTGGTTGTACGTCACTTTTCCGTACAACGGCCGAAAGACATAGTTTCCGCTGACCCGGTTGATCCTATGTATCAGCCGCAAACGAATCGATCTCGGGATGACATCGCGCATTCGTTGACGGATACGTTCCACTTGGTCGAGCTACCTCACTGTGCGATTGCCTTCGTGCCGCTGCTCGAAACCCGATGGCGGCACCCCAGGCTGCCGGGCTTGTCGCCTGGCCGGCGGCGGATGGTAGCCGAGGACCGTCACGGGGTCGGCAGAAGCCATCGCCGGCTTGCCGGACGGTCCCGAAGGGCGAACTACGATGCCTCGGTCCTGCGTTGCAACGCCCGTCCCCACTGCCGTATTGCATGAAGAGCCACCGTCTTCCATGAAACGCCGCCGACTCGTGCAGACCGTCATCCTCGTGGTGGGGCTGGTCGGCATCGCCTTCGCCGTGTCCCGAACCGTCGATTCGGCACAGGACGAGATCCTTCCCTCTGCACCCGCGTGGGTGGCCGGCGCAGTCCTCGCACAAGTGGCGATCGTCGCGTCGGCCCGGGCCTGGGTGGCGCTGTTCAGCGACCTGCTCGACGATCGCGCCAGCCGCGCGGCGATGCGGGGGACCTTCTACCTCGCACAACTCACCAAGTACCTGCCGGTCGGCGGTGTCGCCCAGGCGGCCAGCCAGTTGGGGCTCGCACCCACGGTGGGCGTCCCGATAAAGCGCGCCGCGGTCGCCTTCCCCGTCTCTGCGGTCGGGGCCGTCGCCGCCTGCGGAACCCTGAGCATCGGCCTCGCACTCGACGCCAGCCTTCCTGCCTGGGCCCGCGTGCTCGCACTTTGCGGGCTGCTCACGCCCGTCTTCCTCCGCCGCCCGCTGATGGCGAGGGTCCTCGACCTCGCTCGCCGCGTCGTCCACCGCATCCCGGGCTCCGATCAGCTCCCGACCCAGCGGGACATCGTGGTGTTCTACGGATGGGCTCTCATCACCATCGGGTCGCTCTCGGGCGCGTATGCGGTGCTATTGGGGTCGCTGCACACGGGGGCGAACCTGGGAACCGTATTTTCCGCGTTCGCCTTCAGCTGGGCGATCGGGTTCCTTGCGATCCCGATCCCCGCAGGTGTCGGCGTCCGCGAGGCCGTTCTCGTCGCGCTTCTCCCCGGGGTCGGCACGGCACCCTTGCTCGCGGTTTCGCTCGCGTTGCGGCTGCTCACGATCGGCACCGAGTTGCTGGCGGTCATGTGCAACAGGTACATGGCGCGCGGCTACCGCTTGTCGCCATCCCACGATGTTGAGGCGCCGCAGGTCACGGCATCATGACGGCGGCCTACGGGCGGCAAGGGAGAGCTGACGGGACACTACCCTTGCAGGCTCTTGGCCCCGTGTCGGCGACCTCGTCTCGCAGTCCGAACGTCGATTGGCGCAGAGTGGGGCATTGGCTGGGTACAACGATGAGGTCGAAGAACAGCTTGCGAGGTTTGGCGCGGCCGTGGTGAAGGACACGACGACGATGAGCGTTCGAACGACCCGCGGCCGTCATGTCGACGTGCTGGACCGCGTGCTGGGTACCGCCCACCGCGCCGACTTCGAGGGCTACTCGAAGCACGACGCGCTGAACGCTCGGTGGCTGGAGGCGCTGGCGGGTGATTCGAGGCTGCGACGGCTCGCCGCCATCCAGCTCGTCATGCGGTCACCGGTCCACATCCGGCCCCTGCTTCGGGTTCGCACGGCCCGGAACCCGAAGGGTCTGTCGCTGTTCGCCCGGGCCCACCTCGCACGCCATCGGATGGTGGGGTCGCAGGACGACGCCGGCAGCGCGCGGGACCTGCTCGACTGGCTGATCGCGAACCCCTCCGGCGGGTTCGAGGGGCTTGCCTGGGGCTATCCCTACCCCTGGCAGGACGCAGGCTTCTTCGCGCCGCGAAACCTCCCGAACCGGGTTGTCACGTCGTTCGTGGGTCAGGCGCTGCTCGACGGGTACGAAACGCTCGGTGACGACCGCTACCTCGAGGCGGCGTCGGCCGCGGTCCGCTTCCTGCTCGCGGCCCCCAGGACGCTGTACGAGGACGAAGCGCACCGGTGCGTGAGCTACGTGCCCGACGAGGCGGTGGACTGGATCGTGATGGACGTGTCCGCGCTGGTCGGGGCGCTCGGTGCGCGGCTCGCAAGGATCCAGGGCGACGAGAAGCTCATGGAGGAGAGCGGCCGGTTGGTCCGCTACGTCGTCTCCAAGCAGACCGACGAGGGCGCGTGGTTCTACGCCGAGCCACCGTCGGCGAGCAGGATCAGGCACGACAACTATCACACCGGCTTCATCCTGGATGCGATCCTCCTCTATTCCCAGGCGACGGGAAGTGCCGAGTTCGACGAGGCATACGACCGGGGCATCGACTTCTACGCGCAACGGCTCTTCGAGCCGGACGGAGCCCCGCGCTTCATGAGTGACCGGCAATACCCGTTCGACATCCACGGGTGTGCCCAGGGGATCATCACCTTCTCGCTGCGACAGAAGCACCAGGGCGAAGGTGCCGCGGTTGCCGGCCGAGTGCTCGACTGGACACTGACCCACATGTGGGATCCGGAGAGCGGCTGGTTCTACTACCAGAAGCGCCGGGCGTTTCGCACGAGGATCCGCGAGCTGCGGTGGTGTCAGGGCTGGATGTCGTGGGCGCTCGCGTCCTACCTCGAGAACTGTGGAGGCGAGGCGTGAGGGGCCTTCCCGGATGCGAGCTGTCGCTGGATCCGGGCCGCGGTCGGTTCGAGCGCACCTACGCGCGGCTGCTCGGCGCCCCGGCGAACGGGCTGCGGATACGTCTGCGGCGGGTCCTCCCGGCGACCGATGGCGACCACCGTGCGATCCTGGACGCCGGCTGCGGTCCCGGCGTCTTCGCCTTCGAGCTGGCCAAACGACATCCGCAGGCGCAGGTGCTGGGCGTCGAGCTCGAACCGGATCTGGTGGAGCGCGCCAACGAGATCGCCAGGCGTGCCGAACTGACCAACTGCCGGTTCGAGAAGGGCGACGTCACCCAGCTGGACTTCGACGCCGCGTTCGACCTGGTGGTGAGCGTCGACAACCTGGAGCACGTCGAGGACGATGTCGGCGCCATGCGGACGCTGCTCCGAGCCCTCCGCCCGGGCGGCACGCTGGCGGTCCACGTACCCGGGTACGAGCGACGCTGGCTGCTCTTCGGCCGGCGGGTGAACTTCGACGTCCCCGGGCATGTCCGGCCTGGCTACCGCGCCCCCGAGCTGGCCGAGAAGCTGCGCTCGGCGGGGTTCGACGTGATCGACCAGCGGTACACGTATGGTCCCCTGGAGACGCTGACCAACAACATCTCGTACCTCATCAGTGGCGCTGACCAACGCAACAAGGGCCTGTATGCCGTCGCCTTCCCGGCACTGCTGGGCCTGTCGTACCTGGGGAAGTTCTCGAACCCGAGCTGGGGTGCCGGCGTGTTGATCAGGGCTCGCCGGCCGAGCGAACGCAATGGGCAGCACGCGGCGTGAGGCGATGCGGATCCTGATCGACATCCTCCACCCGGCCCACGTCCACTTCTTCCGCAACTTTCACGACGAGATGGTGGGCCGGGGCCATGAGCTGTACATCACGGCTCGCGCCAAGGACCGGTCACTCGATCTCCTAGAGCAGTTCGGGTTGCCGTACGAACACCTCTCCGACCAGCGATCGGGCAGTGCCGGGATGACGGTGGAGATGGTGCAGCGCACCGGCCGGCTGGTCCGGGTCATGCGCCGGTTCCGGCCGGATGTGATGACGGGCGTCATGGGACCGTCGATCGCGATCGCGGGCGCCGTTCGCCGGGTGCCGGCGGTGGTCTTCTATGACACCGAGTTCGCCACCCAGACCAATCGCTTCGTCTATCCCTTGGCCCACAGTGTCTGCACCCCCGATTGCTACCAGGGCAAGGTCGCCGGCACCCATCGCCGCTACGCCGGCTACCACGAGCTCGCCTACCTCCACCCGAACCGGTTCCGCCCCGATCCCGCCAAGCTCGGCGCGTTTGGTGTCTCGCCCGATGAGCCCTACTCGATCGTGCGCTTCGTGTCGTGGCAGGCAGTCCACGACCGCCACGAGCGGGGGCTCACTGCCGTTCGGAAGCGGCGGCTCGTCGAGCTGCTGCAGGGCTACGGTCGCGTGATCCTGTCCTCCGAGGCGCCGCTGCCTCCCGATCTCGCCCCGCTCGAGATCCGGGGCCCCGTACACGACATCCACCACCTGATGGCCCATGCGCAACTGGTCGTCGGCGAGTCCGCCACGATGTCGTCCGAGTCGGCCGTGCTCGGCGTGCCCGCCGTGTTCATCGCGACCAGCGGGCGTGGGTACACGGACGACGAGGAGAAGCGGTACGGGCTGGTCCGCCACTTCACCGAGGCGGAATACGGCCGCGCCCTCGGGACGATCGAGGAGCTGTTCGCCAACTCACCCCGCGACTTCGGGCGCGCCGCGCGTCAGCGGCTGCTGGACGAGAAGATCGACGTGACCCAGTGGATGATCGACTACTTCGAGTCCACGTTCGCCCCGGCGAAGTGACGACGTGCAGGGAGTGTGACGGCTCGTGTGCGGGATAGCGGGAACCGCCGGATTCGGCGACCGGGATCTGGTCCGCACGATGACCGACGCCATCGCACACCGTGGGCCGGACGGTGAGGGGTTCTTCGTCGGGGACGGCGTCTGCCTCGGCAACCGGCGGCTCGCGATCCTCGACGTAGCCGGCGGATCGCAGCCGATGACCAACGAGGACGGCTCGGTGGTGGTCGTCTACAACGGCGAGATCTACAACTACCCGGAGCTCCGTCGGCTGGTGCTGGCACGCGGCCACGTGCTTCGCACGCACTGCGACACAGAGATCCTGCCTCACCTCTACGAAGACGAGGGCATCGAGTTCGCGGCCCGACTCAACGGCATCTTCGCCTTTGCGCTCTTTGATCGCGCTCGCCAGAAGCTGTTCCTGGTTCGCGATCCGATAGGGGTCAACCCACTCGTCTATGCCATGCGCGACGGGCGCTTGGCGTTTGGGTCGGAGGCCAAGGCGATCCTGGCGAGTGGCCTGGTCGATGCCGACCTCGACGAGACGAGCCTGCACCTGACGATGAACGTCCGCTACGTGCCCGGCGAGCGCACCCTCTTCCGCGACATCCGGCGCCTGGCTCCGGGCCACGTGCTCGAGTTCCACGACGGGCGGGCGAGGCTGTTCGCCTACACGACGATCGACTGGACGCCGGACACCGCCCTCGACGAGGCCGGCTGGATCGACGGGATCCGGGCGCACTACGAGGCGGCCGTGAAGCGCCAGCTCCTCTCCGACGTGCCCGTGGGCGTCTCGCTCTCCGGTGGCATCGACTCGAGCTCCATCGTCGCCATGCTGCGCCGCAGCGAGTCCGGCCCCATCAAGACGTTCACGTTGGGGTTCGACGAGCCCTGGGACGAGCTCGACGACGCCCGGTTCGTCGCGGAGGCCTTCGGGACCGAGCACCACGAGACGGTCCTCCACGAGCCCGCCCTCGCCTACCTCCGTGACGCCATTCGCCACACGGAGGAGCCCAAGGTCAACTCGCTCCAGCTCTACCTGCTGCACAGGTACATCGGCGAGCACGTGAAGGTCGTGCTCTCGGGGCTCGGGGGCGACGAGCTCTTCGCGGGCTACGACTTCTACCGCTACGTCGAGCGCAGCCGCAGGCTCGGGTCGGGCCTGTCCGGGCATGCGATCCGCGCCGCACGACCGGCGCTCGACTGGGCGGCCCGTCGAGCCGCATCCGCCGGCAGGCCACGGATCGACCTCTTCGCCCGCGGCCTGGAGTGGACGGCCTCGGTCGACGACTGCGCCCGCCAGTACCTGCTCCTCCGCAACGCCTGGGACTTCAACAGCTCGCTGCTCCGCCGCGTCTACACGCGCGACTTCCTCGACCGCCTCCAGACCGCGACCCGGGACGACTTCGAGCCCCACTTCGCAGGAGGCGGGACGACGCTCGGGCGGACGTTGCGCGCCGAGTTCTCCACGAAGATGGTCTCCGACCTGCTCCACAACGAGAACACGATGTCGATGGCGCACTCCGTCGAATCGCGGGTGCCGCTGCTCGACCTCGAACTGGTGCGGTTCGCAGCACGGATCCCGGACGACATCCGATTCCAGGGCGGGCTCAAGGGCCTGCTCAAGAAGGCGCTCGCCGGCGTGCTCCCCGAGCCCGTCCTGACGAAGAAGAAGTGGGGCTTCACGTTCGATCCCGTCCTGCAGTACCGGAAGGACCTGCGGCCGCTGGCGCTCGACGTCCTCACCGCGGATCGCCTCCGGAGGTCCAACGTGTTCAACCCCGAGTTCGTTCGGCAGGTGCTCGACGCCAGACCCCACCAGAGGCTGCGCTGGCACTACTTCATGCTCTGGCAGATGATCGGGGTCGAGATGTGGCGAGAGATCTTCATGGAGTCGCAGCACACGTCGACGCCCACGGGCCGTCCGTATCGACGCGCCGCCGTGGCGGAAGGGGCATGAGCAGATGACGGCGGCACCCAAGGCCACCGTGAAGTCCGTGAAGGACTTCTGGGAGACGCATGTCAACAACGAGTACTACACGGAAGAGGAACGGGCGTCGGAGGCGTACCTGTCCGAGATCGAGGACCGGCGCTACCTCTGGCACTACCACCTCCGTGACCTGTTCGCGCGGCTTCGCGGCAGCCATGGGAGGTTGCTGGAGGTGGGCTGCGGGATCGGCGTCGACAGCGTGCAGCTCGCCCGCTGCGGCTTCGACGTCACCGCGATCGACCTGACCGAGAGCGCCATCGAAGTGGCCCGGGAGTCCGCGCGCCATCGAGGGGTCGGCATCGACTTCCGGGTCGGCAACGCCGAGGGCCTCGACTTTCCCAGCGAGTCGTTCGACGCGGTGTACTCGTTCGGTGTCCTCCACCACACGCCGAACATCGAGCGTGCAGTGGCCGAGGTCCGCCGGGTCCTGAAGCCGGGCGGGACCGCCTACGTGATGCTCTATCACCGCTGGTCGCTCGTGAACCTGGTGCACCGGGTCCTCCGACTGCCGTATGAGTCGCCGAGGGACCGGAAGGATCACTGTCCGGTCGTGTACACATTCAGCCGCCGAGACGTCAAACACCTCTTCGGGCAGTTCTCCGCGGTGTCCGTGAGCGCGGAGTATCCGTTCACGTTCGGGTTCGGCCCCCTCGGGACCCGGACGCCCCTGTGGCTGCGGCGACCGCTCGGCCGCGCGATCGGCTGGCACCTCATGATCACGGCGGTGCGCTAGGCCGCCGGCCGTAGGCCCGTTGCCTCGGGAGGTGCCAGCGGGCGAGCGCCCACTAGCGTGTCGCACCACCCGAATCGCCTGGAATCCATCCCTGTGCAGAAGCTTTCCGAATTCGTCTCCCGCCGTGAGCTCTTCGTAAATCTCACTCTCCGCGAGCTCCGGTCCAAGTACAAGCGCTCGATCCTCGGCTGGACGTGGTCGCTCCTCAACCCCCTCACGAGCATGGCGATCTACGCGGTGGTGTTCGGGGTCTTCCTCGGAGTCGATCCGCCGAAGGGGGACCCGTCCGGCCTGTCGAACTTTGCCATGTACCTGCTGTGCGGCCTGCTGCCGTTCAACTTCATCTCCAACGGGCTGAACGGGGGGATGCTGTCGCTGCTCGGCAATGCGAACCTCGTCAAGAAGGTGTACTTCCCGCGCGAGATCATCGTGGCCGCCAACACGGCCTCGTGGCTGGTCTCGTTCCTCATCGAGCTGGGCGTCCTCGCGGTGGCGCTGGCGTTCTTCGGCAACGTGGTCGTGCTCTGGATACCGCTGATCCTGTTGCTGGTGCTGATCGAGCTCGCCTTCGTCACCGGGTTGGCCCTCATCCTGGCGCCGGTCACGGTCTACTTCCGCGACCTGCAGCACCTGCTCGGGCTCGTGTTGCAGGTGTGGTTCTACACCGCGCCCATCGTGTACACGATGGGCCTCGTGGAGGACCAGCTCGGCACGACCGGCTGGAAGATCACGCTCTACAACCTCAACCCGCTGGTGAGGTTCGTCGAGGCGTTCCGGAACGTGTTCTACGACATGCGCTTCCCGCCGCTCGCCGACATCGCCTACCTGGTCGGCGTCTCCGGCGGGGTGCTGTTCCTGGGCCTGTTCGTCTTCGGGCGCCTCGACCGCCGGCTGGCCGAGGAGCTCTGATGGGCGAAGCGGCCATCGCGGTCGACGGCGTGTGGAAGCGGTTCCGGCTGTACCACGAACGCAACCAGAGCCTGAAGGCCGCGGTCATGCGCGGTGGCCGGGCCAAGTACGAGGAGTTCTGGGCACTCAAGGACGTCTCGTTCGAGGTCACCCCCGGCACCACGTTCGCGCTGGTCGGACAGAACGGGTCGGGCAAGAGCACGATGCTGAAGTGCCTGGCCAAGATCCTGCGGCCCGATCGCGGCACCACCCGCATCGAGGGCAAGATGTCGGCGCTCCTCGAGCTGGGTGCTGGCTTCCACCCCGAGCTGTCGGGGCGCGAGAACGTCTTCCTCAACGGCTCGATCCTCGGGCTGACCAAGCGCGAGCTCGAGCAGCGCTTCGACGACATCGTCGGCTTCGCCGGGCTCGAGCAGTTCATCGACATGCCGGTGAAGAACTACTCGTCGGGCATGTACGTCCGCCTCGGGTTCTCCGTGGCCATCAACGTCGACCCCGACGTGCTGCTCATCGACGAGGTGCTCGCCGTGGGCGACGAGGAGTTCCAGCGGCGCTGCCTGGAGCGGGTCGCCGAGCTGCGGGCGGCGGGAAAGACGATCGTGGTCGTGACCCACTCGCTGCCGGTCGTCCGGAGCCTGTGCGACGAGGCCGTGTGGCTTGAGCACGGCGGCGTGCGGGAGATCGGCAAGGCCGACCAGGTGGCGGACTCGTACCTGGGGCAGGTGCACCTCGACATGCAGGCCGGGGTGCAGGCGAACCCGCACCGGCCCACGGGGCAGGTCCGGATCACGGGGCTCGAGCTCCTCGACGAGCAGGGCCGGCTGGCGTCCGGCGTCGCCACCGGGGACCGGGTGACCTTCCGGCTCCACTACGAGGCCGCGGACCCGGTCCGGAACCCCGTCTTCAGCTTCGCGGTCCACACCACCGACGGCGTGCTGGTCTCCGGGCCCAACACCAAGGAGGCCCAGGTCCCGTTGGAGAAGATCGAGGGGACCGGCCACGTCGACCTCACCGTCGACCACCTCATGCTGCTGCTGGGCAGCTACGACCTCACGGGCGAGTGCACCGACGACACCATCACGCACAGCTTCGACCGCATGCATCGGGCGTTGCGGTTCGACGTCCACCCCGGGACACCCCACGAGACCTTCGGCGGCCTCGTCTCGTTCGACGGCCGGTGGTCACTGACGGAGGAGTGACCGTGCACCGGATCGCTGCGAGGTCCGGGGGGCGATCACGGCGTGGCATCATCGTCGTTTGGACTGCGGACCCGTTCTCATGAAGCTGATCATCCAGATCCCCTGCCTCAACGAAGAGAGCCAGCTCCCTGCGACCATCTCAGACCTGCCCCGGCACGTCCCGGGATTCGACCAGGTGGAGTGGCTGGTCATCGACGACGGCTCGACCGACCGCACGGTCGAGGTGGCCCGCGCCTGCGGCGTGGACCACATCGTCAAGCTGACCAACAACAAGGGCCTGGCATCGGCCTTCCAGGCGGGACTCGATGCCGCCCTCAAGCTGGGGGCCGACGTCATCGTCAACACCGACGCCGACAACCAGTACTCGGGGGACGACATCCCCACCCTGGTGGCACCGATCCTCCGTGGCCAGGCCGACATGGTGGTGGGCGACCGCAACGTCATGGCCGTCGAGCACTTCTCGGCCACCAAGAAGCGGCTGCAGCGCCTGGGCAGCTGGGTGGTGCGGCAAGCCTCCGACACCGACATCCCCGACGCCACGTCGGGGTTCCGCGCCTACAACCGCGAGGCCGCCCTCGGGCTCACGGTGGTCTCGAAGTTCACGTACACGCTCGAGTCGTTGATCCAGGCCGGCAAGAGCCTCGTCGCCGTCGAGCACGTCGCCGTCGCCACCAACGACAAAACCCGAGAGTCGCGGCTGTTCAAGTCGATGTCGTCGTACGTGCGGCGCAACATGATGGCCATCTTCCGCATCTACACCGGCTACGAGCCGCTGCGCGTCTTCTCCGCGCTGGCAGCGGTGTTGATGCTCGCCGCCTTGGCGGCGTGGGGCCCGTTCCTCTGGGACTGGCTGGTGGACGGCCGGCGCCAGGGCCACCTCCAGTCGATCATCCTCGGCGGCGTCCTGCTCATGGCCGCGCTCCAGGTCTTCGCCCTGGGGGTCCTCGCCGACCTCATCGCGTCGCACCGCGTGGTCTCCCAGCGCACCCTCGAGCGCGTCCGCCGCATCGAGCTCGAGCTCGGGGTCACGCCGTCGCACTACATGCCGGGTGGCCAGCCGGCCGAGCCCGCGACACCCGAGCCCGCGACGCCCGAGCGCGCGACGCCCGAGCCCTCGGCGCCCGAGCCCTCGGCGCCCGGGCTCGAGGTCGAGGACCGGGACTCCGCCCGCGAGGTGCCGCAGGCCCGGCCGGCGCGGGCGCCGGCACGGCGCGGCTCCTGACCGCGCCGCTCAGTCGCCCCGGTGCGGCCCCTCGGCGTGGGCCCGGAGCAGGCGGCGCGCCCCGGTCGTGGGGGACAGGTGGCCGGCTCGGACGGCCTCCTCCGTGCCGGACCAACCCTCGGCGACGCGCGGGTCCTGCCGGAACGAGTCGACGAGGTCCTCGCGGATCTCGTCCCACATCCACGCCACCGCCTGGCCGGCCCGCAGGCGCCCGAGGGCGTCGCCCTCGCGGAGGTGCGCGACGAACTTCTCGACGGCGCTCCACACCCCGTCGACGCCCGTGCCCTGCTGCGCCGACGTGGCCAGCACCGGCACCTCCCACCCGGCGTGCTTGGGCCGCAGGAGGTGGGCGGCCTGGCGGTAGTCGGCGATCGCCCGCCGTGCGGCGGGCAGCAGGTCGCCGTCGGCCTTGTTGACCACCACGATGTCGGCCAGCTCCATGATCCCCCGCTTGATCCCCTGGAGCTCGTCGCCGGCCCCCGGTGCGGCGATCAGGCAGAAGCAGTCGACCATGTCCGCGACGGCGACCTCCGACTGGCCCACCCCCACCGTCTCCACCACGATGACGTCGAAGCCCGCCGCCTCGCACAGCAGTGCGGCCTCCCGGGTGCGGCGGGCGACGCCGCCGACCGAGCCCCCGGACGGCGACGGGCGGATGAAGGCATGCGGATCCCGGGCGAGGCGCTCCATGCGGGTCTTGTCGCCCAGGATCGATCCGCCGCTGCGACGGCTCGACGGATCGACCGCCAGCACCGCCACGCGATGGCCGGCGGCCGTGAGGCGCCCGCCGAGCTCCTCGATGAACGTCGACTTGCCCGCGCCCGGGGTGCCTGTGATTCCGAGGCGGATCGCCCGCCCCGTGCGGGCGAGCACCGCGTCGAGCAGTGTGGCTGCCTGGGATCGGTGGTCGGGGCGCGTCGATTCGACCAGGGTGATCGACCGGGCGAGCGCGCGCCGGTCGCCGTCGACGAGGCGCGTCGCAAGCTGCTCGGGGTCGCTCACGAGCGCGGAGTCTAAGAGTAGGAGGGCTCGGCGGATCCGGGCTGCGGCGGCGACGCGCCGCTCGGAGCCCGGTATCCGAGGAACGCCCGTCGACGAATGTGACGCGGCGGAGAACAGCGGTTGTCCGGAGCGTGAAACGTTGCCCGCGGAGCGCGGCGGAGGACTGCCGGCGGGGGCAGTGTTAGTGTCACCCATTGCGCGGCGTTGGGCCCCGCGTCGGTCGACACAAGTGCCGCTGGGGCGGCTGTCCGTACAGAGCTAGTTCCGGAGCTACCACGTGTCCACGAGCGTCCCGACCGGCAACACATACGACAAGTACCGGTCGAAGAACCCGATCGAGCGGCGACTCATGAAGGGATTCTTCGCGGCGCTGTCCGACGCGCTTCCACACGAGCATCCCGCCACGGTCCTCGAGGTGGGCGTGGGGGAGGGGGAGATCAGCGCCAAGCTGCGGTCGCTCTACCCCGAGGCGCACATCGTCGGCGTCGACCTGCACGACGACGCGCTCGCCGCCGAGTGGCGGACGCGGGGCTTCCTCGGCGTCTTCGCCGACATCGCCCACCTGCCGTTCCCGCCGCTGGCGTTCGACCTCGTCATGGCCATCGAGGTGCTCGAGCACGTCGTGGACCCGGGGGCCGCCCTGGCCGAGCTCGTGCGGGTCAGCCGCGGTGGGCTGGTCCTGTCGGTGCCGCGGGAGCCCATCTGGCGGGTCGCCAACATGGCACGCGGCAAGTACCTCGCCGACCTCGGGAACACGCCCGGTCACGTACAGCACTGGTCGCGCCGGGGCTTCGCCGAGCTCGTGGGGTCTCAGCTGGAAGTGGTGAGCGTGAGCACGCCGTTCCCGTGGACGATGGTCGAGGCGCGGCCTCGCCTCCGCCACAACGGCAGCGGGCCCACCGCCTCCCGGCCGGCGGTTCGGCCCGTGCCGGCCCGGCAGGCCTAGCGCACGGGCCGCGACGTGGCCACCACCGTCGTACCCCCTGGCGACGCCGCGCCGGTGGCGGTGTCCCCGCCGCCCGGCGGTGCGGCGCGCGCCCCGGCACGATCGTGGCGGACGCGGTTCGTGCTCATGGTCGTGGCCGCCCTGCTCGTCGGCTTCGCGCTCCGCGTCGCGATCGGCCTCACCGACGATGCGCCCGCCACCGACGAGACGGCGTACCTGCGCTCGGGCATCTCGCTCGTCGAGGGGGACGGCTACCAGCGCGAGGGCCACCCGGAGCTGCACTTCCCGCCGTTCGTGCCGTTCCTGCTGGGCGTCGCCGCCGAGGTCACCTCCGACCCGCACACCGGCGCGGTGGTCCTGACGTGCCTCGCGAGCACCGCCCTCATCATCCCGCTGGCGTTGTTGGGCCGGCGGATCGCAGGGCCTGTCGGCGGCATCGCCACCGCCTGGGTGGCGGCGCTCGGCCCGGGGCTGTCGACGACCCTGGTGAACCGGGGTGCCGGATCCGAGGCGGAGTACACGCTGCTCGTCGTCAGCGCGCTGTGGCTGGTGGTCTCCGCCGCCGACCGCCAGGGGCGCGCCCGGGCATGGCGGGTGTTCGGTGCGGGGCTCCTGGTCGGGCTCGCGTACCTCACCAGGCCCGAGGGGCTGTTCATGGCGCTCCCGCTCGGGGTCGCAGTGCTGGTCATCGCCGCCCGCCGGGCCGGACAGCCCGCGCGGCTGCGGCGGCTCGACCGCCGCGGCCTGCGTGCCGGCGCCCCGCTGTTGGCCGTCTTCGTGCTGCCGATCGTCGCCTGCATCGTGCCGTACGCCATGTACCTCCACGACCACACCGGTAAGTGGGAGCTGAGCGCCAAGACGCAGGACGCGTCGATCGAGGCCTGGCAGGCCGTGGCGCGGGCCGACCGCGAGGCGCGCGACTCCGTGCTGTACGCGCTCGACGACACGGGGTTCGGGTTCGCGGCCGGGCGGTCGTCCTTGGCGACGCTGGCGCGGGACGACCCGGCCGGGTACCTCGGCATCGTCCGCACGAACGCCGGCGCGTTGGCGACCTCCATCGTCAACCCGGTGACCAACCAATGGCTGTCGTGGCTGCTGTTGCCCCTCCCGCTGTGGGGTCTGGCGGCGTTCGGCGCCTGGCGCCACCGTCGGTCCGCGGTGGTCCGGCTGTTGCTGGCCGTCGGCGCCCTGCCGGTGGCGACGGCGCTGGCGTTCTTCGTCCAGCCGCGCTACCTGATCGTCGCGGTGGCGCTGGCGACGCCACTCGTCGGTGCCGCCATCGCGGCGCTGTCGACCGCCTGGCGGCGGCCGGTGATGCTCGCAGTCGTCGCCCTGCTGGCGCTGTCGTCGGTGCAGGCGTTCCACAGCGAGGGCGCCGGCTGGTGGCACCCCTCGGACCACACCGACCAGCGCGAGGCCGGCGAGTGGATCGCCGCCAACACCCGCCCGGGTGAGCGCGTCATGACCCGGAGCATGGTCGTCGACTTCTACGGCGAGCGGCCCACGATGGCGATTCCCTACGCGAGCATGAACGAGATCCTGCGCTACGCCCGCCACTACGGCGCCCGCTACCTGGTCGTCGACTGGTACACCGCCGTGCGGCTGCGGCCCCAGCTGGAGCCGCTGCGGACCATCGACCGGATACCGGGCCTGCGGCTGGCGCACGAGGTCCGGGCCGAGGGCCGCACCACCCGGATCTTCGCGCTCGACCCGCCGCCGGCGAGCGTCGGACCCATCGGGTCGTCGCTCGGGTTCGTCGGCGACGGCCAGTCCTAAGTGGGCCCTCGCGCCCAGTAGCCGGCTACGCCGCGCTGCGCCGGGCGCGCAGCTCCGCCAGCACCTGGCGGGCGGCGGCCGGGATGTTGGTGCCCGGACCGAAGATGGCGGCGACGCCGGCGGCGCGGAGCATGTCGTAGTCCTGCGGGGGGATCACCCCGCCGCAGACCACCACCACGTCGCCGCCCCCGGCACGCCTCAGCTCCTCGATGAGCTGCGGCACCAGCGTCTTGTGGCCGGCGGCCTGGCTCGACACGCCCACCACGTGCACGTCGTTGTCGACCGCATCGCGGGCGGCCTCGGCGGGCGTCTGGAACAGCGGGCCGACGTCGACGTCGAAGCCGAGGTCGGCGAAGGCGGTGGCGATCACCTTGGCGCCCCGGTCGTGGCCGTCCTGGCCCATCTTGACCACCAGCATCCGGGGCCGCCGCCCCTCCTCCCGGCCGAAGGCCTCGACCTCCGCCTGCACTTCGGCGAACGCCCGGTCACCCTCGTACGCCGACCCGTAGACGCCGTGGATCGAGCGGATCTCCGCCTTGTGCCGGCCGAACACCCGCTCCATGGCGTCGCTCATCTCGCCCACCGTGGCCCGGGCCCGGGCGGCGTCGATGCAGAGCCCCAGGAGGTTGGCGTCGCCGGCGGCGCCCTCGGTGAGGCGGCGCAGGGCACCGGCGCACGCCTCGGGGTCGCGCGTCGCGCGCACCTGCTCGAGGCGGGCGATCTGCTGGCGGCGGACCTCGGTGTTGTCTATGTCCAGCACGTCGACGTGGTCCGGGTTCGTCGGCTGGTACTTGTTGACGCCGACGATGACCTCCTCGCCCCGATCGATCCGGGCCTGGCGGAGGGCGGCCGACTCCTCGATGCGCAGCTTGGGCATGCCCGAGGCCACGGCCCTGGTCATGCCCCCCAGGCCCTCGACCTCCTCGATCAGCGCCCAGGCCTCGTCGGCCAGCCGCTGCGTCAGCGACTCGACGTAGTAGCTGCCCGCCAGCGGGTCGACCACGCGGGCGATGCCGGTCTCCTCGGCGAGGATGAGCTGCGTGTTGCGGGCGATGCGGGCCGAGAAGTCGGTGGGCAGTCCCAGCGCCTCGTCGAAGCTGTTGGTGTGCAGGCTCTGCGTCCCACCCAGGACCGCGGCCATCGCCTCCACGGCGGTCCGCACCACGTTGTTGTAGGCGTCCTGTTCGGTGAGGGAGACGCCGCTGGTCTGGCAGTGCGTGCGCAGCGTCGCGGAGCGCGGGTCCGTGGGGTCGAACTGGGAGATGACCCGGTGCCACAGCAGCCGAGCGGCTCGCAGCTTGGCGACCTCCATGAAGAAGTTCATGCCGATGGCGAAGAAGAACGACAGGCGGCCGGCGAACCGGTCGATGTCGAGGCCCCGGCCCAGCGCGTAGCGCACGTACTCCAGCCCGTCGGCGATCGTGAACGCCAGCTCCTGCGTGGCGGTCGCCCCGGCCTCCTGCATGTGGTAGCCGGAGATCGAGATCGAGTTGAACCGCGGCATGTGCTGGGCCGTGTACTCGATGATGTCGGCCACGATCCGCATGCTGGGCTCGGGTGGGTAGATGTACGTGTTGCGGACCATGAACTCCTTGAGGATGTCGTTCTGGATGGTGCCGCTGAGCCTCGCCCGGTCGACCCCCTGCTCCTCGCCGGTGACGACGAAGCATGCGAGGGTGGGCAGCACGGCGCCGTTCATCGTCATCGACACCGACATCTTCTCCAGGGGGATCTGGTCGAAGAGGATCTTCATGTCCTCGACCGAGTCGATCGCCACCCCGGCCTTGCCCACGTCGCCCTCGACCCGGGGATGGTCGGAGTCGTAGCCCCGATGGGTGGCCAGATCGAACGCCACCGACAGGCCCATCTGCCCGGCCGCCAGGTTGCGGCGGTAGAAGGCGTTCGACTCCTCGGCGGTGGAGAAGCCGGCGTACTGGCGGATCGTCCAGGGCCGGTTGGCGTACATCGTCGCCCGCACGCCGCGCACGAACGGCGGGAAGCCGGGCAGCGAGCCCAGCGTCTCGATGTCGGCCAGGTCGGCGCCCGTGTAGAGCGGCTTGACGTCGATGCCCTCCGGCGTGTGCCACACCAGCGTGTCGGGGTCGGCACCCTTGAGGTCCTCGGCCGCCAGCGCCCGCCAGTCGTCCAGGGTCGGCTCGTCGGGGGACGGACTCACGAGCGTGAAGCCTAGGGAAGGAGATGCCGGGCGATGAAGCCCGCCGTGCCCATAGGATGCGCCGTCGTTCCCGCACCCAAAGGACTCGCATGCCCGACGCCCAGGCCTGCCTCTCGGTCGTCATCCCGTGCTACAACGAGCGCGACACGGTCGCAGCCGTGGTGGCACGGGTGCTCGCGTCCCCCTGGACGGCAGAGGTCGTGATCGTCGACGACGGGTCGACGGACGGCACCCGGGAGGTGTTGTCCGGGATCGACGATCCCCGGGTGCGGGTGCTCCTCCAACCCGCCAACCAGGGAAAAGGTGCCGCCCTGCGCCGCGGCTTCGCCGAGGCCACGGCCCCGTACGTCATCGTCCAGGACGCCGACCTCGAGTACGACCCGGGCGAGTACGGGACCCTGGTCCAGCCGCTCCTCAGCGACGACGCCGACGTGGTCTTCGGGTCGCGGTTCATCTCCAGCAATCCCCACCGGGTGCTCTACTTCTGGCACTCGGTGGGCAACCGGTTCCTCACCACCATGTCCAACGTCTTCACGAACCTGAACCTCACCGACATGGAGACCTGCTACAAGGTGTTCCGCCGCGAGGTCATCCAGGCCATCGACCTCGAGGAGAGCCGGTTCGGGGTTGAGCCCGAGGTGACGGCCAAGGTTGCCGCCCGCCCCGAATGGCGGGTGTACGAAGTGGGCATCAGCTACCGCGGCCGCACGTACGCCGAAGGCAAGAAGATCGGCTGGCGCGACGGCATCCGGGCCGTGTGGTGCATCCTCAAGTACTCGCCACCGGGCGCCCGGGTGCGTCGGGGGCTCGGCACTCCGGGCGGGCGTTCGGGCCCGCTGCCGGTAGGTGGCGCCGGCGACAACGGACACCGGGCCGACGGTGCCGCCGCCGCCCACGGTGACCACTCGCACGTCTGAGGCGAGCGCGCGCCGGCCTGTCGGCGCGCCGTTGTTCGAGCTGGACGCGGTGGTGCTCGAGATCGACGGCCGCTCCATCCTCCGCGGCATCTCGCTCGCCATCTCCGACGACGGCATCACCGTGCTGCTCGGGCCGTCGGGGGCCGGCAAGACCATGATCCTGCGGCTGCTCAACCGCCTCGAGGTGCCGACCGCGGGCGTCGTCCGCTTCCGCGGGGAGTCGGTGGCGTCGATCGATCCCCTCGCCCTCCGCCGCCGGGTGGGGATGGTCTTCCAGCGTCCCGCGCCGTTCCCGGGGACGGTGCGGGACAACCTGCTCGTGGCGGACCCGGCAGCGAGCAACGAGGCGCTGCTCGCCGCGCTCGCCGGCGCCGGCCTCGCGCCGACGTTCCTCGACCGTTCCGCCGACGACCTCTCCGGCGGCGAATCGCAGCGCATGTGCCTGGCCCGCACCCTGGTCACCCGGCCCGAGGTGCTGCTCATGGACGAGCCCACGTCGGCCCTGGACCCCGACGCGCGCCACCGCCTGGAGCGGACCGCGCGGGATCTCGCTGCCGAGGGCCGGCCCGTGGTGTGGGTGACCCACGACCTCGACCAGGCCGACCGGCTGGCCGACGACGTGCTCGTGGTCATCGACGGACGGGTGGCGTCCGCCGACGAGCGTGACCGCTTCCTCAAGAGCGAGCGCGGATAAGCATGTGGTCTTGGATCACCGTGGTCAGCATCACCGGGAGGTCGACGATGGCTGAGACCCATGGATGAGGCCGCGATCGGGTGGAGCGGCCTGGCCCTGTCGCTCATCCTCGTGGCCGTCGCCGTCGCGCTGTCGCTGTGGCAGGGGCTGCGGCTCGAGCGCGAGATCCTCTGGGCCTGCGGGCGGGCCATCACCCAGCTGCTCGCCGTGGGCTACCTGCTGTTGCTGGTGGTCGACGAGGACACACCCGTCATCTGGGCGTGGCTCTGGGTCGTGGCGATGGTGATCTTCGCCGCCGTGACCGTGCGGCGCCGAGCGTCCGATGTCCCCGACATCCTGCGGCTGTCGGCCCTCGCCATCGCCGCATCGGCCGCCATCAGCCTGCTGGTCGTGTTCGGCCTCGGCGTCTACCCCAACGTGGGGCGGGCGGTCGTGCCCATCGCCGGCATGATGATCGGCAACTCGATCGGCAGCGTGGTGGTGGCGGCTCGCCGCATCGTCGGCGAGCTCGCCGACCGGCGCCCCGAGGTGGAGGCCCGGCTGGCGCTCGGGCAGCCGTGGCAGCAGGCCTCGAAGCCGTTCGTGCGCAGCGCGCTGCGGACCGCGCTCACGTCACAGCTCGAGAGCACCAAGGCCGTCGGGCTGGTGTTCCTGCCCGGCGCCATGACGGGCCTCATCCTGGCGGGCGTCGACCCGGTCGACGCCGTGCTGGTGCAGGCGGCGATCATGTACCTGATCCTGGGCTGCGTCGCCACCAACGTCGTGGTCATCGGCCTCGGGCTGACACGCCGCCTGTTCACGCCCGACCACCGCCTGGTCCGGCTGGCCCGGACGGCGGCCTGAAGTCGGGCGCGGCCCGGGGAGGGCCGGCGAGGGCGGGGCCAGGGGTGAGGTTCGGGGCCGGGCACGTAGCCTGGTGACGTGCCCCTCCGCTTCGTGATCATCGGTGGTGGGCCCGCCGGCAACACGGCGGCCACCACCGCAGCCCGCCTCGGCGCCGAGGTGACGCTGATCGAGCGCGACATCGTGGGCGGCTCCGCGCACCTGCGTGACTGCATCCCGTCGAAGGCGATGATCGCCACCGCCGACGCCATGGGGATGATCGACCGCAGCGGTGGCATGGGGCTGTCCGGACCGGACGCCACGCTCGACCTCGAACGGCTCAGGAAGCGCATCCAGCGGATCGAGGACCGCCTCGAGTCCAACATCGTGCAGCTCCTGGGCAGCCAGGGCGTGCGCATGATCCAGGGCATGGGCCGGCTCAAGGGGCCGCACGAGATCGCCGTCGAGACCGACGACGGCGTGAGCGAGATCGAGGCCGACGCGATCCTCCTGTCCACCGGCAGCCGGCCCCGGGTCCCCGAGTGGGCCGACGTCGACGGTGAGCGCGTGCTGACGACGCGCGACGCCTATCCGCCCACCGAGATGCCGGAGCACCTGGTGGTGATCGGGTCGGGCGTGACCGGCGTCGAGTTCGTGCACATGTTCTCGTCCCTCGGCAGCCGGGTGACGCTGCTGGTCAGCCGCCAGCAGGTGCTGCCGCAGAAGGACCCGGAGGTGGCGGCTGCGCTCGAGGACGAGCTCCTGCACCGGGGAGTCCAGCTGTTGAAGGGCGCCCGGGCCGACGCCATCGGGCGCACAGAGGACGGCGGGGTTGCGGTCCACTGCACCGACGGCCGTGTCGCCGCGGGCAGCCATGCCCTGCTGGCCATCGGCTCCATCCCCAACAGTGACGGCTTGGGGCTCGACGCTGCCGGCGTGGAGGTCGATGCCGGGGGTTACGTGCCGATCAACCATCACTGCGTGACCAACGTGCCCCACATCTACGCGGCCGGCGACCTGTCGGGGAAGCTGCCGCTGTCGTCGGTGGCAGCCATGCAGGGCCGCAAGATCGCCGAGCACGTCATGGGCCTGCACACGCGGGTCCACCGCCACCTCGACTACGACAAGGCGGCATCGGCGATCTTCACCGAACCCGAGATCGCCGACGTGGGCCTGGCCGAGGCCGACGCTTTCGCCGAGGGGCGCAAGCTGCGGGTGACCAAGGTGCCGTTCTCCGCCTCGGCGAAGGCGCTCATCAACAACGAGACCAAGGGGTTCGTGAAGATCCTGTCCGACCCCGCCACCGGCGTCGTCCTCGGGGGATCGATCGTCGGGCGCCAGGCGGCCGAGCTCATCTCGGTCCTGGCAGTGGCCGTCACCAACGGCCTCCGGGTCAACGACATCGTCGAGAGCCTCCTCGTCCACCCGTCGCTGTCCGAGGCCCTCGCCGACGCGGCCGAGTGAGCGCGACGGGAGCCGCCCGGCTTGGGCTGACGCGCCCCGAGGCCGCGCCGGTCAGGTGACGCCCTGGGCGGCGCAGTCGAGCGCCGCCTGCTCGACGTCGGCCGTGAACGTCGGGTCGGCGTCGAGGGCTGCCTCACCCTTGGCGATGGTGATCGCGAAGGCCTGATGCAGCGTGCCCGCGTCGATGCCGGATGCGAGGCACGACGCCAGCTCGGGGGACAGGTCCTCGCCGGTCGCGAACATCTCCTGGAAGAGCTGCTGCGCGTCGACGCACGCGCCGACACCGTCGGCGATCGCCGTGACCTGGGCCTCGCTTACGACGACGCCGTAGTCCGCGAGCGAACCGTCGGGATCCTCCTGGAACCTGTCCCACGCGTTCGCCTGCTCGAGGGCGTCGACGCCGACCACGTCGACCACGGCCGCCGAGATGCAGTTCGCCTCATCGTCGGTCATGCCCTCGCCGCCGCCGCCCAGCAGCGCGACGTAGTCGTCACGGCTGTGCTCCGCCGTGTTGTCGTCGCCACCGGTGCCGGCGGCGTCGTCCCCGCCGTCGTCGTCGTCGCCGCACGCGGCTGACCCCATGGCGATCGCCATTGTCAGCGCGAGCGCGACGACCGCGTTCCTCTTCTTCATTCCGCCGTTTTCCTTCCGCCGTCCACGGCACGTCAGTGCTCGTGGTGTGGGCGCGGACGGTGGCAGGTGCGCCCGTGGGCGTCAAGCTCATTACACCGACGGCGCTCGCCGACGCTGCCGAGTAGACGCGCGTCGCCGCTTCCGGTGCTCCAAGATGAGACCATCCCCGAGCACGACAACGGAGGATCCAATGCCGGATACGCCCAAGCCACCGATCCCGTACGACCACCTGCCCCCGGTCCCGTCCTTCACGGTGACGAGCGACGACGTGGCCGACGGCGACACGCTGGACAACGAACATGTGGCCGACAAGCGCTTCGGGCTCGACGGCGGCAACACCTCACCGCACCTGCGGTGGGAGGGCTTCCCGCCCGAGACCAAGAGCTTCGCGGTCACGGTCTTCGACCCCGATGCGCCGACCGGCAGCGGCTTCTGGCACTGGGTCGTGTTCGACATCCCGGCCGACGTCACCGAGCTGCCCCGGGGGGCCGGATCGGGCGACAAGCTGGGGCTGCCCGAGGGCGCCATCCATGCCCGCAACGACGCAGGCGACCAGGCGTACATCGGCGCCGGTCCGCCGCCCGGCCACGGCCCGCATCGCTACGTGTTCGCAGTGCACGCCCTCGACGTCGACAAGCTCGGCCCCGACGCCAGCGCGTCCCCGGCGTTCGTCGGCTTCAACCTCGGCTTCCACACGCTGGCCCGCGCGGTGATGGTGCCGACGTACGAGGTCCCCGGCTGATCCTCGGCGCTACTCGATCACGACGACGACGTCGCCCGAGCCGACGGACTGGCCGGCGGTCACCTTGACCTCCTTGACCGTCCCGGACTTGTCGGCAGCGATGTTGTTCTCCATCTTCATCGCCTCGAGCACGCACACGGTCTGGCCCGCCTCGACCTCGTCGCCCTCGGACACCAGCACCTTCACGATCGTGCCCTGCATGGGCACGACCACGGCCCCGGTTCCCGCCGCCCGGGCCGATGCGCCGGACGACCGCCGGGGTCGGGGCGAGGCGCGGCCGGCGGCGCCGGGCGCAGCAACCGCCGGGCCGGCCTGGGACTCGGGCACCCACACGGTCACGCCGAACCGCCGGCCGTTGACCTCCACGTCGACGTCCCGCCGGACCTTGGGCTCGGCACCACCCTCGCGGTCCTCGGTCGGCGAGCGAAGGTCGGCGGCGACGCCCGACAGGTCCAGCCGCTCCTCGACCCACTTGGTCGAGTGCTGGGCAGCGACGAAGTCGGGGTGACGCAGGATGGCGACGTCCGCAGGGATGGTCGTGGGGATCCCCGTGACCTCGAACTCGGCCAGCGCCCGCAGCGTCCGGGCGATGGCGGCGTCGCGGTCGGCGCCCCAACAGATCAGCTTGCCGAGCAGGTTGTCGTAGAACTGGCTGACCTCGTCGCCGGCCTCGTAGCCGCCGTCCCAACGCACGCCGTAACCCTGGGGCACCCGCAGGGTGGTGATCGGTCCGGGTGAGGGGACGAAGGCGCCGCCTGCCGGGTCCTCGGCGTTGATGCGCACCTCGATGGCGTGGCCGCGGCGCGCGATGTCCTCCTGCGCGAACGACAGGGGGTCGCCGGACGCCACCCGGATCTGCTCCGCCACGAGGTCGAGCCCCGTCACCAGCTCGGTGACCGGGTGCTCGACCTGCAGCCGGGTGTTCATCTCCAGGAAGTAGAACGTGCCGTCCTGGTACAGGAACTCCACGGTGCCGGCGTTGACGTAGCCGCACGCCTTCGTCACCCGGACCGCGGCGTCGCCCATGGCCTGGCGGGTCTCGTCGGGGAACGCGGCCGCCGGGCTCTCCTCGATCAGCTTCTGGTGGCGGCGCTGCGACGAGCAGTCCCGCTCGCCGACCCAGACGGCGTTGCCGTGGGTGTCGGCGAACACCTGCATCTCGATGTGCCGTGGCCAGGTGAGGTAGCGCTCGAGGTAG
>DATFVX010000218.1:0-20514 GCA_035259985.1 Acidimicrobiales bacterium | reverse complement strand
CCCCGCCGAGACCGGCGCCGCCCTGGTGCGGACCTGGCAGCTCCGGCCCGCCGGTGCCGACCAGCCCGGCCTCGTGTGGGCGGGTGTCGAGCCTGGAGCCCTGTTCCGCTCCGAGGACGGCGGCGAGACGTTCTCGCTGGTGGAGAGCCTCTGGGACCATCCTCACCGCGAACGGTGGATGCCCGGCGGGGGCGGCTTGTGCCTGCACACGATCATGCCGCACGCCACCGACCCCGACCGGATGCTCGTCGGCGTGTCGGCGGCGGGCGTGTACCGCACGGACGACGCCGGCAAGTCGTGGGAGGCCTCGAACACCGGGATCGACGCCTGGCATGCGCCCGACCCGCGCCCCGAGTTCGGCCAGTGCGTCCACAAGTTCGCGGGCCAGGCCGACCGGCCGGACCAGCTGTTCCTCCAGAACCACGGCGGCGTCTACCGCAGCGACGACTTCGGCGCCACGTGGACGGCGATCGGCGAGGACCTGCCCGCAGACTTCGGCTTCCCGGTGGCCGCGCATCCGCACCGGGCGGCCACGGCCTACGTCTATCCGCTGGTCAAGGACGCCCACCGGATGCCACCCGACGACCGTTGCCGCATCTACCGCACCACCGACGCCGGTGAGAGCTGGCAGCCGCTCTCCGACGGGCTGCCCGACGAGCACGCGTACGTGAGCGTGCTCCGGGACGCGCTGTGCACCGACGACTGCGACCCCGCGGGCGTGTACTTCGGGACCCGCTCCGGGGAGGTGTTCGCCAGCGCCGACGAGGGCGCGTCGTGGACGTCGATCGCCCGGCACCTGCCCGACGTCCTGGTGGTCAGGGCGGCCGAGCTGCGGTGACGCCGGGGCCCGGCGCCGTCCACCTGCGGGTGCCCGCCAGCCTGCGGACGTACGCCGGCGGGAGCCCGGCGCTCGACGTCGACCTCGGCGAGCTCGGGGAGAAGCCGACGATCCGCGCCCTGCTCGACCACCTGGCGACGACCCGTCCCGATCTCGAGCGCCGCATACGCGACGAGCAGGGGCGCCTGCGCAGGCACGTCAACCTGTTCCTGGGGAACGACAACGTCCGCGACCTGTCCGAGCAGGACACGCCGCTGGCGGCGGGGGTAGAGGTCGCGGTCATGCCGGCGGTGTCCGGCGGCTGAGCCGCTTCGGCGATCGACGCCCGAGCCGCCGGCGCCTCAGAAGTCGGTCGAGCAGTACGGCGTCCGCTCGGGGCGGAACATGCGATCCGCACGCGCCACGGCCCCCGGCGTGCGCTCGTCGACCAGGCCGGCGCGATGGAGCATGGACCAGGACACGCCGCCCAGCAGGGCGGCGCCCAGGTCGGCGACACCGAGCGCCAGGTCGGGCTCGGCATCGCTGCGCCGGCAGTCGGCGCCGTCGGGCCCACCCTCGAGCCGGAAGCGCCCGCCCAGCGGCGGGCGGGCCGGATCGACCACCTCCAGCACGCACGCGCCCTCGATGCCGTAGCGGCGGCCCGCCAGGCACGCAGCGACGTCCAGCGGCCTCAGCCACAGGTGGTCGACCTCCCGCGTCACCCGGAGGGCACGGGGGTTGGCGAGGCGCCAGCGGAACGGGAGGTCGAGCGGCGCGGCCGGCCACTCGACCGTGCCGACGAGGTCGACGCCCAGAACGAACCGCAGCAGTGCGGCGACGACGTCGTCGTCGATCGCGGCGACGGACTCGATGAACAGCTCATGGGGCATGAGGCGCCCGCTCCCCCATCCCCGCCTGACGCGGTAGGTGACGAACCCGTCCGGAACGCCGCCGGCGTCGTCGTGCACCGCGACGAAACGGGCGCTGGCGCCGTCGCGGTCCTCCTCGAAATCGAGTGCCAGCAGGTCCCACCACACGGGCGGGCGCCCCACCTCGCCCGGCACCTGGCGCCAGTAGCGCTCCCACACGGCCGGCAGCACCGGACGGGCCTCGCCGGCGGACATCAGGCGGATGCGGCCCGCCGCCCCGCCGGCCGCCGGCGGCTCGGCGCCGTCACCGGCCGGTGCGTCGACCTCGGCGGCCGCGGGGCGGTCGATGGAGAGCGACTGGTACCGCGTGGCCACGCCGTAGCCGAAGCGCCGGTAGATGCCGCCCTCGCTGGCCGTCAGCCCGGCGATGGGGTCGCCGCGGTCGAGGGCCTGGTCGTGCACGGCCTCCATGAGCGCCCGCAGGATCCCGCGCCGCCGGTGGGCCGGCGACACGCCGACCTCGCTCACGCCGGCGAGCGGCAGCGTCCCGCCGCCGGGGAGCGCGACCGCGATCGAGTACGCCGCGCCCGTGCCGGCGAACACGTCGCCGTCCTCGACCACGAACACCCGGTCCGGCTCGGTCATCATCGCCGTCTGCCGGCGATAGTTCTCGGTCGCCCGCGGACCCACGGCGAACGCCAGCGCCGTGAGGTCGATGGTGGCCTCCAGCTCGCCGGGATCGATCAGCCTCGCCTTCCAGGCCACGGGCGGCAGACTCGCACGTGCCGCCCGCACATGCCGAGGCAATAGCTGACGGCCCCAGGCCCAGTCAGGTCAGGCGCCGGCGCGCTGGCGCAGCAGGGCGGTCACCGCCCTGCCGTCCGCCTGGCCCTTGGTGGCCCTCATGACCTCGCCCACGAAGAATCCCATGAGCTTGCCCTCGCCCTCGACGAAGCGTGTCCACTGGTCCGCGTTGGCGGCGATGACCTGGTCGACCGCCGCGGCCAGGTCGTCGGCGCCCATGGCCTCGTAGCCCTTCGCCTTGGCGATCGCCGCGGGATCGCCCCCGGTTGCCACCATCTCCGCCAGCACGTCCTTGGCCTGGGTGGCGGTGAGCTCGCCCGCGGTCTCCATCGACACCAACGCCGCCAGGCCGGCGGGGTCCAGCCCCCCGGCACCCTCGACGGCGAGGTTGTGCTCCACGTGGGTGAGGACGCGCGCCGGATCGCCGCCGGCCGCAATGGCGGCCACCGCCAGCCCGTCGAGCCCGCGCTCGACGGCGATGGCGACGGCGGGCGCGTCGGGGGCCACCCCCGCGGCGGCGGCCAGCGCGGTGCGGCGTCCGGCCGGCAGGACGGGCAACTCCGCCTCGACGCGGGCGATCCAGCGGTCGTCGGGGTCGAGCGGGACCAGGTCGGGCTCCGGGAAGTAGCGGTAGTCCTCCGCTTCCTCCTTGGTGCGCAGCGTGCCCGTGCGGCCCTCGTCCTCGTTCCAGTGCCGGGTCTCCAGCCGCACCACCTCGCCCGACTCGATGAGCTCGATCTGGCGGCGCGCCTCGTACTCGATCGCCCGGCCCAGCGACCGGAGGGAGTTGAGGTTCTTGATCTCGCAGCGGGTGCCGAAGGGGTCGCCCGGGCGACGGACGGAGACGTTCGCGTCGACGCGCAGCGACCCCTCCTCCATCTTGGCGTCGGACGCGTCCGTGGCGAGCAGGATCGCCCGCAGTTCCGACACGTAGGCCCGGGCGTCGTCGGACGAACGCAGGTCGGGCTTGGACACGATCTCGAGCAGGGGGACGCCGGCCCGGTTGTAGTCGACGAGGCTGTAGCCGGCGTCGTGGATGCGGCCGCCGCCGCCGACGTGCGTGGACTTCCCGGTGTCCTCCTCGATGTGCGCCCGCTCGATCCCCACGATCGCGCCGGAGTGTGGCAGCTCCAACGCACCCTCCACGTTGATCGGCAGGTCGTACTGGCTGATCTGGTAGTTCTTCGGCATGTCCGGATAGAAGTAGTTCTTCCGGGCGAAGATCGACCTCCGCACCTCGCAGCGCAGGGCGCGGCCCAAGCGCATCGCCAGGGTGACGGCCTGCTCGTTGAGGACCGGCAGCGAACCCGGGAGGCCGAGGCACACCGGACACACGTTGGTGTTCGGCTCGTCGCCGAAGCGGTTGGGGCAGCCACAGAACAGCTTGGTCCGGGTGGCGAGCTCGGTGTGAACCTCGAGCCCGATGACGGTCTCCCACCCGGTGGAGGTGGAGGCCGAGGGAGTGGTACTGCTGACGGTCACGCGTCGTCCCTCCCACCCGGCGCCGCCGCCTCGATCGCGGCCGCTGCCCGGAACATCGTCGCCTCGCCCAGCGCCGGCGCCATCACCTGCACCCCGACGGGTAGACCGTCGTCGCCGGCGCCGAACGGGACCGAGATGGCGGGGTGGCCAGACAGGTTCGAGGGGATCGTGCACACGTCGTTCAGGTACATGGTCAGCGGGTCGGCGGTCTTGGCCCCGAACGGGAACGCAGTGGACGGCGCCGTGGGACCGACGAGCACGTCGAAGCGCTCATAGGCCGCGTCGAGGTCGCGGATGATGAGCGTGCGCACCCGCTGCGCCTTGCCGTAGAACGCGTCGTAGTAGCCGGCCGACAGCGCATAGGTGCCGAGCATGATGCGCCGCTCGACCTCGGCCCCGAACCCCGCCGTGCGGGTGCGGTCGTACATCTCGCCGGTCGTCGGCGCGTCCACGCGGAGCCCGTAGCGCACGCCGTCGTACCGCGCCAGGTTGCTCGACGCCTCGGCCGGGTTTATCAGGTAGTACGCGGTCAGCCCGTAGACGACCGCGGGCACCGAGACGTCCTCGACCTTGGCCCCGGCGTGCTCCAGCGCGTCGATGGCCTGGCGCACCCGGGCCAGCACGTCGGCCTGGATGCCCTCGGCCTCGCACAGCTCGGTCACCACGCCGACCCGCAGCCCCGCGACGCCCTCGGCCAGCGCGGCGCTCACGTCACCCACGCGCTCGGGGATCGAGGTGGTGTCGCGCGGGTCGTGCCCGGCGATCGCCTCGTACAGCGCGGCGGCGTCGGCCACGCTGCGGCTGAGCGGCCCGATCTGGTCGAGCGAGCTGGCGAACGCCACCAGGCCGTAGCGGGACACCCGGCCGTACGTGGGCTTCATGCCCACGACCCCGCACAGCGCCGCCGGCTGGCGGATCGACCCGCCGGTGTCGGAGCCGAGCGCCAGCCCTGCGAAGCCGGCAGCCACGGCCGCGGCGGACCCCCCCGACGACCCGCCGGGGACCCGGGTCGTGTCGTGCGGGTTCCGGGTGGGCCCGAACGCGGAGTTCTCGGTGGAGCTGCCCATCGCGAACTCGTCGAGGTTGGTCTTGCCGATCACGATGGCGCCCGCCTCGGCCAGCCTCTCGACCACGGTGGCGGCATAGGGCGGCCGCCACCCCTCGAGGATCCGCGACGAGCACGTGGTGGGGATGCCCTCGGTGCAGATGTTGTCCTTGAGCGCGACCGGGACGCCGGCCAGCGGGCCCGGGTCCTCGCCCGCCGCCACCCGGCGGTCGATGGCCACGGCCGCCTCGCGGGCCTGGTCGGCCAGCACCAGGTTGAACGCGTGGATCTCGTGCTCCCGGGCCTCGATGGCGGCGAGGTGCTCGTCGACGACGTCGCCCGCGGGGCGCTCGCCGGACCGGACCTCGGCGGCGATGTCGAGGGCGCTCTGTGCGGGCGCGGTCATGGCGCGTCCCCGAGCACCGGCGGGACGCGGAACAGGCCGCCCTCGGTGTCCGGCGCCCCGGCGAGGACGACATCGCGGTCGAGGCAGGGGACCTCCTCGTCGGGGCGCACGACGTTGACGAGCGGGTAGGGATGCGCCGTCGGGGGGACGTCGGCCACGTCGAGCGCCTCGACGTCGCGGGCGTGGTCGAGGACCTTGCCGAGCTGCTCGGTGAACGTGTCGATCTCCTCGTCGGTGAGCAGGAGGCGGGCCAGCCGCGCCACGTGCGCGACCTCGTCGCGGGTGATCTGCGCCATGCAGGGGAGAGTAGAGGGTCGGTCGCAGACCGACGCCATCAGGGGCGGCGGGTGGGGTCGGGCTGGATCGTACGCGGGCCCGGTACGAACCCGGGCAGGAGATGCCGGGCCCTAGACGGGCGCGGGAACGTCAGCCCGGTGCCGTGGCGCGGCCTGCGAACTCGATCGCGCGCTCGAGGATGAGGTCCTTGTCGTAGTCGAGCGTCGCGACGTGGTAGCTGCGCTCCAGGGTGACCCGCTCCACGGGCCCCGAGACCTGCGCGGCGATGACGTCGCTGTTGTGGGGGTCGACCACGTGGTCCTGGGGGCTGGTCATCAGCAGGACCGGGCAGGCGATCTTCGCGAGCTCGTCGACCGTCTCGGCGGCGACGTCGGCGAGGCTGAGCAGCGGTCGCAGCGGCGTGGCGTCGTACGCCATCTCGTGAGCGGCCGGGTCGGCCAGGTCACCGCCGATGGCCGGGATGCGGTCGACGCCGCCCTCGACCGTCTGGCGAATCCCGTCGACCAGCTCGTCGCCCACCACCACCACCGGATTGACGCAGACCACCCCCGCGATCTCCGGGTGGCGCGCCGCGAGCCACAAGGCCAGCGCCCCACCCATCGACAGGCCCGCCACCACCACCCTGTCCACGCGCGCCGCCAGGTCCTCGTAGGCCGCCTCGGCGGCGGTGGACCAGTCCCCCCACCCGGTCTCGATCATGTCGTCGACCGACGTGCCGTGACCCGGTAGCAGCGGAAGCTCGACCGCGTACCCTGCGCCGTGCAGCGCCTCCGCGAGGCCCCGCATCGACTGGGGATTGCCGGTGAAGCCGTGGATGACGAGCGCCCCGTGAGGTCCACCCGGCGCCGACCAGGGCTCGGCTCCGGGGATGATCTCCTTGCCGTCCGGCGTGGTGGCCATGGCTCAGACCCTACGGCGACATGCCGTCGACCGTCAGACCAGGCCATCCGGGGCGCCGGGTGGATCGCCGGCCGGATTGACCCCTGGGTCAAGGCTCGCAACACTGTCGCTCGCGATGTCCGACCGCCAGCTCACGACCCAGGGCGCCGAGCGCAAGCAGCAGCTGCTCGATGCCGCCGCACGCCTCTTCGCCGAGCAGGGCTATGCCTCGACGCGCGTGGTCGACATCGTCGACGCCGCGGGCGTCGCCAAGGGACTCTTCTACTGGTACTTCGAGAACAAGGAGGCCCTGTTCCGGGAGCTGGCCGCCGAGATGCGGCGTCGTCTCCGGCGCCAACAGGCGGCGGCTATGGACGACCGCGCGCCGGCCCTCACCCGCCTGCTGCAGGGGTCGGTGGCGAGCGTCCGCTTCATGGCGGAGAACGCGCCGTTCTTCTCGCTCCTCGAGGTGGAGGGGCACACGGTGTCGGACGTGCTGCGGCAGGGGACCGAGCAGCACGTACGCGACGTGACGACACTGATCGTGGCGGGCCAGGACGACGGCACCGTGACCGGCGACGACCCGCCGGAGCTTCTGGCCCTGTCGGTCGTCGGCACCGTGGGCCAGTTCGGCCACTTCCATCGCACCCACCGGGTCGACCTCTCCCTCGACGAGCTGTCGAGCTACGTCGCCCGCTTGGTCGCCCGCATGCTGGCGGCCGACGAGCGCACCGCCCGCGCCTCCGTGGCTGCGCTGCGCGGCCATGCCGGCGCGCGGGCGGCCACCGTCTGAACGGCGCCGCCAATGTGCCCCAGGGGGCGGCCGTGGCTAGCCTTGACCGGTCATTCCGCTAGCACAAAGGTCCGACCCTCCATGATCCGTAGTCCAGGCCTGGTCGCACTCGCCGCCGTCGCCGCGTTGTCGCTCTCGGCGTGCACCAACAACGACGCCGACGCCGGCGACGTGGTCGACGCCATGACCAATGCCGGGATGGACGAGGACCAGGCCCGTTGCATGGGTGACGAGTTCGACCAAGCGTTCAACCAGGACGAGATGAACGACCTCGCCGCCGCCGACAATCCCAACGACTTCCCCTCGGGCACCAAGCCGACGGTCGACTCGATCATCGAGAAGTGCACGGGGCAGCCCGTGCCCGGCTCCGAGGGATCGGAGTCCGGCGGGTCGGAGACCACCACCACGACGGCCGGTTAGCCCAAACCAGCCGCCCAGCGATGCCGCGGACGCTTGCACGTCGGCTGCAAACACCCGCGCTAGCATGCGGCAGCTTTCGAGCCGACCAGGGAGGATCGCCTCGTGCCTTACAAGTTCCTGTCGGATGAGTGGGTGGACGCGGCCCGGAAGATCCGCGAAGAGGTGGATGCGCCGACGACCGCCCCCCAGCCCGTCAAGATGAACCTCGTCATCACCGAGGTCCCGTTCGGCGAGGGCATGGTCGAGGCCCACATGGACACGACGAGCGGTTCGGTCGAACTCGAGCTGGGCCTCCTCGACGCCGCCGACGTCACCGCGACGCTCGACTACGACACCGCCAAGGCGATGATGGTCGACGCCAATCCGCAGGCGGGCATGCAGGCCTTCATGGCCGGCAAGATCAAGCTCCAGGGCGACATGACCAAGGCGATGGCACTCCAGTCAGGCCCCCCGAACCCCGAGCTGACGGCCAAGATCCAGGCGATCACCGAGTAGCGCAGCCCCAAAACGGAGTGTGCCGAGCCGGCTGGGGCGGCAGCCTCATCGCGGCGGCTGGGGAACACCGCGTCCGGCATACCGCCCCAACGGGCCCGGCACGCTCTGTAGTTGGGAGTTTACTTGCTGCTAGCACCCGGCAACCAAAAAGTAGCCGGAAAACCTTTAAGTCTCGATTTACGCTTCGACCCGCGGGAGTGACGGCCCCGAACGGGAGGGGGGCTCCCGTCAGTTGGAAGCGTCCCCCAAGCGCAGCCTCAGGTCAAGGCCCAGTTCTCGTGGCGTTCGCTGCGGTTTCGTGTGACCGTCAGCCATCCGGAACCATGACCAGATCGACGGCGGTGCCCGGGTCGACCTCGGTGTTGCTGAGCGGCGTCGTCAGCTGAACCACGCCGTCCTCGGGCCCGAACACCATGCCGACGGACAGGTCCGCGTCCTCGAGCATCCCTCGGGCGTCGTCCAGGGTCGCGCCGGCGACGTCGGGAACGCTGACCTGCCCGCCGGCCACGACCACGACCACCGTCGACCCCTGGTCGACGCGCTTGCCCTCGTCGGGGTCGGTGCGGATGACCTCGCCCTCGTCGCGACCGCTCCTCGCATCCCGGAAGTCGAGCTCGACATCGAGGCCCATGGCTTCGAGCTCGTCCACCGCATCCTGGTACTGCTCGCCCTCCAGGTCGGGGATCTTGGGCTCATCGGACCCCGACGACACGATGAGCGGCACCGCCGACCCGCGGGGCGCCTGGCCCGACACGCCCTCACCGAGCCCCATCACGGTGCCGGCGTCGACCTCGTCGCTGGGCTCCCGCTGGATGTCGGCCTTCAGCCCTGCGGTGGCCAGCCGGTCCTCGGCCTCCTGCTCGCTGAGACCGACGAGGTCCTGCGGGACCGGCACCAGCGGCGGCCCCAACGAGACATGCAACGTCAGCGTCTCGCCCTCGCGAAGCGACGCACCCGGCTCCGGCACGGTGCGGACGACCTCGCCCTCGTCGGTGTTGTCGTAGTAGTCCCGCTGGGTCACGATGTTCCAGCCGTTGCCCCCGATCATCTCTACGACCTCGTCCTGCTGCGCGCCGACGAGCTCGCTCGGCACGGTGTGAGAGGGCACCTGGGTGCGGATGTAGACCCAGGAGCCCACCACCCCGATGGCCACGGCCACCGCCACCACGGCGGCGCCCAGCATGAGCCGCCGGGCGCTGCGATCGCCGGCCGACAGCGCTGCGGTCCCGCCCGGGGGCGTGTGCGTCGGGCCAGTTCGCAGTGGGGGCGGGACGTTGGGGGGCGGCGGCAGGACGGTCGTCGAGGTGGCCTTGGCGCCGTCGAGTCCGGTCCCGGTCGCGGGCGCCGCAATGGGGAGGCCCGACGTCCCCCCGGGCGAGGGTGAGGGGAGCCCGCTCACTGCGTTCTCGGCGTCGCCCACGGGAACGCCCACCACCTGGCTGCCGGCGGCACCGCCGGGCCCTACCGCCAGGGCGCTCGCCGAGCCGTCCCCGCCGGTCGCGGCTCCGTTGCCGGGTGCGAGCACCTCGGGTCGCACGAGCGTGCTGTCGCGCGGGTCGTCGGCCGCGGCCCCGTCTGCGGCGGGCGGCGTCAACGGGAGCGGCGCCGGCCGCGCCAGCCGCTCGGCGGCCGCGATGAGCCCGGCGCCGAAGGCGGCGGCGTCGGGCCGCTTGCCGGCGTCGAGGCCGCCGGCCTGGGTGAGGACGCCGGTCAGGGGCCCCATGACCTCGGGCACCACCAAGGGGTGCTCCAGGCGGGCCATCAGGGTGGCGATGGTGGTGTCGGCGCTGAACGGCACCGACCCGGTCACCGCCTCGATCAGCACGAGCGCCAGCGAATAGATGTCGCTGGAGCCGTTGACCGACTCCCCGCGTGCCTGCTCCGGCGACGCGTAGCGCGCCGTGCCGAGCATCGCACCCGTCGGCTCCGTCCAACCGGCCTCCGCAATGGCGCGGGCCAAGCCGAAGTCCGCCACGCGCAGGCGGGCGTCGTCGCCCAGCAGGAGGTTGGCCGGCTTGATGTCACGGTGCACGAAGCCCTGCCGGTGGGCATGGTCGAGCGCACGCGCCGTCTCCAGCCCGACGACCAGCGCCTGCGCGGTCGTCAGGCGGTGGCCCGCGTCGAGCATCGAGCGCAGGCTGCCCCCGCCGAGGAACTCGGTGACGAGATAGGGCGAGTCGTCGTCTCCGCTCCAGTCGAACACGGCCAGGATGTGGGGGTGGCTCAGCGCCGCCGCGGCGCGGGCCTCGGCGCGGAAGCGCCGCAGGAACAGCTCGTCGTTCGCGAGGGCCGGATGCAGGACCTTGACCGCGACCCGGCGGCGCAGGCGGACGTCGTCTGCCAGGTAGACGTGCGCCGACGCTCCGGATCCGACCGCCGAGAGAAGTCTGTAACGCCCACCCAGCACACGACCGACCTGATCGGTCATGCGGGTCATGGCCACACCGAAAGGTTACGGTCGGTCGCAGACCTGCGCCATCAGGGGCGGCGGCCGGGGTCGGGCCGGAGAGTACGGTCGGTCGCAGACCCGCGCCATCAGGGGAGCCGCCGGTCGGGGTCAGGCGTGCGGGTGCTGTCGGTTACCGCCCAGCGGACCCGCCGTGCGACGATGGGCGACCGCAATGGCCAGCACCACCAGCTCCCCGTACAGCACGCGCTTCAAGCTCGTGGCCATTTTCGTGCTGGCGCTGGCGATCGCCGCGTTCGTGGCCGCCTACTTCGCCACCAGCGACGAAGGCGACGACCAGCTGGGCACGTCGGCCGCAATCGGCAACGACATCGTCGAGCAGCGCATCCCGGCGCCCAACAGCCAGGTGCCGCAGCAGTCGACCGTCGGCGTCGACCTGGTGTCCGGCTGGGAGGGCACGCTCGTCCTCAACGACGTCGAGATCCCGGCGGACCAGCTGAAGCTGACCCCCGAGCTGGCCCGGATCGAGTTCACGCCGGGCGACGGCAAGGTGGTCGAGCAGCTCCGGGCGGGCCTCAACTGCGTCACGGCGGTCGTCTGGCCGATCGCGGAGAGCCGCGACACCGCCCGCCAGATCCCCTGGTGCTTCACGGTGGTCTGATTCGAGCGGGGAGGGCGGCTAGGTGGGCAGCTCGCCGGTTTCGAGCAACCTGCGGAACCCCGCCTCGTCGAGGACGGGGACGCCCAGCTCCTCCGCCTTGCTGAGCTTCGACGCGCCGGGTCCCTCGCCCACCACCACCGCGGTCGTCCTGCCGGACACGCTGCCTGGCGACTTCCCGCCCCGGGCCTTGATGGCCGCCTCGGCCTCCTCGCGGCTGAAGCCCTCGAGGGTCCCGGTCACGACCACGGTCCGGCCGGCCAGCGTCTTGGTCCCGCCGTTGCCGGCGCCCGTCGCCGAGCCGACGAAGTTGAGCCCCGCGGCGCGCAGCCGCTCGATCAGCTCGCGATTCGCGGGGTCGGCGAACCACGCCTGGACGGACTCCGCGATGACCTGGCCGACCCCGTCGGCCGCGGCCAGCTCCTCCACCGACGCACCCATGATGCGATCGAGGTCGCCGAACGCGGCCACGAGCGCCTCGGCGCCGGCCGGCCCGAGGTGCCGGATGTTGAGGCCGACGAGCAGCCGCTCCACCGGCCTCGACCGCGACGCGTCGATCGAGGCGCGCAGGTTGGACGTCGACAGGGCACCCATGCGCTCGAGCTTCTCCACCCGGTCCCAGTCGAGGTCGTAGAGGTCGGCGACGCTCTGCACCATGCCCTCGGCGATGAGCTGGGAGATCCGCTTGGTGCCGAGCGCGTCGATGTCGAGCGCGCCGCGGCCGGCGAAGTGCTCGATCGCCCCCTGACGCTGGTAGGGGCATTCGGGGTGGATGCAGCGATGCTCCGCCTCACCCTCGGTCCGCACGAGGTGGGATCGGATGCTGCAGGGGCAGTGCGTGGGGAAGGTCCAGGGCTCGAGCCCCTCCGGCCGCTCGGCGATCACTGCGCCGACCACCTCGGGGATCACGTCGCCGGCCCGGCGGACGATCACCCTGTCGCCGGGACGGACGTCCTTGGCCTTCACCTGGTCCTCGTTGTGGAGGGTTGCCTGGCCCACCGTGACGCCGCCGACGAACACCGGCTCGAGCACCGCGTAGGGCGTGGCGCGTCCCGTGCGGCCGATGGAGACGAGGATGTCGTTGAGTCGAGTGGTGCGCTCCTCGGGCGGAAACTTGTACGCCAGGGCCCAGCGGGGGGCCTTGCTCGTGGATCCCAGCAGTTCGCGCCGAGCGAGGTCGTCGACCTTGACCACCACCCCGTCGATCTCGTAATCGAGGTCGTGGCGGTGCTCCTGCCAGTGGAGGCCGTACGCCAGGACCTCGTCGGGACCACTCACCCGGCGGATCTCCGGGTTCACGGGGAAGCCGAGCCCCGCCATCCACTCCAGCGTCTCGTGATGGCTGGAGAGCCCGGGGCCCCCGTCCAGCTCGCCGAGCTGGTACGTCCACAGCGACAGCTCCCGGCTCGCCGTCACCTTGGGGTCCTTCTGGCGCAGCGCCCCGGCGGCGGCGTTGCGGGGGTTGACGAACGGTCGGGCGCCGGCCTCCAGCTGGCGCTCGTTGAGCGCCCCGAACGCCGACAGCGCCATGTAAACCTCGCCCCGCACCTCGATGACGGCGGGCGCGGCCTTGCCCAGGCGCTGGGGCACCTGGTCGAGGGTGCGGACGTTCTCGGTGACGTCCTCGCCCGTGCGCCCGTCGCCGCGCGTGGCGGCCCGCACGTAGCGGCCGTTCTCGTAGCGGATCGAGATGGCGAGCCCGTCGATCTTCAGCTCGCAGACGTAGCCCACGTCCTCGCTGGACATGCTCCCCGCTCTCGCAGCCCCGCTGCGGGCCGCTCGGGCCCCGGGCCCGCCATTCGGCGGCCCCTCAGGCGGCGCGCCCGCCAGCCGGCGGTGCAGCCGCTCGACCCAGGCCCGCAGCTCGGCCTCGTCGAAGGCGTTGTCGAGGCTCATCATCGGCACGCCGTGCACGACCGGGGCGAACAGCGTCGTGATGGGCCCCCCGCCGACCTGCTGGGTCGGCGAGTCGGGCGTGATCAGCTCGGGGAACTCCTCCTCGAGCGCCCGCAGCCGGCGCACCAGCTCGTCGAACTCGGCGTCGCTGATCGTGGGGTCGTCGAGAACGTGGTACCGCCGGTTGTGCTCCCGGATCTCCGCGCGCAAGGCCCCGGCCTGCTCCTCGATCTCCCGGTCAGCCATGACGGGCAGAGTACCGATGGACCCACGCCTGGCAACGCGCCCAGTCCCCGAACCGGCGTCCGAAAACGACGGAATCCGGCACATCCGAACGCCGGTTGGAGCCGGGCCTCGAACCGGCGTCCGAAAGCGACGGAATCCGGCACATCCGAACGCCGGTTGGAGCCGGCGGCGGGTTGCGGAACGAAACTCAGGCGCCGACGTTGAGGCCGGCGTCTACCGCTTCGGCCTCGATGCGATGGGCGAGGTGGGCGGCGAGCTCGAGCACCCGGTCCGCCTGGAGGGGATCGAGGCCGGCAAGCCCGCAGGCGGGGGTCACCATCGCCTGCTGGAGCAGGAGCAACGGGTCGCAGCCGCCGTCGATGAGCACGTCCCACTCGCCCATCAGCCGGCGCCAGAGGATGTCGGCGCCGTCGCCGAGGGGCCGGTCCGTGGGCACCGCACCCCAGGCGATCCATCCGCCCCGCTCCAGGAAGCCGGCGAACGCCCCGGCGTGATCGCGGGCGCCGGCGTCGACGGGCAGCGACAGGATCTGCGGACCGGCCTGGAGGATCGCCTGCCAGTCGGCGCGGCCGCAGCAGTGCAGGCCGGCGATCGCGTGGCCCTCGATCGACGCCAGCGCCGAGGACACGAGGTCCAGCGTGTCGTCGACCGGCCGGGGGAAGCCGGGCTCGAGGGCCGCGATCAGCCCGGGCTCGTCGAGGAACACCACCGTGGTGGCGCCGGGGGCGGCCCGGCGGGCCGCCGCCACCAGCTCGCGGGAGCGCGCCTCGACGGCCATCGCCGCGACGGCGAAGGCACGCTCGGGCGGGGCGCCGACGGCGTGGAGGGCCAGGCCCAGCGTCACCGGCCCCGTGAGCTGGACCTTGAACGGTGCGACACGGCCGGCGACGGCATCGAGGAACGTGCGAAGCCCCACGAACGGCTCGGCGTCCAGCGCCGGCTCGGTGAGCGGCAGGGCGGGGTCGATGACCGACTCGTCGACCAGCAGCGAACCGTCGGGCAGGACCACCACTCCGGCGATGCCCCAGGCCGCCTGCGGGATCATGCCCTCGACCGGCGACCGCCGGGGCAGCGACGGCGCCGCCGGCAGCCGCGGCTGGCGATCGAGCGCGAACGCCGCGGCCTCACGGGGATCCTCGTGCGGGAGGCTGCCGATGCCGGTCGCCAGACCGATCGGGAGCAGCACCTCCCTCATGCCGTCCCTCGCTGACTCCCGCTCCGGCGCGGTGGCACGCTCCTGGTCACCTCATCCCCCACTCGGCTACACCCGCCGCCTGGAATAGCCAGCCGACGCCACCATCGGCAAATCTCCCGGCCCGTGGGATCCCTCGGCGCCTGGCCGGCGCGTGTCTCCTGGCTCGTCCTCCCGGTGCTCCTGGGCCCCGCCGTGGGCGATGCGCTCGACGACGCCAGCCGGCCGGTCCAGCTGGTCGCCAGCGTCGGCCTGTGGGTCGGCTGGGCCGTCGTGCTGGTGGCGACCCTGGTGTTGTCGACCGTGAGCCTGACCACCCTCCGGGTGGCGGCGCCGGCGGCGGTGGTGGTCGCCGTGGCCGCCATCGTGTCCGACGGGCCGTCGACCGCAGCGGTGGTGGGACTGGCCGCTGCCCTCGTGGCGGCGCTCGCGGCCTTCTGGCCCGGCACGGGCGAGGCGTTCGTGGCGGGCTCGTCCTACGGCGGCGAGCGGCGGATGCCGCTGCGGGTGCCCGGGCCTCTGCTCGCCGGGCCGCTGGTCCTCGTGTGGGCCGTGGCGGCGGCAGGCGTCGCGGCTGGTCCCCTGCTGCTGGCCGCCCGGCAGTGGCTGGTGGGTCTGTTGGCGCTGGCCATCGGGCTCCCGGCCGCGGCCGTCGCGGTCAGGTCGCTGCACACGCTGGCGCGGCGCTGGTTGGTGTTCGTGCCCAACGGCGTGGTGGTGCACGATCCGCTGGCCCTGGCGGAGCCCGTGTTGCTGCGGCGGGCCGACGTGCGGTCGATCGGGCCCGCGCCGGCGGACACCGCGGCGCTGGACCTGACCCGGGGTGCGCTGGGCCTGGCGCTGGAGCTCACGGTCGCGCCCCCGGTGTCGCTGGTGCTGGCGGCCGGGGGAGGCACGGGCGTGAACGAGGCGACGACGGCAGTGGCGCTCCTGGTCTCGCCCACCCGCCCGGGCGCCGTCCTGGCCGAGGCCCGGAGCCGCCGCCTGGCCTGACTCGTGGCCGGGGCGGCCGGCGGCCGGCGCGCGGCCGAAGCGCTCAGCGACCGGCCGTCGGGCGGATGCCGGCCAGGACGGTGTCGACGACCGTGGCGACGACGGCGTCGTCGGGCGGGTCGTCGGCGAGCATGACGCGGAAGTAGACGAGCCCGCCCAGCAGGTCGAGGACCAGGTCGATGTCGGTGTCGTCGGGCAGCTCACCCCGGCCGACGGCCCGGGAGATGGCGTTGAACGCCGGCTTCCGGCGGTCGTGGACGAATGCGGCCAGGACCGCGCGCATCTCGGGGTTGACCGCGGCCTCGGCCACGACCGCGGGCATGACCTTGCCGGCCAGCGTGTCGCGCATCTTCCGGGCCAGCTCGCCCAGCATGGTCACGAGGTCGTCGCGCACCGAGCCCGTGTCGGGGTCGGTGACGCGTAGGCCGAGGCGATGGTGCCCGGTATCGAGCAGTAGGGCCCCCCGCGACCGCCAGCGCCGGTAGATGGTCGCCTTGCCGCAGCCCGCGCGGGCCGCGACCTCGTCGACGGTGAAGCGGGCCGGTCCCACCTCGGCCAGCACCTCGAGGGCGGCGTCGAGGATCGCCTCGTCGGCTCGAGCATCGCGGGGACGGCCCGGCCGGCGGAGGACGGGCTCGTCCTCGCCGGCCGGCTGCCCACCGGCTTCGGGCGTGTCGGCGATCGTCTCGACGTCGGTCACCGCGGCTCCGGGTCGGGGGACGCCGCCGCGGCCGGCGGGGCGGAGCCGACCCCGGCAGCCGTCCCTCCGTCGGACCCATGGCCATCGCCGGCCATCCCATCGCCGTCGCCGGCCACCGCGCCGGCCGGAGTCAACCCGCCCGCGGCCGCGGCGACCGCCGGGACCGGCGCCTCGTGGTCCCGGGCCCGGGCCGGCAGGAAGAGGGCCACGATCACCGCGCCGAGCACCAGGGCGGAGGCCCCGATGACGAACGCCGTGCTCATGCCGTCGGCGAAGCCGCTGGAGGCGGCGTCCGCCAGCGCGCGGCCGGTCGGTCCGCCGATCTCGGCCGCGGCTCGCATGGCGGCGCCGATCTGGTCGTGGATGGCCGTGGCCTGCTCCGACGTCAGCGGCAGCCCGCTGATCGCCTCGGACACGCGCGGTCCGTACGTGGAGCTCATGACCGAGCCCAGCACGGCCACGCCCAGGGCGCCGCCCACCTGGCGGGTGGTGTCGTTGACCGCGGAGCCCACGCCCGCCTTGGCCAGCGGCAGTGACCCCATGATCGATTCGGTGGCCGGCGGCATGACGAGCGCCAGGCCGGCCGCCAGGACGACGAGCGCCACGAGCACCTCGGGGTAGCTGGCACCGGCCGTCAGGCGGCTGGCGACGATGAGCCCGATGGCCCCGATCGACAGCCCGGTCGCCACCACGATCTTCGAACCAACCCTCTCGACCACCTTGGCGCTGAGCGGCGAGATGACCAGCATCACGCCCGCCATCGGCAGCAACCGGATGCCCGCCTCGAGCGGCGTGTAGCCGAGGATCGACTGCAGGAACTGCGTGAGCAGGAACAGCGACCCGAACATTGCGAAGAACGTGAGCATGACCGCCCCGGACGCCGCGCTGAACCTGGCGTTGCGGAAGAAGTTCATGTCGAGCATGGGGAATCGGGTCCGCCGTTCCCACAGGACGAAGGCGCCGAGGAGCACCGCCGAGAGGGCGAAGCCACCGAGGATCTCGGGATCGGTCCAGCCGCCCGGTCCCTCGATGATGGCCCACACCAGCACCACCAGCCCGGCGATCGACAGGACGGCGCCGAGCACGTCGATCGGCGGCGCCGACGGGTCCCGCGACGTCGGCACGAACAGCTGGCCGAGTATCAGTGCGACCACTACGACGGGCACGTTCACGAGGAAGACCGACCCCCACCAGAAGTGCTCCAGCAGCCAGCCCCCGGTGACCGGACCGATGGCGACGGCGGCGCCGGCGGTGGCGGCCCAGATGGCGATCGCCTGGGCCCGCTCCTTCCGGTCCGTGAACACGTTCGTGATGATCGAGAGGGTGGCGGGCATGATCAGCGCCCCGCCGACGCCCATCAGCGCCCGGGTGGTGATGAGCTGGTCGGCCGTGTTGGCGAACGACGACAGGATCGACGCCGCTCCCATGATCGACAGCCCGATGGCCAGGGCCCCCCGGCGGCCGAACCGGTCGCCGAGCGAGCCCATGGTCAGGAGCAGGCCGGCGAAGACCAGGATGTAGGCATCCACGACCCACTGCAGCTGCGTGGTGCTGGCGTCGAGGTCGCGCTGCAGCGTCGGCAGCGCGACGTTGACGATCGTGTTGTCCATCACGATCAGCAGCAGGCTCAGGCACATCGTCCCGAGGACGATCCAGCGGTGGGTGTCGGACCTGGGCGTCGCGGCGGAGCCGGTTCGGGTGAGCATGAAGCCTCCGCGGATGTGGGGGTCGGGCGGGCCCGCTCGTTCCAGACTGCGCTGCGGTATTGCGAGACGCAACAGTTTCGGAACCGCCGGGGTCCGTGAACTTGGTCACGGACCGGGTGCCATCAGGCGGCGATGCCCCCGCCGATCACCTCGTCGCCGTCGTACAGCACCACCGACTGGCCGATAGCGACCCGCCGCTCGGGGCGAACGAAGCGCACCAGGGCACCGCCGGCGCCGACGGGCTCGATGCGGGCCGCCCGGGGCGCGCCGTGCGCGCTGCACTGGGCGGCGATCGGCGGGCTGGCGTCGGCGACGGGTGGTCCCAGGGACCACACCATGCGCTCCAGCGCCACCCCCTCGCACAGCAGGTCGCGCTCCGGCCCCACGCGCACGGTGGCCGCGGGCACATCGACGTCGACGACATAGCGGGGCGGGCCCCCGCCCGGCAGGCCCAGCCCCCGCCGCTGCCCGAGGGTGACCAGCTCGACGGCCTCGACGGAGCCGACCTCGCACCCGGCGTCGTCGACGACGCGGCCCGGGCGCAGGTCGATACGTCCGCCGAGGAACCCCCGCCGGCCCCTGCCGGAGGTGATGAAGCACACGTCCTGGCTGTCGGGCTTGCGGGCGGTCCGCAGCCCCAGCGCGTCGGCCTCCGCGCGGACCTCGGCCTTGGTCATCTCCCCCACCGGCAGCAGGGTGCGCGCCAGCTCCGCCTGGCCGAGGACGTACAGGACATAGCTCTGGTCCTTGGCGACGTCGGCACCACGGGCCAGGCGCCGGGTCCCGTCGGCACGGGTGGCGATGCGGGCGTGGTGACCGGTGGCGATCGCGTCGAACCCGACCGCATCGGCGCGGCGCAACAGCCGGTCGAACTTGAGGCGGCGGTTGCACTCGATGCACGGGTTCGGCGTGATGCCGCGCCGGTGGGCGTCGACGTACGGCTCGACGACGTGGCGGTCGAAGTCGTCGGAGAACGTCCACGTGTGGTGGGCGATGCCGAGCTGCTGTGCGACGCGGCGGGCGTCGTCGACGTCGCTCACCGAGCAGCACCCGGTGTCCGACTCACCGCCCCACAGCTTCATCGTCACGCCGACCACCTCGTGGCCTGCCGCGATCACGCGGGCGGCGGCCACCGACGAGTCGACACCGCCGGACATTGCGACGAGGACCCTCATCGTTGTCCCGCCGGCTCTCGGGAGTGTGTCTTCGCACCACGGAGCTGGGCAACCGCGGCGGGGATCACCCGCAGGGCGTAGTCGACGTCCGCGTCGGTGGACGTCCATCCCAACGACAGGCGCAGGGCGCCGGCACCCAGCTCGGGGCCGATCCCCATGGCGGCGAGCACGTGCGACGCCTGATGGGCGCCGCTGGCGCACGCCGAGGCGGCGGACGCGCACACGCCGGCCTCGTCGAGGAGGAACAGGAGCGCCTCGCTCTCGATGCCGGGGATGCACAGGTGGAGCGTGCCGGGGAGCCGGGGCACGCCCACGGCCCCGCCCGTCCGGACGGCGCCCGGGATGGCGGCGACGAGCCCGGCGGCCAGCCGATCGCGCATGGCGGCGACCCGGCCGGCGACCACGGCGCGCTCGTCCGCCGCGGCCTGCAGAGCCGCGGCCATGCCGACGATGCCGGCGACGTTGTGCGTGCCGCTCCGCAGCTCGCGCTCCTGCCCGCCGCCCAGCACCAGGGGGCGGAGCGGCGTCCCGGGGCGGGCGACCAGCGCGCCGACGCCCTGCGGCCCGCCCACCTTGTGCGAGCTGATGGCGACGAGGTCGGCGCCGGCCACAGCCGCGCGCAGGTCGAGCCAACTCGCCGCCTGGACGGCGTCGGTGTGGACGGCGGCCCCGGGGACGCGCCGGCGCACGAGGTCGGCGGCCTCCGCGACCGGCTGGACCACGCCGACCTCGTTGTTGGCGGTCATGAGGGCGAACAGCGTCACGTCGGGCGTCAGCGCGGCGCCCAGTGCGTCGAGGTCGAGGACGCCCCGGGGGTCGACCGCAACCGTGGTCCCGCCGACGGCGCGGACCGGGTTGCGCACGGCGTCGTGCTCGATGGCGCTGCACAGCACCGGTCCCGGCCTGGCGGCGTGGACGCCTCGCACCGCCATGTTGTCGGCCTCGGTGCCGCCGCTCGTGAACACGACGTCGCCCGGGCGGCAGCCGACGACGGCGGCGACGGCGTCGCGCGCCTCGTCCACCGCCTGCCGGGCGGCCCGGGCGACGCGGTGATCGCCCGAGGGGTTGCCGAACCGCTCCCCCAGCCAGGGCAGCATCGCGTCCCGGGCCGCCGCACGCAGGGGCGTGGTGGCGGCGTGGTCGAGGTAGGTGAGGCGGTCGGGCCGCGCCAGCTGGGTGGGCACCGGACCAGTCTCGCAGCCCCCCCCCCCCCCCCCCCCCCCCCCCCCCCCCC
>DATFVX010000217.1:0-16862 GCA_035259985.1 Acidimicrobiales bacterium | reverse complement strand
CTACGGGTTGGCCTTCCTCACCGGCCGTAGCCACCTGTCATCCCAGGTTGCGCGACTGGCGGCGCATCCGGTGGCAGGCTGGTCGCAGCGTGACGAGGATGCGGCGCTGGAGCGCATTGGCCCGCCGTGACTGACGCCGGGACCGACGGGCCCGCGCTGATGACCGCGCCGGCCGCCGGGCCGACCGTCGATCGCGGGGCACAACGTCGGCGTGGCGACCTCCAACGCGCGCTGCCGCTGCTGGCGCCGATGGCCATCGTCGCCGTCGCGTGCGTGCTGCCGATCGTGGAGCTCTGGCGGGCGCCGGGCTCGCCGATGGAAGAGGGCTTCATGCTCACCTTCCCCGAGCTGGTGCTCCAGGGCCAGATCCCGAACCGGGACTTCCTCCACCTGTACGGCCCCGGGAGCCTGTGGGTGCTCGCGGGCGTCTTCAAGGTGTTCGGGACGACGCTCGCGGCGGAGCGGGTGGTCGGCCTGCTGCAGCTCCTCGGCGTGGTGTTCGGCGTGTTCGCGCTGGTCCGTCCCTGGGGACGCTGGGTGGCGGCCGCCGGGGGCGTCATGACGGCGGTCGTGCTGCTGCCGCCCGCCGGCCTCGTCGCCATGGCGTGGCCGGGGGGCCTGGCGCTCGGCCTCTGGGCGCTCAACGCCGCACTGGCCGGCGGGACCGCACCGGCGTCGTCGCGGCGGCGCGGCCGGCTGTTCGTCGGCGCCGGCGTGCTCGCCGGCGCCGCACTGCTCTACCGGCCGGACCTCGCGGCCGCCCTCGGCCTGTCCGCCGTGGTGCTGTGGCCGGGCCTTGACCGCGCGGCACGGCAGCGCCTGGCGGGCGGGGTCGCGATCGGGCTGGCGCCGTACGCGATCCACCTGGCCACGGCCGGCGTCGGCAACGTGGTGCGGGGCCTCGTCCTCGAGCCGGTGTTCGAGCTCCGCGCCGGGCGCAGCCTTCCCTTCCCACCCTCGTGGAGCCATTTCGACGGGTTCCTCCAGCGGGTGGGGGCGCTGATCGAGCCCTCGTGGCCGCTGCCGGCGCCAGCCAGCCCGGCCCAGCTCACGCTGTGGGTGGGGCTCCTGCTGGCCGTCACCGCCGCGCTCGTGGCCGCCGGAGTCGCAGCCGCCCGCCGGGGCGACCGCCGCCTCCTCGTCATGGCCCTCTTCTGCGTCGGACTGCTTCCGCAGGCCATCCAGCGGGCCGACTCGACGCATCTCGCGTGGGTGAGCTGCGTGCCGCTCGGCCTGCTCCCGGCGGCGGTGATCGAGGGGCAGCGGGCCTGGCGCCCGGCCTGGTCGGGTCGGCGGACGGCGGTCGTCGCTGCCGCAGCTCCCCTGGTCGCGACCCTGGCGCTCGCCCCGACGTTCGTCTGGGGCGTGTACGGGGACTACGTCGGCCGCAGCTTCGGGGTCGACCCGATCGAGGCCGGCACCATGCGCCGCGGCGAGCGCACCTTCCCCTACGGGCGCCTAGAGGCGGTGGCCGCCGTGAACGCGATGCTCCCCGAGCTCGAGCGCATCGCCCAGCCCGGCGACGCCCTGTTCGTCGGGCCCGTCGACCTGCGCCGGACGAACTACAGCGAGGCGTACCTGTACTACCTGATGCCCGAGCTCGAGCCGGCCACGCGGTACATCGAGATGGACCCCGGCATCGCCAACGCCGAGGACTCGGCGATGGCCGACGAGCTCCGGCGGAGCGATGTCGTCGTCCTCTCGTCGATCTACGCCAACTGGGACGAGCCCAACGACTCGCGCAGGTTCGGATCCAACGAGCCGAACGAGGTGATCGAGGAGGAGTTCTGTTTGGTCGGGTCGTACGGCGAGGGCGATCGCGGGCGCGGCCTGTTCGAGCTGTACCGGCACTGCTGAGTCCACGTCCCGTTAACCCGGCGGGCTAGGTTGGCCGCCCGACAACCGACTGGGGGCTCGGACATTCGGACATGACGACGCTCATCATCATCCCGACGTACCTGGAGGCCGAGAACATCGGCGACATCCTGCGCGAGGTACGGACATCGGCCCCCGAGGCGGACATCCTCGTGGTGGACGACAGCAGCCCCGACGGCACCGCCGACCTGGCCAAGAAGGCCGCCGAGGAGCTCGGCCAGATCGAAGCGTTGGTCCAGCCCGAGAAGACCGGCCTCGCCGCGGCCTACCGGGCCGGGTTCGCCCATGGGTTCACCGGTGGCTACGACGTCATGGTCCAGATGGACGCCGACTTCTCGCACGATCCGGCGATGCTGCCGGAGCTGCTGCGACGGATCGACGGCGGCGTCGATGTCGTCATCGGCTCGCGTTACGTCGCCGGGGGAGGCATCACCGACTGGCCCACCATTCGCCGGCTGCTGTCACGGGGCGGGAACCTGTACGCGTCGACGCTGCTGGGACTGGGGATCCACGACGCGACATCGGGCTTCCGTGCGTACCGCGCCGACCTCCTGCGCACCATCGAAGCCGGCGCGACCCGAGCCACCGGCTACGGATTGCAGGTGGAGCTCGCCTACCGGGCGCACCGCCTGGGCGCCCGGGTCGTCGAGGTGCCCATCACGTTCAAGGACCGCGTCCACGGCGTGTCGAAGCTGTCGTGGCACATCATCGGCGAGGCGATGTCGCTGGTCGCGTGGTGGTGCGTGCGCGATCGCCTGTTGCGCAGGGGCGCAGCGCACCGCGACGACCTCAGTACGGCCAGGTCTCGCCGTCGTGGCCCAGGGCCCGGGCGAGCCGACCGAGCCGCGCCACCAGCAGCGCCTTGATCGCGAGGTTGCGGGCGAACCACGGCACCTCGCCGAGCTGGCGTGCGGCGTTGCCGACCCGCGCCCAGCCGACGACCGGTTCCCGGCGGTATTCGGCCAGCGACCCGCTTCGCCCCCGGTAGCGCCACTGGCCCGACGCCAGCAGCTCCGCCCCGATCGCGGCGGTCACACCCAGCGACGAGAACGCATCGTGGACGAGCATCGTCCCACCCGGCACAACCCGCGCGCCCCAGCCGCGCACGTCGCGGCGCGCCGGGCCAACCCGGTGGGCGCCGTCGACATGCAGCAGGTCGACGGGTCCGGCCACGTCCGCGAGGGCCTCGTGGCTGAAACGACGAACGTACGTGACGCGGCCCCGCACGCCGGCGCGATCGAGGTTGGCCAGGAAGGCATCGTGGTCCTCGGCGGCGACGGCGGCGAACCCGCCGATCTCGTGCGGCCCCCGGTCGTTGCCGGCGTGGGGGTCGATGGCCACGATCTCCACGCCCGGCGGCGCAGAGAGCGCGGCCGCAATCGTCGAGCGACCCCGGAAGCTGCCGATCTCGACGATCCGCCCACCCGGCGGCACCGCCGCAGCCCTCGCTGCGAGGCGCGCCACCTGGTCGGGGCTGAACCAGCCCTCGACCCCGTCCAACGCCCCCAGCAGTTCGGTGAGCGGCGCGGGCGGCCTGGGATCGCCAACGCCACCGGTCGCCGCACTAGCGTGCATGGCTCGGTCACATTAGGGCATCAGCGGATGTGCACGTCTTCTTCGTCAACCGTCTCGAGCTGGGGACACCACGGGCCTTGAGCAACGCGATGTACGAGCCGGCCGCGCCAGACGGCGTCGCCGTCGCCAAGATCGGCGACATGGCGGCGGAAGCGGGCGTCCGCCGCGTCCACGTGCTCGCGTGGCGCGATCTCGACGATGTGGAGGCCGGGGGGTCGGAGCTGCACATCCACGAGGTGGCGCGCCGATGGGCGGCGGCCGGCGTCGACGTCACGCTCCGCACGTCCTGGGCCCAGGGCCAGCCCACGGAGGCGGTCCGGGACGGCTACCGGGTCGTGCGGCGGGCCGGGCGCCACATGGTGTTCCCCCGCGCCGCCGGTGCCGAGCTGTTCCGGCGCACCGGGCCCTGCGACGTGCTGATCGAGATCTGGAACGGCATGCCGTTCCTCAGCCCCCTCTGGAGCCGGGGGCCCCGCATCGTCGTCATCCATCACGTCCACGCCGAGATGTGGAAGATGGCGCTCGGGCCCCGTCTCGGCGCCCTGGGCGAGCTGTTCGAGCGGCGCGTGGCGCCGCCGCTCTACCGGCGGACCACGATCGTGACGGTGTCGGAGTCATCGAGGCGCGAGCTGGTGGACGTTCTCGGCCTGCCGGCCGACCGGGTACGGGTCATCCCCAACGGCGTCGACGCCCGCTACACGCCCGGCGAGGTCGCCAAGGAACCGGACCCCCTCATCCTCGCGGTGGGTCGCCTCGCTCCGGTCAAGCGCTATGACGTCCTGATCCGGGCCGCCGACGTCGCCCGCCGGCGCTTGGCGCGTCCCGTGATGCTCGAGGTCGTCGGCGAGGGCTTCGAGCGCCCGCTCGTCGAGTCGGTCATCGACGAGCTCGACGCGGGCGACTGGGTCACGCTCCGGGGCTGGGTCAGCGAGGCCGAGAAGATCGACCTGTACCGGCGGGCGTGGATCATCGCCTCGGCCTCGGCCCGAGAGGGCTGGGGCCTGACCCTCACCGAGGCGGCCGCCTGCGGCACCCCGGCGGTCGCGTCCCGCATCGGCGGCCACGAGGACGCGGTCATCGACGGCGTCAGCGGCGTGCTCGCCCCGGGCGACCCCGTGGCGTTGGGGACGGCCATGGCGCGCGTGCTCGGCGATCAGCAACTGCGGGCCAGCCTCAGCCGGGGCGCGATCGAGCGTGCCGGGCAACTCGATTGGACGGCCGCCGCCACCGAGCTCATGCGGGTCGTCGCGACCGAGGTGTCCCAGCGCCGCACGCGATGAAGAACCCCCTGCCGCGCCCGACGAAGCAGTCGGTCCGTCTGCACCTCGGGCTGGCTGCGGCGGCGTACGTCCCCCTGCTGCTGACCCAGCCGGGCTGGGTGAGCGCCGACACCAAGACCTACCTCTACCTCGATCCCGGGAAGCTCCTGAGCCGCGCCTGGTCGATGTGGGACCCGTCGATCGGCCTCGGGACCGTGACGCACCAGTACGTCGGCTACCTCTGGCCGATGGGCCCCTTCTTCTGGCTGACGGACGCCATCGGTCTCCCCGACTGGGTGGCGCAGCGCCTGTGGTGGGGCACGATCATCTTCGCCGCCGGCGCTGGGGTGGCGTACCTGCTCAGGACGCTGGGTTGGCGCGGGCCGGGACTGGTCGTCGCCACCTTCGCCTACGCGCTGTCGCCCTACATCCTGACGCTCGTGGCCCGGCTGTCGGCCATCCTGCTGCCGTTCGCAGCCCTCCCGTGGCTGGTGGCGTTCACGATCCGGACCGTGCGCACCCGGGGCTGGCGCTACCCGGCATTGTTCGCGCTCACGGTCGCCACCTGCGGCAGCATCAACGCCACCGCCCTGCTGCTGGTCGGGCTGGCGCCGGCCCTCTGGCTCATCCACGCGGTGTGGGTCGCCAGGGAGGCCACCCTGCGCCGCGTGGTCATGGCCGGGCTCAGGATCGCAGTCCTGACGATCCCCGTGTCGGCCTGGTGGATCGCAGGGCTCACGGTGCAGGCGACCAACGGCATCGAGATCCTGCGCTACTCGGAGACCGCCAAGACGGTCTCGCTGGTCTCGGTCAGCCAGGAGGTGCTGCGCGGCCTGGGCTACTGGTTCTTCTACGGGTACGACCGGCTCGGTCCGTGGATCGAGCCCAGCACCTACTACACGCAATCGCCCGGGCTCATCGCGGTCACCTTCCTCCTGCCCATCGCCGGCCTCGTGGGGGCCGTGATCGCACGGTGGCGCCATCGCGCCTACTTCGTGATGCTGGCGGCCACGGGTGTCGCCGTCGCCGTCGGCGCCTACCCCTGGGAGGACGGGCCGCTGTGGCCCTGGCCGCGGGCCGTCAAGCGGTTCCTCCTGACCGACGTGGGCATGTCGATGCGCAGCCTGCCCCGGGCGGTGCCCCTCGTGGCACTCGGGCTGGCCGTGCTCCTCGGCGCCGGCGTGACCAGCATCGTGCGCCGCTGGCCCCGCTGGAACCGGCCGGCCGTGATCGGCGGCGTGGCGATGGCGCTGCTGGCGCTCCCACCGCTGTGGCTCGGCCAGTTCGTGCCCGAGAACCTGCGCCGCCGGGACATCCCCGCCTACTGGCAGGAGGCCGCCGACCACCTGGAGGCCGAGGGCCACGACAACCGGGTTCTGGCCGTGCCGGGCAGCGACTTCGCCAGCTACCGGTGGGGCAACACCGTCGACCCCATCCTCCCCGGGCTGGTCGATCGGCCCTCGGCACAGCGCGAGCTCATCCCGTACGGGTCGCCCGCCTCCGCCAACCTGCTCAACGCCTTCGACCTGCGGTTCCAGGAGCGCACGGCGGACCCCGACAGCATCGCCCCCATCGCCCGGTTGCTGCGGGCGGGCGACGTGCTGGTGCAGAGCGACCTGCAGTACGAGCGCTACAACACGCCCCGGCCGCGCAACTTCTGGGACCTGATGGAGTCCGCCCCCGGGCTCGACCAGCCGGAGCAGTTCGGGCCCCACGAGCCCAACATCACCATTCCCGAGGTCCAGCTGGACGACGAGCTGGCCATCCTGACGGATCCGAGGCTCCCCGATCCCCCCGAGCTGGCCACGTTCCCGGTGAGCGACCCGGTGCCGTTGGTGTCGGCGCACGGGCCCGCAAACGCCCTCCTGGTGGCCGGCGACGGGGCCGGGCTGGTCGACGCCGCCGGGGCCGGGCTCATCGACGGCACCGAGCTCGTCCGCTACAGCGCCACCCTCGACGACGACGAGGTCGCCGCTGCGCTCGACGACGGCGCCGCCCTGTTGCTCACCGACTCCAACCGCAAGCGGGGCGAGCGCTGGACCACGATTCGCCACACCCGCGGCTTCACCGAGGCCGCCGACGAAGAGCCACTCGTCACCGACGTCAGCGACAACCGCCTGCCGGTGTTTCCCGACGCCGGCAGCGAGACCCAGACGGTGGCGGTCTACGAGGGCGGGATCGAGGCGCAGGCCACGACCTACGGCAATCCCGTGACCTTCACGCCGGAGGAACGGGCCGCGTACGCAGTCGACGGCGACCCCGCGACCGCCTGGCGCACCGCGGCCTTCTCCGACGCCCGGGGCGAGCGCCTGGAGCTGACGCTGACCAGCCCGGTGACCACCGATCGCGTCACCCTGCTCCAGGCCACGAAGGACCCACGCAACCGCTTCATCGGTTCGGCCCGGCTGCAGTTCGACGACGGCGACGCGATGGACGTGGACCTCACCGAGCAGTCCCGCGCCGAGCCCGGGCAGGTGGTGACGTTTCCGCGGCGCACGTTCGAGAAGCTCTCGCTCGAGATCCTGTCCGACACCGCCGGCGACGTCCCCCGCTACAGCGGGTTCTCCAGCGTGGGCTTCGCCGAGGTCGGGATCGGCGGCGACGACGCGCGGCTCGACGAGATCGTCCGCCTCCCCGACGACCTGCTCGACGCTGCGGGCGCCGACTCGATGGACCACCCGCTCGCCATCAGCCTCAACCGCCTCCGCCAGGACCCCACCGACACCACGCGGCTCGACGAGGAGAGGGCCATGCAGCGGAGGTTCACCCTCCCCTCCTCCCGCAGCTTCTCCCTGAGCGGGGAGGCTCGCCTCTCGCCGAGGGCCGACGAGGTCGCCATCGACGGGCTCATCGGCCGCCCGCACGACGGCTCGGCGACCTGGGCCCGCGCCAGCAGCAATCTCGCAGGCAGCCTGGAGGTCGCCAGCGCCGCAATCGATGGGGATCCCGCGACCGCGTGGACCACCGCGCGTAGCAAGCCGAACCATCAATGGATCGAGGTCAACCTTCCCCGGGCCGAGACCATCGACCGCCTACCGCTGACGGTCGTCGCCGACCGGCTGCACTCCGTTCCCACCGAGGTCGAGGTGACGGTCGACGGGCGCTCGCTCGGCCGGGTGCCGGTGCCCGCGATCGAGAGCCAGGACGAGCAGAACGCCACCGCCGCCGTCGACGTGCCGTTGCCCGAGCGCGTGACCGGGTCGACCTTCCGCCTGCGCATCACCGGCGTCAGGGCGGTGACCACGAACGACTGGTCGAGCAACAGCACCGTCGACCAGCCCGCGGCGCTGGCAGAGATCGGCCTGCCGGGCCCCAGCGTCCCCGCCCGTCCCGACACGTTCGACAGCGGCTGCCGGGACGACCTGCTGACGGTCGACGGGGACCCCATCGCCGTGCGGGTCAGCGGCAGCATCGACGCCGCCCTGGCGCGCCGGCCTCTGGCGATCTCGACGTGCGGCGACAGCGCCGGTGCCGTCGAGCTCGACGGCGGCGACCATGACGTCCGGACGGCGCGTGGGGACCTCCTGGGGATCGACCTCGACCAGCTCGTGCTGCGCTCGGCGGCCGGCGGGGCCGCGTCCCCGGAGACGGGGCCGCTCGTGGCCGAGGCGAGCGCGGCCCGCGCCGACGGCGAGGCCGATGCCGTCCCCCGGGTGACCGTGGCCGACGAGGGCCAGGACCGGGTGGAGGTCGAGGTGTCCGGTGCGACCCCCGGGGAGCCGTTCTGGCTGGTCCTGGGGCAGAGCTTCAACGACGGCTGGGCCGCCGACGTCGACGGCCAGGGGCTCGGCGACCCCGAGCTCGTCGACGGGTTCGCCAACGGTTGGCAGGTCGTGCCCGACGACGAGTCGTTCGTCGTCGACCTGCGGTTCGCGCCCCAACGCCGCGTCGACCTGGCGTTCGTGGTGTCGGCGCTGGCCGCCGCCGCTTGCCTGCTCCTGATCATCCGCCGCCCCCGCCCGGCGGTCATCGCGCCGTCGGCCATGGCCGAGCCCTACTCGAAGGTGCTCGCCTTCCGCTACGAGGGGGCGCTGCCCACCATGCGGACGGCGGTGCTGACCGGCGTGGGCGTCGGCCTGCTCGGGTTCGTGGTCGCGGGCCCGGCCGTGGGGCTCGTCATCGGGGTGGCCGCCGGGCTCGGGGCGCGCCACGAGACGTTCCGCCGCTGGCTCCTGCTCGCGAGCCCGATCGCCCTCGGCATCGCCGCGCTCTACGTGCTGTACATCCAGGTGCGCCACGGGCCCGCACCCGGGTACGAGTGGCCCATCGAGATGGACCGTGTGCACCCGTTCGCATGGCTCGCGATCCTGCTGGTGGTGGCCGACGTGATCGTCGACCGGGTGTGGCAAGCTCGACGCACCGACACATGACGGCCACAGACAGCAGCTTCATCTTCGGCGTCGACCTCGACGGCGTCTGCGGCGACTACACGGGCGCCCTGCGCGAGATCGTGGCCCGGCACCGCCGGGTCGACCCCGAGTCGCTCCCGCTCGAACGCTCCTGGGACTTCCGGGAGTGGGGCCTGTCGCCCGCGGAGTTCGAGCGGATCCACCAGGCGGCGGTCCTCGAGCATCGGATCTTCCGGACCATGCCTGCCTTCGAGGGCGTGGCCGAGGTGCTGTGGCGACTGTCCGACGCCGGCGTCTGGATCCGCATCATCACCCACCGCCTGTACGTCAACTGGGGACACGCCACCGCGGTCGCCGACACGGTGGACTGGCTCGACGCCATGAACATCCCCTACCGGGACCTGTGCTTCCTGGGCGCCAAGCCGCAGGTGGAGGCCGACTGCTACGTGGAGGACGCCCCCCACAACGTCGTCGCCCTGCGCGACACCGGGGCCTACGTGATCGTCTTCGACCAGCCCTACAACCGCGGGATCGACGGACCGCGCGCCACGGACTGGGCCGGTGTCGAGGACCTGGTGGGCGCCCGGGTCGCAGACCTGGGCCTGAGCCTGCAGGCCCCTCTGCCGGGGTTCGAGGACGCCCACGGCCGCCTGCAGCGCCGGGTGGCACGCCCGGCGCCCTGACCCACCCATCCGAACTTGCGGTGGCTACGGCCCCCATGGGGGCGCTAACCGCCGCAAGTTCGGGCAGTCAGGGTGTCCGGTGGCGGGCCGTAGCGGCGGCGAACGTGGTCGACGATCGCCCGCAGGCGCGCCCGCGGCGACCAGTAGGGGCCGCGGCGTTGGGGGACGACCAGGCCGGCGCCGAGCTGCCAGAGCGCGATGAGCAGGCGGATGGTGGCGTGGTAAAGGCCCGAGTGCTCCCGCACCATCAGCAGCGTGTTGCGGAGCTGGAGGTAGTCGACGACCTCGGCGTTCGACCCGACGTCCTGGTTGCGCACCTCGGCGCCCCGCACCACACCGACCTCCCAGCCACGTTCCCGTGCCCGGAGCGCCAGCTCGGCCTCCTCGCAGTAGGCGAAGTAGCGCTCGTCGAAGAGGCCGACCTCCTCGAGGCATTGGCGGCGGGCGACCATCAGCGTGCCGTGGGGGTACCCCGCCGGCTCCCAGCCGTCGGCGACGGTGGCCTCGGCCGGGATGGCCCCGAAGTACCGGTCCAGCACCGGCGTGAGCCCGTCACCCACGTCCGCCGACGCCAGTCCTGCCCGGGGCCGGGCGCCGACCTCGTCGAGCAGCCGGGTCAGGCACCCCGGCAGGGGCTCGCCGTCGTGGGGTGCCACGCCCAGCCAGGGCGCCGGCTCGTGGCTCAGGAACCAGCGGAACCCGGCGTTGGCGCCGGGGCCGAACCCGGTGTTGGCGCCCAGCTCCAGCACCTCGACGCCCGGGGGCAGCGATGCGCGCAGCCGCGCCACGTCGGCCCCCGGCGACCCGTTGTCGACCACCAGCACCCGCACCGGCACGCCCTGATCGAGGAACAGGCCCGCGGTGCGCGCCGCGGCATCGGGGCGACGGTGGTGGACGACGACGAGGTCGAGGATCTGTCCTGAGGCCATGGGTTCCGGGACCGGAAGCTATTGCCTCGGGCTCGGCGCGGCGGAACCGAACACCTCGGGCGGCGGGCGCCGCAGGCCCTACCATCCGCGAGTCGTGACCGTGCCCGACGACCCGTCCCCCTCCGACCCCCTCCCTCCCGAGCTACACGCCGCCCGGCGGCTGCTCGCCTACTGCGACGCCTCCCCGTCGCCGTACCACGCCTGCGCCACGGCCGCGGCGATGCTCGGCGACGCGGGGTTCAGCCAGCTGGCCGAGGACGCCGACTGGCCCCGCGAGCCCGGCCGCTGGTTCGTCGTCCGGGGCGGCAGCCTCATCGCATGGGCGCTGCCCGCCGAGCACCAGCCGCCCGACGGCTTCCGCATCGTCGGCGCCCACACCGACAGCCCCAACCTGCGGGTCAAGCCGCGGCCCGACGTGGCGCGGGCCGGTGCCCGGCAGCTCGGCGTCGAGGCGTACGGGGGCGTGCTGCTCAACAGCTGGCTCGATCGGGACCTCGGGCTGTCGGGCCGCGTGGGTGTCCGGGGCGACGGCGACGGCCCCAGCGTCCGGCTGCTGCAGGTGGACCGACCGGTGTGCTGCATCCCCCAGCTGGCGATCCACCTCGACCGGGACGTGACCCACAAGGGGCTGGTCGTCGACGCCCAGCATCACCTCTCCCCGATCTGGGGCGTCGCCACCGGCTCGGCGTCGGTCGACGGTGCGTTCCGCGGATTCGTGGCCGAGGAGCTCGGCGTCGACGCGGGCGACGTGCTCTCGTGGGACCTGATGCTCCACGACCTGGCGCCCGGCGCGCTGGTCGGACGGGACCGCGAGCTGATCGGGTCGGCGCGCCTCGACAACCTCGCCTCGTGCTGGGCGGCGATCGAGTCGCTCTGCGACACGTCCGGGCCGCCCGGTCTCGACGGCGGTGGGGCGGCGCGGGTCGTGTGCCTCTTCGACCACGAGGAGATCGGATCGACCTCGGACCGGGGCGCCGGGTCGTCGCTGCTGCCGGTCGTGCTCGAGCGCATCGTGTCCGCCCGGGGTGGCGACCGCGACACACTGCACCGGGCGCTGGCCCGGTCTGCGTGCCTGTCCGCCGACATGGCCCACGCCACCCATCCCAACTACGCCGATCGCCACGACCCGCAGCACGAGGTGGCGCTCAACGGCGGCCCGGTGGTCAAGGTCAACGCCAACGTCCGCTACGCCACCGACGCACCGGGCAGCGCCCTGGTGGCGTTGGCGGCGGAGCGGGCCAAGGTCCCGCTGCAGGCGTTCGCCATGCGCAGCGACCTGCCGTGCGGGTCGACGATCGGGCCGGTCACGGCGGCCCGCCTGGGCATCACCACCATCGACGTGGGCATGCCCCAGCTGGCCATGCACGCCGCCCGGGAGCACGCCGGCAGCCACGACCCGGCGGGCTACCAGGCCCTCATGGCGACGTTCCTGGACCCGGGCTGAGGCCATGGACGTCCACGAGGCCCGCAGGGTGCTCGAGGTGGCCGATGGCGACGGGTGGGACACCGTGCGCGCCTCCTACCGGCGCCTCATCCGCGCCGCGCACCCCGACCGCAAGGGCGGGACGACCCGGGCGGCCGTGCGGCTGAACGAGGCGTATGCGGTCCTGAGCCGGGCCCGCCGGCACGGATCGCCGGTGGGGACCGGGGCGCAGCCCGCAGGGGCGGGGACGAGCGGCGCGGCCGGCCCAGAAAGGCGAAGGCCTGCGCCACCCGCGCCGCCCCCGCCACCCCGGGTCGGCACTGCGCTGGTCGGCGAGGACACGCTGCTCCTCGCGGCACCGCCGCCGGAGGCCTTGGCGCTGCTGCTCGAGGCCGGGCACCGGATCGGCTCGGTCAGCTACGTCGACCGGAGCTGCGGCATCTTCGAGGTCGTGGTTCACCCCTCCGGCGAGACGTGCTCGCTGCTCGTGACGCTCCAGGGCCTCGGGCATGGCACCGAGGTGACCTTCGCCATGGAGTCGCTAGAGCGGGCCGCCAGCCTGTCTCCGGAGCCCTACGCGCGCCGCCTCGCGGAGATGCTTGGTTAGAGTTTTCGCGGTGTCCGACCTCCCCACCACCGACGAGGAGTGGCGCAAGCGCCTCGAACCGCTGCAGTTCGAGGTAACCCGGCGCGGCGGCACCGAGCGTGCCTTCACGGGGATCTACTGGGACGAGAAGGGCGACGGCACGTACCGCTGCGTCGCCTGCGGCCAGGCGCTGTTCTCCTCCGACACGAAGTTCGACTCCGGCACCGGGTGGCCCAGCTTCTGGGAGCCGCTCACCAGCGAGGCGGTCGTGACCGTCACCGACACGAGCCACGGCATGATCCGGACCGAGGTCCGCTGCTCCCGCTGCGGCTCCCACCTCGGGCACGTCTTCGACGACGGGCCCCAGCCCACCGGCCTGCGCTACTGCCTGAACTCGGCCGCGCTCGACCTCGAGCGCGCCGAGTAGCCGACCCGGTCAGACGCCGACGCGGGGCCGCACCTCGTCCCAGAGCGACCGGTATGCCCGTGCCGCCCGGCTGTGCGGGGCGCTGACCACCACCGGTGCGCGTTCCACCCCCATGAGCTCGACCTCGGTGGCGGCGGGGATGGCGCTCGCCACCACGTCGTCCATGTTGGACGCCGGCAGGGTGGACACGACCTCCCGGTGCAGTCGCTTGCGGCCGTCGACCATCGAGAAGAACGCAACGATGCGGGGCCGGTGGGCGACCTCGCCGGACACGAAGTCGCCGAGCTGGGCAAAGGTGCGGACCGTCAGCGTGGACGGGATCAGCGGCACGAGCAGGACGTCGGCGGCGTCGAACACGCTCTCCGACACCAGCGAGATCGACGGCGGGCAGTCCAGCATCGCCAGGTCGTAGTGCTCGGCCAGGGGGGCGATCACCTTGCGCAGCCGGCGCGTCGGCTTGCCGGTGGCGTCGAGGGCCAGGTCCATGTGGCGGTAGGAGAAGTCTGCCGGCAGCAGGTCGAGCCCCTCGACGTCGGTGCCCCTCAGCAGGTCGACCACGTCGCTGCGCCCGCGGACCAGCTTGCCCCCGCCGCCCTTCACCTTCGGCCTGATCCGGAACAGGAACGACGCCGCCCCCTGGGGGTCGAGGTCCCAGAGCAGGGTGCGGAGCCCGTCCTGGGCCGCGAGCGCCGCCAGGTTGACCGCGGCAGACGTCTTTCCCACGCCGCCCTTGATGTTGTAGGTGGCGACGACCCTCACGAAAACACCTTGGCGACCAGCGCCTGCTGGTCGGCGGCCGCGAAGGCGGCGAAGCGCGCGGCGAAGGCGTCGCGGGCCTCGTGCTGCTCGGCGTCGAGGCGGTCCACCAGGACCCCCAGGGCCAGCAGGGCCGCCGGCCCGCCGGTGCTGCTCGCCAGCTCCCCCGCCAGGCCCCGCAGGTAGGTGGCCTGGACCTCGCGGTCCTGGTGGACGCCGAGCATGTCCTGGAGCTCCTTGAGCGACCGCACCATGGGCTTGACCACGGCCCGGGGCCACAGCCCGCCGAACAGCTCCAGCAGGTAGCGCAGTTCCTTCCCGCGCTTGCGGAGCTCGTGGAGATCGGTGGCCGGGCTGGCCGCATCGATGTCGGCGCCCATCGCCAGCATCCGGCTGTAGACCTTGCGGATGCGCCGACCCGCCACGTCGACGATCGGCTGCTTCGCGTCCGGGCGCTCGCGGGCCGGTCCCAGGTCGCCGGCCAGGAACGACCGGTAGCCGTCCCACGCCTGGCGATAGGCGGGGCCGCGCAGCTCCCGGCGGAGCGCGCGGAACGCCGCGGCGCGGTGCCGAACCAGCAGCGCCCGGACGGGCGCCAGCGCGGCGTGGCGGTCGGCCGGAATGCCCGACACGAGGTGGTCCCAGTCCAGCAGCTGGACATCGAGGTCCCGGGTCGGGCCGGTGATCGCCTGGATCCAGCGGAGCGCGTCGCGCTGGGTGGCGAGCGGTTCGGGGAGGAAGGCCCCCTTGAGCTCCCGCAGCACCGAGCGGCTACGCCGCACCGCGACCCGCAGGTCGTGGAGGAACTCGGTGTCCAGGTCGGCCAGCGTCCCGGGCAGGTTTGCCTCGACCATCCCCGCCAGGTCGACGAGCACCGCCACCGCGGCCCGGTCGGTGCGCTGGTCGGGGCGCAGGTCGACGCGGACCTTGGTCCGGATCCCGTCGGGGTCGCCGCCGTTCGCGGCGATGGCCTCATCGGCGACGCTGACCGGGTCGTCGACGAGCCCGCCCTTCGGGCCCCGCCGCACCGCCGCGGTGACGCGCCCGAGGGGCTTGGCGTAGCCCAGCACGCCGCTCACGTCCACGCGAGGCGTGAGCGGCACCGGCCTGGCGTCGCCGCTCCCCACGAGCGCCATCGGGCTGGCCAGCGAGACGCGGGCCACGGTCTTGTCGTCGGCGTTGAGCACGCGTACGAGCTGGGCCCCGACCCTGACGGTCGCCAACGGCAACAACGCCCGCATCTCGACGATCGGTCCGAGCCGGTCGCGCAGCTGCCCGGCGGGCAAGTCGCGCAGGAGGTAGCGATGGCGGCGGGGCCGGCGCACATCAGCGACGAGCGGTGCGCGACCCCCGGCCTCCCGCAGCACCAGGCGGGTCCCGCCGCGGCCCGCCTCCAGGTCGAGGTCGACCCCGGCGGCCCTCAGGCGGCGGTCGGCGGTGTCGAGCACGGTGTACGAGCGGCTCGCCTCGGCCTCGGCGATGACCGGGAAGCGCTTGTCCAGGTAGGCGAGCAGGGCCGGAGGATCGACGCCGGTCGGCAGGGCATAGGACACGATCGCGACGTCGGGGGCCATAGCCTGTCGAGTCTGCCATGCCTGACCTGCCATGCTCCGGTCCGATGCGCTGGTTGTTCGTCTACGGGACGCTGATGCCCGGCCGGCTGCGTTGGCCCCTGATCGTCGACGACGTAGTGCGCCGCCGGCCGAGCGCGGTCACCGGAACGCTCTACGACACCGGCTTCGGCTACCCCGCCCTCGTCCTCGGGGGAGAGCGTGCGGTCCCCGGGTGGCTCCTGGGGCTGTCGGAACGGGCGCCGACCGTGCTCGATCAACTCGACGTCGTCGAGGGACCCCACTATCGGCGCACCGACGTCACCACCCACGACGGTGTCCGGGCGCTCACCTACGCCTACATCGGCGACCCGGCCGGGTTCACGGTGCTCGACGGCCCCTGGGACCGTGACGACGAACGCTGATGGAGGGCACGCGCGGATGATCACGTTGGTGCTGGGAGGGACGCGCTCGGGGAAGTCCGAGGTCGCCGAGTCGCTTGCGGTCGATGCGGACGGCGGCGACGGCCGTGTGACCTATGTGGCCACCGGCTCCCCGTCGGACGCCGACATGGCGGCACGCATCGCCGTCCACCGCGCCCGCCGGCCGGCGGGCTGGGCGACCGTGGAGGCGACGACGGACCTGCCGGACGTGTTGGCCGCGGTCGCCGGCCCCGCCATCGTCGACTCGCTGGGGGCCTGGGTGGCGGCGCACCCGGACCTTCGACCGGACGGTGCCGGCCTGTGCCGGGCGCTGGGCGAGCGGACCGCTGACACGATCGTCGTGTCCGAGGAGGTGGGACTCGGGGTCCACGCCCCGACCGAGGCCGGCCGCCGCTTCGCCGACGCCGTGGGTGAGCTCAACCGGGCGGTCGCCGAGATCGCCGATGACGTGTTGCTGGTGGTGGCCGGGCGTGTCCTGCACCTCGCGCGGGCCGAGCGGCGCGGCGGGCCCCCCTCCACGGGCTGATGCGGAGCGCGCTCGGGTTCCTCACGGTCGTCGGCGGGGCCGCCCCGCCCGATCGCCGTGCGCCGGCGTGGTTCGGTCCGGTCGGTGCCGTGCTGGGGCTCGCGGTCGGCGGCGTGTGGTGGGCGGCCGGGGAGCTGTGGCCGCCGCTGGTCGCCGCCATCATCGCCGTGGCCGTCGATGCCGCCCTCACCGGCATGCTGCACTTCGATGGCCTTGCCGACAGCGCCGACGGGCTGCTCCCGCCGATGGACCGCGCGCGCCGGCTGGAGGTCATGGCGAGCCCCGACGTCGGTGCCTTCGGCGTGCTGGTGGTGACGCTGGTCGTGGCCGCCCGGGTGGCGGCCCTGGGCGCCCTCCACCCCGACCCGCTGCTCGTGGCCGGGCTGTGGACCAGCTCGCGCGCGGCGATGGCGCTGGCGCTGGCGTGGCTGCCGTACGCCCGCGCCAGCGGCGGTGTCGCCTCCGGGTTCCGGGCGGGGCC
>DATFVX010000216.1:0-7531 GCA_035259985.1 Acidimicrobiales bacterium | reverse complement strand
GCCGGGTGCGAGCGCGGGTAGATCATGTCCTGGGTGACCACGACCTCGGCGTCCGCGAAGACCTGGTCGCAGCGGGCGGCGTCGCCCGACTCCCAGTCGAAGATGTGGTTGTCGGCCTTGTCCTCGATGTCGTCGCGGATGACCGGCGCGCCCTCGTCGAGCGCGCGTCGGGCGTCGACGACCGGGTCGAGCGGCTCGTAGTCCACGTCGATGAGCTCGAGCGCGTCGCGGGCCGCGTAGCGGTCCTCGGCGACGACGAACGCGACCTCCTGGCCCTGGAACCGCACCTTGTCGGTGGCGAGCACCGCCTGCACGTCCTGCGACAGCGTCGGCATCCACGCCAGGTTCAGCGTCTCGAGGACCGCGCCGGTGATGACGGCCTTGACCTTCGGATGGGCCTCGGCGGCCGAGGTGTCGATGGAGTTGATGCGGGCGTGCGCGTACGGGCTCCGCAGGATGGCGGCGTGCAGCATCCCCGGCAGCTGGATGTCGTCGATGTAGTTGCCCTTGCCCCGGAGGAAGCGGGCGTCCTCCTTGCGCAGCATGCGCCCGAACCCGATGGGGTTGCCGGCGTCGCTGAGCGGCGCCTCGGGCGCGGCGTCTGGGCTTTCAACTGCAGTCATGCCGACACCTCCTCCGACGCCGCGTCGCCCGCGGCCTCCCCCGATCCCTGACCGTCAGGGTGTTCCGCCGCCCAACGAATCGCCCGCACGACGTTCTCGTAGCCGGTGCAGCGGCAGAACTGCCCCGAGATCGCTTCCCGGATGTCTGCCTCCGTCGGGTCGGGATCGTTGTCGAGCAACCAGCGGGCGGTCATCATCATCCCGGGCGTGCAAAAGCCGCACTGCAAGCCGTGGCACTGCATGAATCCCTGCTGGACGGGATCGAGCTCGCCGCTGCGGTCGAGGTCCTCGACCGTGCGGATCGAGCGCCCGCCGGCCATGGCCGCGAGCACGGTGCAGCTCTTGACCGGCTCGCCGTCCATCCACAGCACGCAGGTACCGCAGTTGGAGGTGTCGCATCCCCAGTGGGTGCCGGTCAGCCCCAGGTGATCGCGCACGAAGTGGATGAGCAGCAGCCGCGGCTCGATGTCGCGGGTCACTTCCTCGCCGTTGACGGTCATCGTCACCTGCATGGTCAGCCTCCTTCGGCCTCGCCGCGCGCCCGTGCCACCGAGCGGCGCAGCGCCCGCAGGGTGAGCTCACGAGCCAGGTGGCGCTTGTAGTCGACCGGCCCGCGCTGGTCCGCGGCCGGGTTGCATGCCTCGGCGGCGGCGTCGGCGGCGGCCGCCAGGTTGTCGTCCGTGGCGTCCTGGCCCCGGAGCGCGTCCTCGGCGCCGGGGGCGCAGAAGTGCGGTGCCCCGAGCGCCGTGAGCCCGATGCCGACGTCGCTCACCGTGTCCCCGTCGAGCGTCACGAAGGCGCCCGCGGCGGCGATCGGCCAGTCCCCCACCCGGCGCTCCACCTTCTCGTAGGCGCTGCCGGCACCGGGCCGGATCGGCACCCGCACCTCGGTGAGGATCTCGGCGGGGTCCAGCACGGTCTCGTAGGGCCCGGTGTGGAACTCCCGGGCGGCGATCGTCCGCTCGCCACCCGAGGAACGGACGACCATCTCGGCCCGCACCGCAGAGCCCACCGCCGCCAGGTCCTCCGACGGGTCCGCCTGGCAGAACGAGCCGCCGATGGTCCCCCGGTTGCGCACGACGGGGTCGGCGATGACCCGTTCGGCGTCGTGGAAGATGGCGTAGTGCTCGCCCAGGACCGGCGACGCCAGCAGTTCGGCGTGCCGTGTCATCCCGCCGATCGCGATCGTGTCGCCGTCCACCCGGATGTACGACAGGTCGGTCAGGTCGTTGATGTCGACCAGCACCTCGGGCCGCGCCAGCCGCAGCTTCATCATCGGCAGCAGGCTGTGGCCCCCGGCGACGAGCCGGGCCTCGGGGCCATGGCGCTCGAGCAGGGCCAGCGCGTCGTCGACGCTGCCGGCCCGCTCGTACTCGAACGGCGCAGGCGTCTGCATGCTTCCTCCCCTCAGGCGGGCGGCGGTGCGCGCCCGGGAAACCGTGGCGCGAAGTGTGCGTCGTACGCTCGGCCCTGTCCACGGGCGCCTAAGCGATTGCTTATCGCCCACTACCGTGCGCGTTGATGACGCTGACACAGCTCGAGGCCTTCGTCCTCGTGGCCCGGCTCGGATCGGTGAGGGCTGCGGCCCGCGTGCTGGGCGTCAGCGAGCCCGCGGTGTCCGGCGCACTCGCCGCACTGCGCCAGCACCTCGGCGATCCCCTGGTCGAGCGCACGCCCCGGGGGATGGACCTGACGCCCGGCGGCCAGCGCCTGGTCCCGATCGCCTCCCAGATGGTGAACCTGGCCGTCGAGGCCGAGGACGCCATCCGCCGGGCGCGAGGGGCACCGGAGCTGCTGCGGGTGGTCGCCACCAGCACCGTCGCGGAGTACGTCGCCCGCCCGCTCCTCAACGCCTTCACCTCGCGGCACGGCCCCATCGAGGCGACGCTCGGGGTCACCACCGCGGCCGAGATGCCGGTCCTGCTGACGGAACGCCTCGCCGACGTCGGGCTCGGTCCGTCGCTCACCGACCTCGAGGCCAAGCCGATGATGCGCTACCGCCTCGTGGTGGTGGCCGGCAAGCGCCACGGGCTCGCCCGGGCGGCGCACCTCGAGCTGTCCGCCCTTGCCGGCCAGGACTGGCTGGTGGACGCCAGCGGCGCCGATCCCGCCACCGAGATCGGCATGCTGCTGAGCCGGCTCCGGGTCCCCGAGGGCCGCATCAGGGTGTTCCCCAGCCTGAGCGCGGCGTGGGCGGCCGCCGCCGACGGGGAGGGCGTGGCGCCGGGCGTCGCCCACCTGGTGGCCAGCGACGTCGAGCGCGGCCGGCTGGTCCCGCTCCCGGTCGCGGGGACGCCGATCGACGTCCTGTGGCACGTCAACGCGCTGGGCGCCGACCGCCGCTCCTCGGTGGCGACCCGGCTGTGGCGATTCCTCGACACTCCGCACGCCATGCAGGCGATGCACCGGGCCGACGGCAGCCTGCCGGTGTCGCGGTTCCGGCCCCCCGTCTACGTCACTCTCTGGAGCTGACGGGCCAGGCCTCCGGCAACACTGACCACCGTGCGCCAAGATGACGTTCCCAGCCGCGCATCCTCTCGAGACGGGAGAGCCAAAGCCCCTAGGGGGAGCGATGAAGGTTCCGTTGACGATCACCGATCACCTGGAGCGTGCCGCGCTCGTCTACCCCGACCGCGTCGGCGTCGTGGACGAGCCCGACCAGCCGGCCGCGTCGTGGGGCTCCCTCACCTACCGGCGGGTGGCCGAGCTCGCCCGGGCCCAGGCGGCGGCGCTCGACGGGCTCGGCGTGGCCCGGGGCGAGCGGGTCGCCATCGTGTCGCACAACGCGGCGCGGCTGCTCGTGTCGTTCTTCGGCGTCAGCGCCTGGGGCCGCGTGCTGGTGCCGGTCAACTTCCGGCTCAACGCCGACGAGATCGCCTACATCGTCGAGCACTCGGGGGCGACGGTGCTGCTGGTCGACCCCGAGATCGACGACGCCCTGGCGGGCATCGACTGCAAGCACCGCTACGTCCTCGGCGCCGAGACCGATGCCGTGCTCTGGCCCACCGACGCCGGCGAGCCGGAGCCGTGGGATGACCCCGACGAGGACGCGACCGCCACCATCAACTACACGAGCGGCACCACCGCCCGCCCCAAGGGCGTGCAGATGACCCATCGGAACCTGTGGGTCAACGCCGCGGTGTTCGGCTGGCAGACCGGGGTGAACGACCGCGACGTCTACCTGCACACCCTGCCGATGTTCCACTGCAACGGCTGGGGCATGCCGTTCGCCGTGGCCGGCATGGGCGCCAGCCAGGTGGCGCTGCGCAAAGTCGACGGCGCGGAGATCCTGAGGCGCGTCGAGGACCACGGGGTGACGCTGATGTGCGGGGCGCCGGCCGTGGTGGCGGCCATCCTCGATGCCGCCGCGCGCTGGGACGGCGAGGTCCCCGGCCGCGACCGGGTGCGCATGGTGGTGGCGGGGGCGCCGCCCCCGACCCGCACCATCGAGCGCATGGAGACCGAGCTGGGCTGGGAGTTCATCCAGCTCTACGGCCTCACCGAGACCTCGCCGGTGCTCACCATCAACCGGCGGCGGGCGGAGTGGGACGACCTCACCCCCGCGGAGCGGGCGACCCGGCTGGGGCGGGCGGGCGCGCCCACCCTGGGTGTCCGGCTGGAGACCAGCGACGACGGCGAGGTGCTGGCCCGCTCGAACGTCGTGTTCGACGGCTACTGGAACCAGCCGGACGCCACCGCCGCCGCCCTAGAGGACGGCTGGTTCCACACCGGCGACGGCGGCGCGATCGACGGCGACTCCGAGGGCACCTACCTGTCCATCTCCGACCGGAAGAAGGACGTGATCATCTCCGGCGGCGAGAACGTGTCGTCGATCGAGGTCGAGGACGTCCTGCACTCGCACCCGGCGGTGGCCGAGGTGGCGGTGATCGGCGTGCCCGACGAGAAGTGGGGCGAGACCGTGAAGGCCCTGGTGGTGCCGGTCCCCGGTGCCGACGTGGACGAGGCCGCGTTGATCGCCCACTGCCGGGAGCGGCTGGCGCACTTCAAGTGCCCCACGTCGGTGGAAATCCGGGACGCGCTGCCCCGCACGGCCACCGGCAAGCTGCAGAAGTTCAAGCTCCGGGCGCCCTACTGGGAGGGCCGGGTCCGCCAGGTGAACTGAGGCCCCGCCCGAGGCGCCCGCCTAGCTCGTGCCGTCAGGCGAGGCTGCGGGAGATGCGGGTCGCGGCCTCGGCCACGGCGGCGCCGTAGCGGCGGCCCGGGGCGCGGGACGTCCTGTCGACCGGGCCGCTGACGCTGACGGCGGCCAGCACCCGGCCGGACGGATCGACCACCGGGGCGCTCACCGACGCCACTCCCGGCTGGCGCTCCTCCACGCTCTCGACCCAGCCCGACGCCGCGTCCCGGAGCACCCTGCCCGCGGACCCGCGGTCGAGCGGTAGGCGGGCGCCGACCGGGACGATCGTTCGCAGCTCGTGCGGGGCCTCCAGCGACTCGACGCACACCCGCACGTCGCCGTCGCGCACGTAGAGCTGCACCGACTCGCCGGTCTGCTCCTGCAGCCACGCCAGCGCGGGACGCGCGTCGAGCCACCCGGGCACGGCCTCGGCGGCGGCGTGGCCCAGCCCGATGAGGCGCAGCCCGAGCGTGAAGCGCCCGTCCTCGTCGCGGCGCACCAGACCATGGGCCTCGAGCGCCACCGCCAGGCGATGCGCGGTGGCGCGGGACAGGCCGGTCGCCGCGACCAGTCCGGCCAGCGGCAGCGGCCCCCGCTCGAGCGCCGCCAGCACGCCAACCGCCTTGTCCAGGACCCCGACTCCGCTTAGGCTGTTCACTTCCTGAGAATCGTATCTCAAGATATGAGACGAGCCGCGAGATGACTTGCGTGATGACTTGCGAGACGGCCACATGACCACAGCACACGCCACGGGCCCCCGCACCCTGAGCCAGAAGGTCTGGGACGACCACGTCGTCCGGTCCGCCGAGGGCGAGCCCGACCTGCTCTACATCGACCTCCACCTCGTGCACGAGGTGACGTCGGCGCAGGCGTTCGACGGGCTCCGGCTTGCCCGCCGCGGCGTCCGCCGGCCCGACCTCACCGTCGCCACGATGGACCACAACGTGCCGACCGAGGGCCTCGACCAGCCGATCGCCGATCCGATCTCCGCCAAGCAGATGCAGGTGCTGCGGGCGAACTGCGACGAGTTCGGCATCACCTGCCACGGCATCGGCGAGCCGGGCCAGGGCATCGTCCACATCATCGGCCCCGAGCAGGGGCTGACCCAGCCGGGCATGACCATCGTCTGCGGCGACAGCCACACCTCGACGCACGGCGCGTTCGGCGCGTTGGCGTTCGGGATCGGCACCAGCGAGGTCGAGCACGTCCTGGCCACCCAGACGCTGCCACAGCAGCGGCCCGGGACCATGGCCGTGACCGTGGAGGGCGCGTTGCCGGCCGGGGCGACCGCCAAGGACGTGATCCTCGCCATCATCGGGCGCATCGGCACGGGTGGCGGCATCGGCTCGATCATCGAGTACCGGGGGTCCGCCATCCGCAGCCTGTCGATGGAGGGGCGGATGACCGTCTGCAACATGTCCATCGAGGCCGGGGCCAAGGCGGGGCTCGTCGCACCCGACGACACCACGTTCGCCTACCTCGAGGGCCGCCGGCACGCGCCGACCGGCCCCGCCTGGGAGCGAGCGCTCGACCACTGGCGCACGCTGCCCACCGACGGCGGCGCCGCGTTCGACAAGGAGGTGGCCATCGACGCCGCCGACGTCGTCCCCCACGTCACCTGGGGCACCAACCCCGGTCAGGTGGCGCCGATCACGGGTCGGGTGCCCGACCCCGATGCCTTCGCCAACCCCTCGGAGCGGGACGCTGCCCGCCGAGCGCTCGAGTACATGGGGCTGGCGGCCGGCACGGCCCTGTCCGACGTGGTCGTCGACACCGTGTTCATCGGGTCGTGCACCAACAGCCGGATCGAGGACCTGCGGGCGGTGGCGGCCGTCGCCGAGGGCCGCAAGGTCGCGCCGGGGGTCCGCACGCTGGTCGTGCCGGGGTCCCATGCGGTCAAGGCCCAGGCCGAGGCCGAGGGCATCGACAAGGTGTTGGAGGCGGCGGGCTTCGACTGGCGCCAGCCCGGGTGCTCGATGTGCCTGGCCATGAACCCCGACAAGCTCGCCCCCGGCGAGCGCTGCGCCTCGACCAGCAACCGCAACTTCGAGGGCCGCCAGGGGCGCGGCGGCCGCACCCACCTGGTCTCCCCGGCCGTCGCCGCCGCCACCGCAATCGCCGGCACGCTGGCCACCCCGGACGACCTGGACGGCGGGGTGCCCGCATGAACCCGGTCCGCATCGTCCAGGGAACCGCCGTCCCGCTCGCCCGCTCCGACGTGGACACCGACCAGATCATCCCGGCCGAGTGGCTGAAGCGGGTCGAGCGGACGGGCTTCGGGCGGGGCCTGTTCGCGACGTGGCGCGACGACCGCGACTTCGTGCTCAACGACGAGCGCTACGCCGGGGCCACGATCCTCGTGGCGGGCCCCAACTTCGGCACGGGATCCTCACGTGAGCACGCCGTCTGGGCACTGATGGATTACGGCTTCGCCGCCGTCGTGAGCACGCGCTTCGGCGACATCTTCCGCAACAACGCGACCAAGAACGGGCTCGTGCCGGTCGTGGTCCCGCCCGAGGTGGGCGAGGCGCTGCTCCGGGCGATCGACGCCGATCCGGCGCTCGTGCTCACCATCGACGTCGAGCGGCGCCTGCTGTCGGCCGCCGGGGCCGTCGACGTCGAGTGCGCGTTCCCGCTCGACGACGCCACCCGCGAGCGCTTCCTCGAGGGCCTCGACGACATCGCGATCTCCCTGCGCCACGCGACGGCCATCGACGACTACGAGCGCCGCCGGGCCGACTGGATGCCCACCGCCGGCTGACCACTAGGT
>DATFVX010000215.1:0-7456 GCA_035259985.1 Acidimicrobiales bacterium | reverse complement strand
CACCCGCCGGTCGACGGTGCGGGAGGGCCGGGACGCGGGCCGCCTCCTGCTCGACCTGGCGCGGATCCGCCGCTGGTCCGCTGAGGGGAGATACGAGGCCCACGGCGACGTCCCGCCGACGCTGGACGGGACGCTCGCAGTCCCCAGCACGGCCGTCCCGTCGGAGTGATCGACCCTCGCGGGGAGCCCCGAACCCCATTCGACAAGGGACTAGCTTGGGGCGCCGCATGGCGGATCTGGACACCATCTTCAAGGCGTATGACATCCGGGGAGTCGTGCCCGACCAGATCGACGCCGCGCTCTGCGAGCGGATCGGCGCCGCATTCGGCCGCTTCCTGCGAGACCTCGCCGGCGCCCGCCCTCCCCGCCGTGTGCTCGTGGCCCGCGACATGCGCGCGAGCGGCCTCGAGTTGGCCAGCGCCTTTGCCGAGGGCGTGCAGCATCAGGGGCTCGACGTCGTCGACCTGGGACTGGCGTCGACCGACCTGGTGTACTTCGCCGCCGGGTCGCAGGACGCGCCGGCCGCGATGTTCACGGCGTCGCACAACCCCGCCCGGTACAACGGCATCAAGCTCTGCCTGGCCGGTGCCCGACCGATCGGGCAGGACACCGGCCTGGAGGACATCAAGCGGCTGGTCGCATCGGGGGTGGCGGCGGCGCCCACCGAGGCCGGGCGGATCGAGCCCCTCGACCTGCTCGACGACTTCGCGCGTCACGTGCGGTCGTTCGTCGACGCGAGCGCCCTGCGTCCGCTGAAGGTCGTGGCCGACACCGCCAACGGCATGGGCGGGCTCGTCGTGCCCAGGGTCTTCGACGGCCTGCCGTTCGAGCTCGACCTCCTCTATCCCGAGCTCGACGGCACGTTCCCCCACCACCCGGCGGATCCCATCCAGCCCGAGAACCTGCGGGACCTCCAGGCCCGCGTGCGGTCCACCGGAGCGGATGTCGGCCTCGCGTTCGACGGCGACGCCGACCGCGTGTTCCTGGTGGACGATCGGGCGGAGCCCCTGTCGGGATCGACCACGACCTCGATCGTCGCCACCGGCGTCCTCGAGCGCGAGCCGGGGGCGACGATCCTGTACAACCTCATCTGCTCGAAGGCGGTGCCCGAGGTCATACGCGAGCACGGTGGCATCCCGGTGCGGACGCGCGTCGGCCACTCGTTCATCAAGCAGGTCATGGCGGAGACCGGCGCCGCCTTCGGTGGTGAGCACTCGGCGCACTACTACTTCCGCGACAACTACCGCGCCGACTCCGGGAGCATCGCCGCCCTGGTCGTGCTCGAGCGCATCTGCAAGGCGGGCGTCCCCTTGTCCGAACTACGGCGGCCGTTCGACCGCTACGCCGCCTCCGGCGAGATCAACACCTCCGTCGACGACCCCGGTGCGGTCATCGACAGCGTCGCCGCGGCCTATGCCGATGCCGCCCAGGACCGCCTCGACGGCCTGACCGTCGACTTCGGCGACTGGTGGTTCAACCTGCGGCCGTCCAACACTGAGCCGTTGCTGCGGCTAAACCTCGAAGGCCCCACCCGGGCCGCCGTCGACGCACACGTTGCCGAGGTCCGGGAACTGATCACCAAAGGATGACCCGATGGCACTCGACCCCCAGCTCCTCGAGATCCTCGCCTGCCCCGAGGACAAGGGCCCGCTGCTCTACTTCGCCGATGAGGACACGCTCTACAACCCCCGCCTGAAGCGGCGCTACGCGATCCGCGAGGACATCCCGATCATGCTGATCGACGAGGCCGAGACCGTCGACGACGCAGAGCACGACCGGTTGCTGGCGAAGGCCGACGCCGAGGGCATCAAGCCCACCTTCGAGGCCTAGAGGTGGGCGTGCTCGACGACGACGTGCTCGACAGCCTGGACATGTTCGGCCTGGCCCGGGCGTTCCCGGAGCAGGTCGCGGCCGGCGTCGACGCGGTGCCGTCGGTGGCGGGCCTGCCGCCGGCCGACGAGATCGACAACGTCGTGGTGCTGGGCATGGGTGGGAGCGGCATCGCGGGCGACGTGGTCAGCGCCATCAGCGGGCCCTTCTTGCCGGTCCCGATGCTCGTCTCGAAGGGCTACGCCCCGCCCTCGTTCGTCGGTCCCGGGACGCTGTGCTTCGCCGTGTCCTTCTCGGGCGACACGGAGGAGACGATCGAGGCCGCGCAGGCAGCGGCCGCTGCGGGAGCCCGCATGGTGGTGGTGACGGTCGGCGGCCGGCTCGGTGAGCTGGCACCCGCCTGGCAGGCGCCACACATCCCGATGCCCGCCGACATCCCGATGCCCCGGGCCGGCCTCGGGGCTCTGGTCGTCCCGATGCTGCTGGTGCTCGAGCAGGCGGGCTTGTTCCCGGGGGCGGCCGCGTGGGTCGACGGTGCGGTCGCCTGCCTCCGGGCCCGGCGCGACGCCCTGGTCGCGGGCGACCTGGCGCCGCAGATCGCCCGGACCATCGGCCGGACGATGCCGCTCATCTACGGCGCCGGCCCTCTGGGCGGTGTCGCGGCTCGGCGGTGGAAGACGCAGGTCAACGAGAACGCCAAGGCGCCAGCCTTCGCGGCGACGGTCCCCGAGCTGTGCCACAACGAGATCTGCGGCTGGGGCCAGCACGGCGACATGACGCGCCAGGTCTTCACCCTTGTGGAGCTGCGCCACGACGAGGAGCACCCCCAGGAACTGCGGCGGTTCGAGCTGGTCCGGGAGGTGATGGCCGAGGTGGTGCACGACGTGGTCGAGGTCCGGGCGGTCGGAGAGGGCCCGCTGGCCCAGCTGTTCGACCTGACGCTGGTCGGCGACTTCGTCTCGCTGCACATGGCCGCGCAGGAGGGCATCGACCCCGGCCCGGTCCCGGTCCTCGAGGACATGAAGCGGGTGCTCGCGGGCTGACCGCCAGCCAGGGAGGATTTGGCCGGGTGGCCCCGCCCCGCCCGAGGGATCCTCCGCCCACCGCTGGGGATCGCCGCGGTGCCACCCGGCCACCGCCGGCCCTGTCCGCCACGGGCCGGCGAAACCGCCACCAGCTCACGGGAGCCGCTCGGACCCGACCCCCTTGTCGTCGGCCTGCCCGACCAGGAACTGCACGAGCTCGTCGGCGTCCCGGAACGGGATGCTGTCCCCCGAACCGATGTGCTCGACCACACCCCGGAGCCCGTGCTCGGCGTCGTCGACGTCGCACCGGACCTCGGCGGCCGCCCGCCACGCCCGGACCACGAACGTCTCCATGGCGGCATCATGCCGGCGCGGCTTCGGACGACCTTCGGGCCCGCTTCAGGTCGGGAAGGGGGCGGCCTCGACGCCCAGCTCGTCCATCCGGGTGCAGTAGGCGCGGTACGAGCGGCGCGCCTCGCCCTGCTGGCCCGCCGCGAGCTGGGTCGTGACGAGCCCGAGGTGCGCACCCTCGTCGAAGGCGTCGTGCTCGAGGACCCGGAGGTAGCAGCGCACGGCGGTGGCGCTGTCGCCGGCCGCGGCGGCATCGTCGGCCAGGGTCCGGGCCACGGCCGTGTACGTCGCCCGCGCCCGCTCGCGCAGCGACACGGCCCAGTCCTCGTAGGGATCCTCGGGGAAGGCGTCGCCGACATAGGCCGACTCCGCCTCCTCCAGGGAGTCGAGCGCCGCCGGCGATGGCCCGTCCTTGCGATGGGCCAGGGCCCGGGCCGCCAGCTCGAGGAAGCGGAGCACGTCGACCTCGACGTGGTCCACGTCGAGCCCGATCGTGTCGTTGTCCGCGGCGAGGAACCACCCACCGGGGTGGGCCTTGCCGGGGTCGAGCACGGCGCGGGCGGTGCTGAGCGTGACCGAGAGCCGGCTCGCTGTGCGCTCGGGGGGCTCGTCCGGCCACAGCAGGTCCATCAGGACCCCGCGGTGCACGGGTCGCCCGTTCCGGGCGATGAGCATCTTCACCAGGTCGCGGGCCTTGCGTGACTTCCACTCGGCGAGCGGGACCGCGCCGCCGCTGCGGATCACGGCGAACCCTCCGAGGCACTGGATCGCCACCGCCGGCGCCGGTCGCGGCGCCGCGCCCAGCCGGGCGGCCTCCTCGGCCAGCCGACGCGCCCCCAGCGGCCGGAGGAGGCGCTCGGCGCGGCGGGCAAACGACGCCGAGTCGGCGTCGCCGAGGCCGGCGAGGGCCAGCAGCACGCGGCCCTGCCGCAGCGGGCTCCGCAGGTCCTCCGCCAGCGCCAGGGCCTCGAGAAGCAGGGCCCGCGCCGGGGCGCTGTCCGCCTCGCCGGCGGAGCTGGCGGTGGCAGCCTGCAGCTCGTAGGCCTCGACCATGCCGGCGCGGTCGCGCCGGTCACGCGCCAGCGCCAGCGCCTCGGCCGCGACGTCGGCCGCCTCCGGCCGGCCCGCCTCGTCCCCCGCCGCCAGGACCCAGCCGCGGGCGATGAGGGCGTCGACCTGCCCGAGGCCGAATCCTCCGTCGATGGCCTCGCGCGCCAGGCTTTGGGCGGCGGCGGGGTCCTCGGCGGCGAGCAGCCGGGCCAGGCCGGCCAGGGCCGGCACCAGCCCCTGCAGGTCGCCCGAGCGTCGCGCCATGTCGGCGGCCTCGTTCCATGCCATCCGTGCGAGCGCCACCTGGCCACGCGCCCGGTACACGTCCGCGAGCTGCCCCAGCGGGTAGCTGACCATCATCGACCCGAGCCGCTGGAAGATCGCCTTGGAGCTCTCCAGGTCGTCGACGGCCAGCTCGAGCTGGCCGAGGTTCCCGCGGGCCTCGCCGCGGTTGCCGAGGGCCATGCCCTTGAACACCGCGTAGCCCCCGAGGTCGGCCATGCCGATCGCGAGGTCGAGCTCGGTGATGGCCTCGTCGTAGAGGCCCTCCTCGTTCAGCCGTGACCCGCGGTTGAGCCGGATGCGGATGATCTGGAGCAGGTCGCCGGCCCGTTCGGCGTGGTCCAACGCCCGCAGGTAGTGGCCGTCGTTGGCGAGGCGGTCGCCATCGAGGGCCGCGACCAGCGCCAGGGCGGTGTGAGCGGCGGCCAGCGCACGATCGTCGCCGCTCCGCCGGGCGCGGTCCATGGCATCGGCCGCCAGGCGCCGGCAGGCGTCACCCTCGCCGCGTAGCCACCGCGCCGTTGCGCTCCACGCCAGCAACAGCGCCGCGTCGGCGCGCTCGTCGGTGCCTTCCGCCAGGTCTCCGCGGCCGTAGACCGCGAGGGCGGTGTCGAGGTCGCCGCGGAGGTGATGGATGAGGCCGGTGCGCCACGCCAGGCCCGGCGGCATGGGATCGGCGCCGGCGGCCGCAGCCTCGAAGCATGCGAGCGCACCGTCCCAGTCGCCGACGAGCTGCCGCGCCTCGCCCTCGACCCGCCGGACCTCGCGGTTCCGCTCGTCGGGCCCGATGCGTTCGACGGCGGCGAGGACCAACTCGGCCTCGCCGTCGGCCAGCAGGCGCGCGCCCCACCGCGCGACGAAGCGTCGCAGCCCACCCGCGTCGGCCACCGGGGCCGGGTCGGTGCCCAGCACGCAGCGCAAGGCGTCGGCGGGCTGCCCGTGGCGCTCGAACCACCGCGCCGCCTCGGTCCGCGCGCCGACGGCATCCCCGCCGACGGCATCCCCGCCGCCGGCGTCCGCCCCGCCTCCGGCGCCGATCGAGCCGGCACCCGCCAGGACGCTCCGGATCAGCGCGTTGAGCGTCAGCCATTCCTGGCCGGCGCCGGGCGTGGCGACGAGCAGGCCCCGCCGGACCAGTCCGGCGAGTGCCGCGTCGGTGCCGGGCGGTCCCAACGCGGCGGCCAGGTCCGGCGTGAAGCGGTCGAGTGCGGCCAGGAGCCCGAGCAGCCCCCGCACCTCCGCGGGCTCGGTGGCCAGGACCTCGTCTGCGAGGTACGCGTAGAGCGTGCCGCCCGGCCGGCGCAGCCGCTCGAGCGTGGCCAGGCGCCCGTCCGGCGCCCCGTGGACCAGGGCCTCGCCCACCAGCCGGACGGCCGCAGGCCATCCCGCCGTGACCCGATGCACCTCGGCCACGAGCTCGTCGTCGGCCCCGGCGTCGTCGCGCCCCGCGCCGGCGCCCACGGTGGCGTCGACCACGTCGCCGGTCTCCGCGGCCGTGAAGGCCAGATCCGCGGCCACCATGTCCAGGACCTGGCCCTGACCCCGGAGCCGCGCGAGCGGGAACGGCGGGTCGCTCCGGGACGCCAGGACGACGTGGAGCGTCGGCGGCGCCTGCCGGCACAGGCCGGCCACGAAGGCCACCGACTCGGGGGCGCCGTCGATCGCCTCGAGGTCGTCGAGCACCAGGACCAGGTCGCGCCGCAGCGCGGCCGCAAGCGCCTCGCACATCCTCGCGGCGTACGCCTGGGCGCGCCCGGCCTCGTCGGTGCCGGTGTCCGGCCCCCGCGCCGCCCGTGCCGCGGCCAGGAGCTCGGGCGGCAGGCCCGGCACCCGGGCCCTGAGCACGTCGGTGACCCGCCGGACCAGTCCGCCGAGGGTCCGGTCGCCGGGGCCCAGGCCGTGCCATGCCGACGCGGTTCCCGCCGCCCACCGGGTGAGCAGTGTGGTCTTGCCGAAGCCGGGACCGGCCACCACACAGGTGAGGCGGCGCCCGAGCGCGCCGTCGAGTCGGCGCTCGAGGCGGGGCCGAGCGATCATCGACGGCTGGTACACGCGACCAGGAAGTTACCGTGGGGCAATGAGCAGCGAGACCGGCGGCGATACCCACACGGACACCGGCACCGACACCCGCATCGCGTACAGGACCTGCCCGCTGTGCGAGGCGGGCTGCGGGCTCGAGATCGCCCTGCACCGCACCAATGGAGGACCTGAGCGAGCGTCCGCAATGCAGCGAGCGTGGCCCGAGCGGCCCGGCCGTGGGCCAAGAGCGGGGGACAACGAGCGGGTCGGACGCATCCGCGGCGACCGCGACGACGTGTTCAGCCACGGATTCATCTGCCCGAAGGGATCGACCCTGCGCCAGCTGCACGAGGATCCCGACTGGCTGCGCGGGCCGCTCGTCAAGCGCGACGGTCGGTTCGAGCCGGCAACCTGGGACGAGGCGTTCGCCGAGGTCGAACGCCGGCTGTTGCCGATCCTCGAGCAACACGGCCGCGACGCCGCCGGCATCTACCTCGGCAACCCCAACGCGCACTCGCTGGGTGCGCTCATCTTCCTGCGGCCGCTGGTCCGCGCCCTGGGCAGCACCAACGTGTTCTCTGCGAGCACGGTCGACCAGCGGCCGAAGGAGGTCTCCGCCGGTCTCATGTTCGGAGGGGCGCTCACCGTGCCCGTGCCCGACATCGACCGCACCGACTTCCTGCTGATGCTGGGCGCCAACCCGTACGCATCCAACGGCAGCCTGGCGACCGCCCCCGACTGGCCGGGGCGCATCGAGGCGCTGGTCGAACGGGGTGGTCGGCTGGTGGTCGTCGATCCCCGCAGGACGCAGACGGCGGAGGCCGCGAGCCAGCACCTCGCGATCCGACCCGGCACCGATCCCCTCCTGCTCATGGCGCTGGTCAACGTGCTGGCCGCCG
>DATFVX010000214.1:0-8747 GCA_035259985.1 Acidimicrobiales bacterium | reverse complement strand
CGTTCGTCGTCACCATGACGAGCGACGGTCGCTCGAACGAGGAGGATGATCCCGATGCGCTACCTCGCACTGCTCGGCGGCGAGGAGTCGGCAAGCCCGGCGCCAGGAACGCCCGAGTTCGACACGATGATGCAGGGCTACATGCGGTTCGGCGAGACGGCCGCCGACGCCATCGTCGGTGGGGAGGCCCTCCAGGAGGCGGCCACCGCCACCACGATCCGCCAGGGCGACGCCGAGCCGCTCGTGACGGCGGGACCCTACGCCGAGACCGTCGAGGCGCTCGGCGGCCTCTACATCCTCGACGCCGACACGCTGGACGACGCCATCGAGCTGGCCCGCCAGATCCCGGCAGCCCTCGATGGCTGGGTGAGCCTTCGCCCGATGGTCGAATGGTTCGACAAGGGCGGCCAGGCCAGTGGCACGGCGGACGCACCCCGCTACGTCGCCTTCATCTACGGCAAGGAGACGGACGGCGACCAGCCCGACACGCCGGCCTGGGACGAGGGGCTGGCAGCACACCAGCGGTTCATGGATGCCGTCGGCGACGCCGTGCAGGCGGGCGGTGCCGTGCACCCGATCGCCACCGCCACCACCGTGCAGGTCCGGGACGGTGACGTGATCGTCAGCGACGGCCCGTTCGCCGAGTCGGCCGAGGTGGTCGGCGGCTTCTACGTCCTGGGGGCCAGCGACCGCGACAGCGCGGTGGCGGTGGCTCGCCAGATCCCGGCGGAGGCGATCGAGCTGCGGCCGATCATGGAGGTCGGCGGCTGACTCCAGCGCACCAGGTCCTGGAGCGGGCGTTCCGCTCCGAGTCGGGGCGCGTGCTCGCGACGCTGGCCCGACAGCTGGGCGACCTCGACGCCGCGGAGGACGCGGTCCAGGAGGCGTTCGTGGAGGCGATGCGCACCTGGCCGCGCCGCGGCGTCCCGGACAACCCCGGTGCCTGGATCACGACCACCGCGCGCAACCGCGCCGTGGACCGGGTGCGGCGCGAGTCGCGGCGGGAGGCGAAGGAGAAGGCGGCGACCTCCACTCCCGAACCGGGCGGTCCGCCCGAGCCGCCCGACCCCTCGGTCGACGCAGCGGACGCCGAGCCGCCGGACGACCAGCTCCGGTTGATCTTCACCTGCTGCCATCCCGCCCTGGCCCCTACGGCGCAGGTCGCCCTGACGCTGCGCCTCGTGTGCGGGCTCCAGACCGCGGAGATCGCCCGGGCGTTCCTCCAGCCCGAGGCCACGGTCGCCCAGCGGCTGGTGCGCGCCAAGGCCAAGATCCGCACCGCCGCCATCCCCTTCCGGGTGCCCCCCGCCCACCTGCTGCCCGAGCGCCTGCCGCCCGTCCTGGCCTGCATCTACCTGGTGTTCTCCGAGGGCTACGCGGCCACGGCCGGCGACGAGCTGGTGCGCCGCGAGCTGTGCGACGAGGGGATCCGGCTCGGCCGCCTGGTCGTCGAGCTCATGCCCGACGAGCCGGAGGCGCGGGGCTTGCTGGCGCTGATGCTGATGCAGGACTGCCGGCGCGACGCGCGCGTGTCGCCGGGGGGCGACCTCGTGCTCCTCGAGGACCAGGACCGGAGCCGCTGGGACTACGACCGTGCCGCGGAGGGCACCGCCGAGCTGGAGCGTGCCCTGCGGCGCCGCCGACCGGGGCCCTACCAGCTCCAGGCGGCGATCGCCGGCCTCCACGCCACCGCCTCGTCGTGGGCGGATACCGACTGGGCCCAGATCGCGGCGCTGTACGCGGAGCTCTCCAGGGTCTCACCGTCGCCGGTGGTGGAGCTCAACCGCGCGGTGGCCGTGGCGTTCACCGAGGGACCGGCGGTGGGGCTGGAGGTGCTCGACGCCGTGGCCGACGACCCGCGCCTCGCGCGGACGCACCTGCTGCCCGCAACCCGTGCCGACCTGCTGCGCCGCCTCGGCCGGCGGGACGAGGCAGCCGGCGCCTACCGGGCGGCCCTGGCACTGGCCCGCACGGCACCGGAGCGGGCGTTCCTACGGCGACGCCTCGACGAGGTGGCGCCCTAGCCGAACCGGCGTCCACAAGCGCCGAATTCCGGCACATCCGAACGCCGGAACGCGTCAGGCAGGCGGCCGAAACCCGAACCGGCGTCCACAAACGCCGAATTCCGGCACATCCGAACGCCGGAACGCGTCAGGGGACGACCCCGAGCCGGGCCAGGACGTCGTCGGCCGGGATGCTCCCCGGCGGCCCGCCCTCTGCCGCCATCCGGTTGGCGAGTCGCTGGAGCAGCTCGTTGACCGGGGTGGGGACGTCGTGCAGTCGTCCGAGCAGCACGATCTCGCCGGTGAGGTAGTCGGTCTCGACGCTGCGCAGGCCCCGGGCCAGGCTCTGCCAGGACGATCCGCCCCGGCGCTCGTGGCCCGGAACCGGGCGCAGCTCGAACACGTCGCCGCGGCGGGCCCGGTCGTCGGCGATCGACACCGCGTCGATCCCGGCCGCAGTCAGGCACGCTTCGCCCTCGGCGCGCGCCATTCGGACCAGCGGGGTCGAGCGCGCCGCCTCCGGGCCGCACACCGCCTCCACGGCGTTGCCCAGGTTGAGGATCAGCTTGCGGTACTTCCAGCGCATGACGTCCGGCCGGGCCTCCGATCCGAACGTCGCACCCGACAGGGCGGCGGCGATGTCCTCGGCCGCCGCGTCGACGCCCTCGGGATAGCGGCCGATGTCGAGCAGCCCGGTGGTCGGCGCCAGGTGGGCCACCACGACTCCCGGCTGGAGGTGGGTGGCGGGCAGCATGACTGTGACCGCGTAGACGTGCGGAAAGAACCGCAACGCGACCCGCTCGTTCTCCACGCCGTTCTGCGCGCACACCACACGGATGCCGGGCGGCGCGTGTGCGGCGAGGTCGGCGACTGCCGCCGGAGTGTCCTGGCTCTTCATCGCCAGGATCACCACGTCGCCGTCGCGCAGCCCCGCCTCGGCCGGGTGGCCGACCGCAGGGGGGTGCAGGGTGGCCGAGCCGTCCGGCGACGCCAGCGTGAGACCGTCGTCCAGGAGGGCACGCAGGTGGTCACCGCGGGCCACCAGGGTCACCTCGTGCCCGGCCTCGAACAGGCGGCCGCCGATCGCACCGCCGATCGCACCGGCGCCGTACACCATGAATCGCATGGCGCCAGCCTGGCGTGCCCGCAGGCCGCTCGGCGACCGCGGGGCGGCTACGCGATGGGCTGGGCCTCGTCGCCGGTCACGGCGGCGGCCTCCGCGACGGAGTCCGCGCCGGCGGGCGGCCCGGCGGGAACCATTCGTTCGCGGGTCGGGATCCGCCAGCCGACGTACCAGGTGCCGACAAGTCCGGCGCCCATGACGACCGCCGCCAGCAGCGGCGACCCCAGCGCCAGCGAGCTGAGCGAGCAGGCGGTGAGCATCATGGCGATGGCCACGACCTTGGCCCGCCGGGGCATGCCCAGTCCGGCGCGGTGGTCGCGCACCATCGGGCCGATCTTCGGCAGGCCCAGCACCCACCGCTCGAACCGGGGGCTGGATCGCGCGAAGCAGGCGGCGGCCAGCACGAAGAATCCGGTCGTCGGCAGCCCCGGAACGACGATGCCGACCCCACCGAGCGCGACGGCGACCCACCCGAGCGTCAACAGGCCGAGCCGGCGCATCGGCGGCTATGCGACGAGGCCGACGACGTCTTCGACCATGAGGACGAGCAGGAGCGCGATCACGGTCAGCGCAACGCCCGTGTAGGCCCAGCGCCAGCGGTGGTCGGCGGCCCAGAAGCGGCGGATGGTGAGGACGTTGGACCCGATGGCCACGACCCCGATGGGGATGCCCACGGCGGGTCCCACACCCGCCGCCAGCCCCAGGGCCGGAGCGACGAACGGCAACACGATGTAGGTGAGCATGCACCGGGTGGCCGACACCAGGATCGAGGTCGAGAAGGCCCGCTGGGCGGCACCCTCCGGGGCGGGGGGCCCATCGGGGATGCGGAGCAGGCGCCGCACGGCGACATCGGCGGCCGGGCGGGGGGCGGTGGCCACGTTGTGCACGCCACGAGGCTAGGCGGGCGCCGCCCGCCCGCCCAAGCGGCCCCGAAGACCCCAATTTTGGGCCGTTGGTCCCAAGACAGGCGCCCGGCCCGGCGGCTACCGTCGCGTCGAACGGAGCAACAGCGTCGGCTCTTGTCAGGAGAAGACGAATGAGCAACCGTCACCGCACCGGTGATGTGGTCCTCCCACATCCCGAGGAGCGTCGGGTCCATGCCCGTTCCGAGCGCCACCGGGTCAACACCGCCCTGGCCGACATCACCGGCCAGATCCAGGGCGGGGTCGAGCCCGACGAGGTGGTCGAGCCGGGCATCGGCTTCCGGGCTGAGCGGCACCACGATCCGGCCAAGGCTCGGCCGTCGCAGCGTCGCCGCCGCCACTGGAAGCTGAAGATGTGGAAGCGGCGCACCGCAGCGCGGCGGCTCAAGGCCGCCATCGAACGGTTCACGCCAGGCTAGTAATCGGTCTCACTTCGCCAGCGCCGCCACCTGGTGCTGCCGCGGGCTGACGCCGCGGACGCGCTTGAAGGCGGTGCTGAGGGCAAACGGGCTCGCGTAGCCGACCTGGCGCGCCACCGCCCCAACCGTGGCGTTGGGCTCGCGCAGGAGGTCGGCGGCGAGGGTCAGGCGCCAGCCGGTGAGGTAGCTCATCGGCGGCTCGCCGACCAGGGCGGTGAAGCGCCGGGCCAGGGCGGCACGCGACACGCCGATCTCGGCCGCCAGGGCGGCCACCGTCCACGGATGGTCGGGGTTGTTCTCCATCATCCGCAGGGCGCGACCGACGATCGGGTCGTCGCGCGCGCGGTACCAGGCGGGCGCCTCGGCCTCGGGCCTGGAGAACCACGCACGCAGGACGGCGATCAGGAGCAGGTCGAGCAGGCGGTCGAGCACGGCCTCCTGGCCGGGCTGGTCCTTGACGATCTCGTCGGCGAGCAGGGACACGAGCGGTGTCGACCAGACGTCCCCGCGCAGCGCCAGCAGCGGCGGCAGCGCCGCCAACAGCCGCTCGCTGATCTCGCTGCGCATCTGGTAGGTGCCGATGAGCATCACCGTCGATCCCTCGGCGCTGTTGCCCCAGGTGCGAACCCCCAGGTCCATCGCCTGGGCAAGGTCCTCGCCGTCGGGGGTGGTGCAGCGGTGACCCGGGTGGATCAGGGCCTGGGGTGGCGTCGCCGGATCGTCGGCGAAGCTGCACGGATCGGGGCCACGCGTGATCGCCACGTCTCCGGCGCCCAGGCGCACCGCCTCGCCCGGCGGGTCGGGCACCACCCACGCGTCGCCGCGGACGATGGCCAACAGGCTCAGCGGGGCCTCGTCCTGGACCCGCACCGACCAGGGCGGCTCCATGAGCGCCCGCAACAGGAACGCCCTCCGGGCCCTCGGGCCGTCCAGCAACCCCACGATGGCGTCCATGCGGCGGCAGCGTAGACGGACGCATATGGAATCGAGCTTCCTGGCTATGGCACGTCTAGGGACCGGCGCGTTTACTGACCGCATGGCAGAAGCAACGCACTTCACACCGGCGCTCGAGCAGGTGGCCAGGGCGATCGCCAAGCGCTCGTTCTGCCTGCTGGCCACGGCCTCGTCGAGCGGACGGCCCCACGTGGCCGGCGTCCTGTACCAGCCGATCGGAACCACGCTGTACGTCAACATGTCGCGGGACAGCCGGAAGGCGCGCAACATCGCCGACAACCCCTACGCCGCCGTGTCGATCCCGATCCGCCGGCTGCCGCTGTGGGCCCCGCCGTCCACGGTCCAGTTCCAGGGCCGGGCGGAGATCCTCGGCTTCGACGACCCGGAGGTCGTCGGCCTGCTCGATGCGGGTGGGCTGAGGAAGATCACCAGCCACGGGGAGCTCGACTATCCGGACGGCTGCTTCGTGCGTGTGACGCCGCAGCACCGGATGACGACCTACGGGCTGGGAATGTCACTGCTGACGCTCGTCCGCAACCCCCTCCATGCGGGCGGGACCGTGGAGCTGGCGCCACACGCTGCGGGGGACCCGCGATGATCGACGGCTACCTGTTCCCGCTGACGGTGATCACCGCGGTCGGCTGTGGTGTCATCGCCGGAGTCCTCTACGCCTTCTCGGTCATGGTGATGAGGTCGCTGGCGCAGCTGCCTGCCCAGCACGGGGTCGCGGCGATGCAGGCCATGAACGTTGCCGCGCTCCGCCCGGCGTTCCTGGGCGTCTTCGCCGGGACGGCGGCCCTCTGCGCCGCCGTGGTCGTGGGGGCCCTGGTCGACTGGGACGACGCCTCGCCGTACCTGGTGGCCGGCGGGCTGCTCTACCTGGTCGGGACGTTCGGCCTGACGGTTGCGTACCACGTGCCGCGGAACGAGGCGCTGGACCGGCTCGAGCCGTCGGGCCCGGACACGGCCGCCCACTGGAGCCGCTACCTGCGCGAGTGGACCACGTGGAACCACGTGCGCGGAGTTGCCGCCGTCGCCGCCACCGCCGCGCTCGCGGTCGCCCTCCACGTCAACTGAGATCCCGCGGCTAAGGCGCCCCGGCCTCCAGCCACTCCTCGAAGCTGGTCGGTGCGATGCGGGCGCCGTCGCGCGGGAGCATGGCGTTGCCGGCCATCGACGGCCCGAACAGGCCCGACCACGTCGGGACCAGGCGCACCGCATGGCCGCGCACCTCGTTGGTACGCCGGGCCATGTCCACGAGATCCTGCGGCTCGGGGCCGGCGACGTCGGGATACCGACCCTGAGGCCCGCCCTCCGCCACCTCGGCGAGGATGTCGGCAACGTCCTGCGGCGCGATCGGCTGCACGAGGAGCGGCGCGATCGTGGCGGCGCCGTCCTTTTCGGTCCGGCTCGTCACCATGGCCGCGAAGTCGTGGAACTGCGTGGTCGGCACGATCGTCCACGGGACCGGACCGTCGGCGACGAGGCGCTCCTGTTCCCGCTTGCCGGCGTAGTGCGCGTTGCCCTCGACCCGGTCCAGCCCGACGATCGACAGCAGCACGTGGTGTCGCACCCCGGCTCGCTGCTCGGCTGCTAGGAGGTTCCGCGTCATCGTGCCGAAGTACGCCACGGCCTCTTCCCGATCCATGGCGCTGGCGTTGGTGGCGTCGACGACCGCAGCAACGCCGCGGAGCGCGTCGTCCAGGCCCTCACCGGTCAGCAGGTCGACGCCCAGCGAGCGACCGATGCGCACGACGTCGTGGCCGCGGCCCTCGAGGGCCGACACGGTGAGGGCGCCGATGTGGCCCGTGGCCCCGGCGACTGCGATGCGCATGCTGCTCTCCCTTCGGCTCGCCACAGTTGGCTTTTGCACCCCGCGACGAGTTTTCGTCGACCAGGTCGTTGTTACCCCGAGCCCGGTGGCTGGCAGCTTCGGCGTTGCCGGTCGGGTCCGAACACATACGACGATTTTGGAGGCCGACATGGCCACGACGACACCGAGAACCCTGATCTCGGCGATGCAGGTGACGCTGGACGGCTACATCCTGGGCCCCAAGGGCGAGTCCGATTGGGTCGATTCCTGGGCCGATGGCCTCGAGCTGTTGCCGCCGGTCGACGCATTCGTCCTCGGCGGTGGGATGTTCCCGCAGTACGAGCAGTTCTGGGCGGCCGTCCTCGACAACCCCGGCGCCGCCGCCGACATGCTCGGCAGGGATCCCTACCCTCGCGAGCTCAACTACGCCCGCGTCGCCGTGGAGACGCCGCACCTCGTTCTGTCGAACACGCTCGGTGACCCAACGTGGCCGACGGCGCGAATCATTCACGACCTCGACGAGATCGACGCTTTGAGGCAACAGCCGGGCAAGGCCGTCTATGTGGTCGGCGGCCCGGGACTGCTCACCAGCCTCGTCAACGCCGGCCTGCTCGACGAGCTCCGCCTGATCGTCCACCCGGTGGTGGTGGGAAGTGGCACCGCCCTCTTCGGGGGCTTCTCCGAGCGCCAAGCGCTCGACCTCGTGTCGGCCCAGCCCATGGCGTCCGGCCGCGTCTACCTCACGTACCGCCCCGGACGCCCTACGAGTCCCGCATGATGTTCCGTCAACAGGCAGGCGGTACCCCGAGGCGTCCCAGTTGTTCTTGGGCCGTGGCCCGAATCTCAGCGCTCGGTTCCGGTGGCATTGGCGGCACTCCCCTCGGATCACCACCCCCGTAGAAGACGAGCAGGTCGATGTTCCAGCCCTCGACCTGGGCCAGCAACCGGTCGGCATAGATGTTGTCCGGCTGCCCCTCCAAGCCGCCGGGCTGCGCATCATCGAGCGAAAGCGGGAGCTCGCGCAGCGGCAGATCCGCGTTGCCTGCGGGCCAGAACATCGCGTAGAGCAGCACGTCGGTTTCCTCGAGCCGTTCAACGGTGTCCCATGGTGCATCGCCCGACCGGGTGTTCGGGCCGAGTGGGATGTTGGCTGCGGTCGCCGAAGCGCCACTCCGGACGATCTCCCAGCCGGGCGCTGGACCGAAGTACGGAGAGGTCCCGCATGATGCCTCGGAGTCACCTGGCGGCGCGGTGGTCGTGGACGGCGACGCGGCCGTGGACAGCGAGCCGGTCGTGGACGGCGACGCGGCCGAGGACGCCGAGCCGGTCGTGGTCGTGTCGCATCGTCGGGGCTCCGTGGCCGTCGGCGGTGTCTCGTTCGGCATGTACACCTTCGGTGCGCAGCCGAAGTTCGACAGCACCGAGTGACGTACCGTGCTGCTGCCGTCGTCGAAGTTGGTCGTCGAGTTGATCTCGCGCACGTAGCCCATGTCGTCGACGCCGACGCGTTCG
>DATFVX010000213.1:0-17663 GCA_035259985.1 Acidimicrobiales bacterium | reverse complement strand
CCACCGTGCGAGCTCGCGCGCGTAGATCCCCCCGAGGCTCCATCCCACCAGGCTCACGGCGCGTCCGCTGTCGCCGTGGATGGCGTCGAGCCGACCCACGAGCCGCTCCACCACCGAGGCGCGCGGGCCGAGATTCCGCCCGAGCCCCCACCCGTGGACCCGGTAGCCACGGGACCGCAGGACCGAGCGCAGCGCCACCGTCGACGCGTCGTCCGCCATGAAGCCGGGAAGCACCAGCACCGGGTGCCCGTCGCCCGCAGGCATCAGCCGGAACAGGGGCAGCGACACGCCGAAGCCGACCAGCTCGGTGAGGGCCCGCTGCTGCTCCAGCGCGCCCAGCAGGATCGAGGGCGGGCGGGCCACCCGGCGGCCCGGGGCGGTCGTGCGTGGCTCGGCAGTGTGGGTCATGGGAGTCGCCAGGATTGGGCTGCATGGACCATACCGACCGATCCGCCGTACCCGCGCCGGTCCAGATCGCGCCGGCGAGTCCGCGGGCCGGCACCGTGCGCCAGACCGGGGACCTGCTCCGCGCCGCGCCGACCTGACGGCTCAGGCGCTGCGCCGGCGGTGGGGCCGCACCAGCCGCACGCGGTAGTTGATGCCCCGGTCGGATGACCACGGGGAGAACGGGGCCATGATCAGCCCTGCCAGTGGCAGCAGCACCGTGTCGTAGTTGACGCGCCAGCCGGCGAAGTCGCGCCACGCCTGGTCCCGGTCGGGCCGGAGGGCCACGCCGATTGCGGCGAGCTCGTCGAGTACCCGGTCGAACTCGTCCCGGGTGATGGAGATGGGATCGGTCGGGGCCGGGTCGGGGTCGTACGGGATGCCGTACGGCTGGGCGATGTGGCGGAGCGCCAGGTAGCCGGCCCGCAGGCACAGCTGGGCCTGCCACGACCGCGGCATGTCCATCGCCGAGGCGCGGATCGCAGCGCTGTCGAGGACCGCGCCCGCCGCCGTGAGCCACGAGCGTCCGGGGTGGGGGCTGCGGAAGAACGGCAGGGACAGGTACGAGGTGTGTGACTCCTCGACCTCGGTGAACCAGCGTTCCCATTGGAGCCAGAACTCGTCCAGCTCCTGGATCCAGCCGATCAGCTCGGCCCGGCGGAACAGGGCGACGGGCGTCGGCGGCGTACCCGCCCTGACATCGAGCTGCGAGACGAGCACCTCGCGGCGGGAGAACTGCTGGTAGATCGTGGGCAGAAAGCTGATGAGGAGCGCGACCAGGCCGAGGCCGATGGTCGCCTCGACGAACATCGCGGCCACTACCGGTCCGTGATGATCGACGGCGAAGCCGAGCGTCAGCAGCGACGAGCCGGACTCCTCGAACGCGTCCCGGGGCCAGGCGAGGCCGAGCGCCCAGTAGATCGGCATGAAGCCCAGGAGCACGCCGGCCACCCAGACCAGGGGCAGGGTGAGCAGTGCGAACGGTGCGAACCGGGACATGATGCGGTCCGCGGATTCCCAGGTCTCTGCCCGGCGGACCAGCATGTCGAACGGCCTGCGGATGGTCGCGAACACCCATCGCGACAGCAGCACCGGCTCCGCGCGCGGGACGACGACCGTCTTGACCGCCGACGCAAGGGTGGCCAGGACCACGGTCGCCCCGGCGACAAAGGCGAGGACCCGGGCGGCGGCGACCATCGCGGCGGCAGCCTATCGACGGGGTGGCGCGGCGCTCTGGCGCGAGCGAACCGCCGGCGACCGAACCCGGCGGCGTGGGCGATCGGGGTGAGCGCTCCCCGGCCGGCACCGGCCGGCCGGGGAGACGCCTCGACTTGTTTGGAGCCCGGGCTATGCCCTTCGGGCGGCTCCCCGGAGCTGATACAGCACGCCGATGAAGAAGCCCCAGATCAAGTGCCACACCAGCACCGCGAACGGCAGCTTCCAGCCGTCAGGCCCGTCGAAGAGGAAGAGGCCGTAGCCCTGCTTGGGCACGTAGGCGTATGGCACCAGGATCCCGACGCTGATAACCGTCAGGATGACGCTGTACAGGAGTCCCTTGAGGATGTTGCCGCCGTGGGTGTTGCGGAAGGGCAACACGTGCAGCGCCAGCACGGCGTACAGGATCGTGAAGACGATCCCGTTCACGAAGTGGATCGACTGGCCTACGAAATACGACGCAGGCGTGCCGAATTCGTCGCCCGGTGCGCCGAGGACGCCGTTGTAGAGCGGCCACGGCAGGGTCGGGAGCCCGAAGGCCGGGAAGACGTAACCGAAATAGGTTGCGATCTGCGTTGAGATCACGCCGACCAGGGCGGCCGCGCCCACGCGGTACCGGTTCACCCAGTCGTACCACCAAGCGGAGGCCTCGGCGATGCCTACCCGTGCCGGCTCGGCGACGGATTGGTCGCTTTGGGTGGTCGTATAAGTCGGAGCTGCCATGTGTTCCCCCTCTTCGCCCCGTTCACGTCGGCTCCGTGTCCGACAGGCGGTCAAGCTACCACAGCGTGGACAGATCGACGGGGCCGCCGCCATGGCCAAACCACCATGTTGCGATCGCCGCTCGGATCGATGTCGATAGCCCTTACGGGCGGTAGTCGATGTTGCGGTCGACGCTCAGATAGATGTCGGTACCGATCGGATCGGCCTGCTCCTCCGCCAGGTGGCCGAGGATGCCGGCGCAGCGGGCCAGGAGCGCGAAGCCACGCATGACCGACACGGGGAGGCCGAGGTCGGCGAGCACCGCCCCGCACGCACCGGCACCGTTCAGCGGGAGCGTCCTGCCGAGGATGGCGGGGTGAACCCGACCGATCGCCGCGAACAGCGACAGGTGGTCCCCGAACGTGCCGTTTCGTCGCGCCAGCTCGAACAGGACCGGCGTGCGCGGGTCCTCGAGCTTGTGGACGGGGTGACCCAGGCCGGGGACGAACCGGCCCGCCGCCTTGGCCTGCGCCACGACCGCTTCGGCCAGTTCGTCCCAGCCCGCCTCGTCGCAGGGACGCGGCGACTGCCCGGCCATGCTGTCCGACAGGAAGCGGGCCGAGTCCTCCGTGACGCCGAGGAACCGGGAACCACCGCCGAGCAGGCCGGCGGCCACCGCACCCTGCAGCGCCTCCGGCGCGCTGGTGTAGGTCAGCCGGGCGGCGATCGCGGTGGGCGTGAACCCGTGGTCGGCGAGCGCCACCAGGACCGCCTCGAACATCGCCAGCTGCGCCGGCGTCGGCCGGCGCTTGGCCACCAGCCAGAAGGCCAGCTCACCGAAGCTGACCTGGCCGATCAGCTCGTGCGCCAGGTCGTGCCCGAGCAGCGTGATCGTGTCGGCCGAGGAGGTGCCGATGCCCGTCCGGAACGACGCCCCGTCCTGGCTCGTCATACCGCGTCCCGCTGCTCGCCGCCGCCGCGCAGCCAGGCCCTGATCTCGTCGCTGTGCTCGCCGAGCTCGGGCGGCGGCAGGTCGTAGCGCAGGCGGGCGTCGCTGAAGCCGATCGGGTTGCGCACCAGCGTGACCGCTCGCCGGTCCGTGCCGAGCTCGACGCGGGGCGCCAAGCCGAGCGACTCGGCGAGCTCGACGCCCTCGCCGATCGTGTTGATGGGCCCGCACGGAACGCCCGCCTTGTTCAGAGCCAGGAAGAGGTCGTCGGCCTTCCACTCCGCGAGCGCGTCCACCAGCAGGGGCCGCAGCTCCTCGCGGTTGCGCGTGCGGTCGGCGTTGGACCCGAACCTCGGGTCGTCCGGCACGTCGGGGATCCCGAGCACCTCGCACAGCGCGCGGAACTGCCGGTCGTTGCCGGCGGCGATGATCATGTCGCGGTCGGCGGTGGGCATCGTCTCGTAGGGGAACAGGCTCGGGTGGGCGTTGCCCATCCGCATCGGCACGACGCCGGCGGCGGTGTACGCGCCGGTCTGGTTGACGAGCCCCGACATCGCCGACGACAGCAGGTTGACCTCCACGTGCTGACCGCGCCCGGTGTCACCCCGCTGGCGGAGCGCAGCCAGGGCGCCGATCAGCCCGTGCAGCCCGGCCATGACATCGAACACCGAGATCCCGGCGCGGTAGGCCGGGCCGTCGGGGTCCCCTGTCAGGCTCATCAGCCCGGACACCGCCTGGACGATCAGGTCGTAGCCCGGCAGCCACGCGCCCTCCGCGGTGCCGAAGCCGGTGATCGAGAGGTAGATCAGACCCGGGTTGAGCTCGGCCGCCGCCTCGTAGTCGAGCCCGAACTTCCGGAGCGACCCGGGCCTGAAGTTCTCGATCGCGATGTCGGCGCGCCGCAGCAGCTCCGCAGCCAGCGCCCGGTCGTCCGGGTCGCGGAAGTCGAGAACGACCGACCGCTTGTTGCGGCCGATCGACAGGTAGTACGTGGCGACGCCGTCCTTCTCGGGCGGCACCCAGGTGCGGGTGTCGTCCCCGGCGGGGCCCTCCACCTTGATCACGGTGGCACCCATGTCGCCGAGGAGCATCGAGCAGTAGGGGCCGGCGAGGACGCGCGACATGTCGGCGACGAGCAGGCCGTCGAGCGGGCCGCGGGATTGCTCGGTCGGTGGGTCCTGGGTCATGGCCTTCGGCGTCCCTTCACGGTCGATCGGCGCACGCAGGGTGCTTGGTGGGGGGTAGCGGGCGTGGGAGGATGCGCCGCATGCCGCGGCAGTCGAGCTCCGATTTCGTCGAGGCCCTGGCCCGCGGTCTTGCGATCATCACGGCGTTCAGCCCGACCGCAACCACGCTGTCGGTGAGCGACGCCGCCACGCGCACGTCCCTGCCGCGTCCCACGGCCAGGCGGCTGTTGATGACCCTCGAGAAGCTCGGATACGTGCGCTCGAACGACGGGCTGTACACCCTCACGACCAAGGTGCTCGAGCTCGGCACCGGGTACATCGCCGCGCTGGGCATCTGGGAGCTGGCACGCCCGCACCTCGAGGCCCTCGTGGCGCAGACCGGCGAGTCGAGCTCGATGTCGCAGCTCGACGGCAGCGACATCGTGTACGTGGCGCGGGTGCCGGTGCCGAAGATCATCGCCCTCTCGGTCCACATCGGCACGCGGTTCCCCGCGGTCGCCACGTCGATGGGCCACGTGCTGCTGGCGAGCCTGCCGCGGCCGGAGCTCGTCCGGGCGCTCAGGATCCCCTCCCAGTCGGGGATCATCCCCCGCATCGCGCCCTCGCGGCGCGACCTCGAGCACGAGCTCGCGGCGGTGCGGAAGCGGGGCTGGGCGCTGTCCGACCAGCGGCTGTCGCTCGGGATCCGGTCGGTCGCCGCACCGGTCAGGGACGCGTCCGGCAGGACGGTGGCCGCCGTGAACGTGACGGTGCACGCCGCCGAGACGTCCGTTGCCGAGCTCCGGCGCCGGTACCTGCCCCTGCTCCTCTCCACGGCCGCCGCCATCACCCGGGAGTGGGCGAACCTCGCGAGCCTGCCGGTGCCCGATCCCCTGGCCCCCACGTAGGGACGACCCCCGGCCGCTCACGAGGCGGCCATCTCCCGGTGCCGTTCCCCGATGAACCCGGCCAGCGCATCCGCGCCGCTGAAGAACGGCGAGTGGTCGGTGTCCAACTCCACCGACGTGGCGACCAGCGCCGCCCGCTCGCGCTGGGCGTCGGGCCGGACGGCGCGGTCGTCGGCGCAGACCACGTACGAGCTCGGCACGACCGTCCACGCCGGGTCTGCCAGCGCCGCGGACGGCACCGTGCTGGTCATCGGGCGCAGGCGATCCATCGCGTACGCCGCGAGGCCGGGCGCGCTCCGGTGGAAGAAGTACCGGCCCGCATCCGCCGACGGGCGGACGACGCCGTCGTCGCCCGGCCGCATGCACGCCTGGAACTCGGGGAACTGCCAGCGGGACGTCTGGGCCCCCGGCGACTCACCGGCGATCGGGAGGCGGCCGGCGACGAACGTGAGGTGGGCCGCGGCGTGGCCGGCCTCCGCCACCGGCAGCCCGGCGTAGCTGTGGCACACCACGTGGACCGCCCCCCGTCGCGCCCGGGCCGCATCGATGGCCGCCCGCACGCACTCGACGTCGTCCTCGTACCCGGTGAGCGGAAGGTCGATGGCGTGGGACTCGATCCCGAGCCGTGCGAGTCGGTCGATCACGAGGAGCCAGCACCACCCCGCCAGGTGGGCACCGTGGACGAGCAGCACCGTCGAGGCACGCGACCCACTCATCGACACCCGGTGGGCACTACCGATAGACGTTGTTGCTGGTGTGGTCGCCCCCCAGCCACCGCTTCAACGTCTCGTGGGCATCGGCACGGCGCTCGGCCGCGATCGCGTCGACGGTCGGCACGTCCGCGGTGAACTCGAGGAGCAGGCCGTTCGGGTCCTCGGTGTACAGCGACCGGCAGTAGCCGTGCTCGAGGACGTAGGTGCCGTCGGGCTTCCAACCGGCCGCCGTCAAGCGGTCGTGGATCTCCTGTTGCAGCTCGGGTGTCACCTTGAGGGCGATGTGACGGAACGGTGAGGGCGTCAGGTCGGGGTCGAACAGCTCCTGGTCCTCGGTGTTCGCGAACTGGAAGAACGCGAGCGCGCCGCCGTCGCCGAGGCCGAAGAACGTGTGGCAGTACACCCGCTTCGCTCCGAACAGCTCGTCGGCCTCCGACCACGTGGCGATCAGGGGGAGCCCGATGAGGTCCTCGTAGAACGCCCTCGTCGCCTCCTGGTCCTTCGTGACGTACGCGTTGTGGTGCAACCTGCTGGGAAGCTTCTGCGTGTCGGTCACGGCCCCTCCCTCCTAGGAATGCCTCGACTAGTGTCCACTGGACGGACAGCCTACCGGAGAACGGTCACGGCTGGCAGTCGGGTCGACGACGCTCGAAGGGAGACCTTCCATGGGAACCGGTGAGGAACGCGTCCTTACCACCCACACGGGGAGTCTGCCGCGGCCCGACGACCTGATCCAGATCATGTGGGCCAAGGGCGACGGCATTCCCGTCGACGAGGGCGCGCTCTCCGACCGCGTCGCGAGGGCGGTGCGGGAGGTCGTCGAGCGGCAGGTCGACGCCGGGGTGGCCATCGTCAACGACGGCGAGATGTCGAAGCCGAGCTACGCCACCTACGTGAAGGACCGCCTCAACGGCTTCGGCGGCGAGTCGGTGCAGAACTACTTCTTCGCCGACCTCGTCGACTTCCCGCGCAGCGCCGAGATGGTGGCGGCCAACCCGGGCCGGCGGAAGCGGTCGGCACCTGCCTGCAACGGCGAGATCTCGGTCCGGGATCGCGACGCGATCACGACGGACATGGCCAACCTGGGCAAGGCCGTCGCCGGCTCGGCCATCACCGGCACGTTCTCGAGCGCAGCGTCGCCCGGCGTCGTGTCCCTGTTCTTCGGGAACGAGTTCTACGCCACCGACGAGGAGTACCTGTTCGCCATCGCCGAGGCGATGCGGTACGAGTACGAGGCCATCGCCGCGGCCGGAGCCGCCGTGCAGCTCGACTGCCCGGACCTGGCGATGGGCCGGCACTCGGCCTACGCCGACCTGGACCTCCCGGCGTTCCGTCGCCGGCTCGCCCTGAACGTCGAGGCGCTCAACCACGCGGTGCGCAACATCCCCGCCGACCGGCTGCGCATGCACGTGTGCTGGGGGAACTACCCGGGCCCGCACCATCGCGACGTCGACCTGGCCGACATCATCGAGCTGGTCTGGAAGGCCAAGCCCCAGACCGTGCTGTTCGAGGCGGCCAACCCGCGCCACGCCCACGAGTGGACGCTGTTCGAGGGCACGGTCGTGCCGGATGACAAGGTCCTCTGCCCCGGCGTGATCGAGCCGCAGTCGAACTACATCGAGCACCCGCAGCTCGTCGCCCAGCGCATCGAGCGGTACGCGCACCTGGTCGGCCGCGACCGGGTGATGGCGGGCGTCGACTGCGGGTTCAGCGTCCACGTCGGAACCCAGGGCATCGATCCCGACGTCACCTGGGGCAAGCTGCGCGCCCTGGCCGAGGGGGCCGCCATCGCGTCGGACCGGCTCTGGGGCTGACGGCTCGGCGCTGGAGCTGACGGGTCGGCGCTGACGGCTGACGGGTCGGCGCTGACGGCCGCCCGTGGCCAGCGCGGTCCAGCCGCCCGAGGCAATGGGTTCCGCCACGCCGTGGCCGAGGTCATGGGTTCCCCGGCCGGAACCCATCGCCTCATCCCCGGGCGCATGGAACCCGATGCCTCGGGACCCACCAAAGGACGCCGCCGGCACGCACCCATGACGCAGCCATGACGCAGCCAGTGACGGCCAAGGCGAGGCACACTGCGGTGTGGCCACATGGGCCCAGGTCGAGCTCGAGGCTCCCGACGTCGCCGAGGTCGCGGCGCGGCTGTGGCCCGGCCAGATGGCGCTGCAGCGCCACGCGCCCCTGCCCGAGGGATCGGCCTGGTTCGCGATCAGCTACCTCGGGACCGTCCGGCGCGACGGTGGCCCGCGCGTGCACCCGTTCTGCCCCATCCTGGCAGAGGGGCGGCTGTTCGCAGCCATTCCCGGGTCGTCACCCAAGGGCTGGGACCTCCGACGGGACCCTCGCTGCGTGATCCACGCCATGCCCGGTTCCGACGACGACGAGCTGTCCATCCGTGCCCTCGCGTCCGAGGTCTCCGGCGACGCGGCGGTCCGCGCCGCCATCCGTGAGACCGTCGCCAGGACCGGGGTCGGGGGAATGATCGAGTCGGTCGGCCGCGACCCGTTGTTCGAGTTCGACCTCCGGCAGGTCGACATCGCTCGCTGGGTCGACATCGGCCGGCCGGGCACCCACGCGGTCCGAAGCCAATGGCGCGCGACGTAGGCCGGCGCCGCACTCCGGCAGTGGCGCGCTCCGTCGGGTCGATGGAGGTCATCGCGCTGCTGGACGCCCGAGGGCCGTTCACCCTCGCCCCGAGCCGCGACGCCGCCTTGTCGGGAGCCACCGCCGACGACTGGGAGGCGGCGACGAGGCTCGATCCGGGCGCCTTCGGCCCGGACGGCGCCTGGATTCTCAGCTTCCAGTGCTTCAACGCCCGCTACGTCCTCCAACGAGGGGAGGTCGCGGCGGTCGCCGGCGGACCGGTCGAACACCTCGTCGTCGCGCCTTTGCGCAGGACGGGCCAACTCCAGGAGGTCGAGGGCCGGGCGCGCCTCAGCAGTCACGGCGGCGACCGGATCACGGTTATTCCCACGCCGGGCCACACCGTCGGGCACCAGTCGGTGCTCGCGAGCGGCGACGGCGACGAGGTCGTGGTCGCGGGCGACGTGCTCGTCCACGCCGTCCAGCTCGCCAATCCCGACGTGGCGTACGCGTTCGAGGCCGACGAGGCCGACGAGGCCGTCGCCCGCGACAGCCGCCGCCGCCTCCTGGGCCGGGTCCGGCGCCGGGGGTCGCTGCTGGCGACCGCGCACCTGACCCGGTCATTCGTTCCCGTGCGCTGGCGCCCGTCGCGCGGCGGCCAGTCAGTCCCCCGGTCGACCGACCGGCACCAGCGGCACGTGGGAGGCCCAGACGGGGCGCACCGCGACCCGCGCCAGCCGCCAGCCCGACGAGGACCGGCGGGCGACGAAGTTGTAGACCTCGGCGAGCGCGGACGGGGCGTCGGCGTCCGGATCGGGGCGACCGAACGTCACGAGCAGGTTGGCCCGCACCGTGGCACGGTCACCCTCCAGGTCGACCAGCACGTTCGTGATGAGGTGCTGGATGGCGGCGTCAGCGGGGTGGTTCCGCGACGCCTGGGCGATCAGGGCGTCGATGCCCTCGGCGACGCCGCCGGGCGTGCTCGCCACGGCGTCGTCGACGAACAGGTCACGCATGCCCTCGAACAGGCCCTCGTCGAGGCAGGCACCCAGTCGGTAGACGAGCCGGGTGATCTCGTCGCGCTCGACGAGCTGAGCCAATGCGGGCGACGCGCCCGCGAGCCCGGGGGCGGTGGTGTCGGTCGTCATGGTGCTTTGCTCCGTTCATCTCGGTCTGGACTGACAGTTGCACCAAACGTTGGTGCTGCCAACGTTGGTTCGGCCAACGTATCGCATCGTTGGTGCAACCAACAACCGGTAGCCTGAAATTCGTGGAGATCGAGAACGCACCCGACCGGCTCCGAGGCCTACCGAGCTGGCTCCTGAACCAGGGCGCGCTGGCTGCGAACCGGATCGTGGGCGAGGGACTGGCCGCGGTCGGCGCCCATCGCTCGCACTTCGCCGTCCTGTCGGCGCTCGACGAGTTCGGCGCGGCCAGCCAGGCGGCGCTGGGCCGTCGCTGCGGCATCGACCGGAGCGACATGGTCGCCCTGGTCAACGCGCTGTCCCGTGACGGGCTGGTCGCCAAGCGGCCGGACCCCGCCGATCGCCGGCGGAATGTCATCACCCTCACGACCGCAGGCAGGCGCCGGCTTCGATCCCTGGACACCGTGGTGGCCCGGCTCCAGGGCGCGCTGGTCGCCCCCCTGTCGGCCGCCGAGCGCCGTCAGCTCGTCGTCCTGCTGCGTCGGGTGGTCGAGCACCACGGCGCGACCTGAACCCGGGCGGCGCTACCGGAGGGCCGGGTCGGTGCCCCCGCGGGCTAGCGCGACCGCCTCCCAGCAGTACCGGGCCGCGACGGAGCGATACGGCCGGAACGGGTCACCGAGGGGCTGCAGTTCGCGTGGGGTCGGCGGTCGAGGAAGGGACCACGCCAGGCCGTAGCCCTGGCGCACCCCCAGGTCGTCGACGGGCCACACGTCGAGCCGGCGCAGCTCGAACATCAGGTACATCTCCGCCGTCCAGCGGCCTATGCCGCGAACCGTGTCCAGCCGGGCGATGATCTCCTCGTCCGACATCCGGGAGGATCCGTCGAGCACGACGGTGCCGTCGAGGACCTTGGCGGACAGGTCCCGCAGGGACGCGAACTTCGCCGCGGACAGGCCGGCCCCCTTCAGGTCGGCGTCGGGCACCGCCTGGAGCGCCTCCGGGGTCAGCGGCCCATCCACGAGCGCTCGCACCCGCCCATAGATGGCGTTGGCGGCGTGACCGGCCAGCTGCTGGAAGACGATCGCGCGCACCAGGGCGCCGAAGTGCCCGTCGGGGTTGCGAGGGCGGTACCGGATCGGGCCGACCAGGTCTACGAGCCTGGCGAGCACGGGGTCGGCGGACGCCACGGCGTCGATCGCTGTGGCCAGGGCTACGCGTGGCATGCGGCCCAAAGCTACGGCCGGCACAGATCCCGCGTGGCGATTCCCGCTCGAGCGCACGCTCACGACATCGAAGCGATCGCCGTGCGAGACCGCATCTACGGCGCACTCCACGCCGGCGAGACGCCACGATGACTTCCGCGAGGGTCCACTCGCTGCGCGACGCTGGTCGCGTGTCGTTCATCGTCCACGCCGCCGGCGGCGTTCGCCCCCACGCCGAAGCCAGTGCCACGCTCGTGGAGCCCGGGAGCGCCCCACAGGCACAGGTCGGTCCGGCGAGCCTGGCGACGTTCGTCGCCCCCGGGCGCCTGACGGGAGGGCGCTTCGGCCTCTTCCGCTACGACATGACGCCGCAGGCCGGAGGGGCGTCGCCGCACCTGCACACGGGCTTCACCGAGTCGTTCTACGTGCTCTCCGGGACGGTCACGCTGTTCGACGGCCGGGCGTGGCTGCCGGCCGGGCCGGGCTCGTTCCTGCATGTGCCGGAACACGGCGTGCACGGGTTCCGCAACGACACGAGCGAGCCGACCAGCATCCTCATCCTGTTTTCCCCGGGCACGCCCCGCGAGGCGTTCTTCAGCGAGCTCGCTGAGATCATCGAGTCCGGCCGTCAGTTGTCCGAGGAGGAGTTGGCCGCCTTCTACCGGCGCCACGACCAGTACATGGTCGACGTGGACGTCGACACGTAGCGGACGCTCGCGGCCCGTCCCCGACGCCGCGGCGGCCCGCCGGCCGCCCTGCAGCTCATCACGCGAACAGCGCGGTCAGGAGCTCGTCGATCGCCTCCTGCCCCCGGCGGATCGCAATGCGGCCCTCGTCGGCGCGGGCGACGAGAAGCGCGACCTCGAGCAGCGCCGCCAGGACCATGTGGGCCATGACGTCGACCAGCTCCGGCTTGACTCGCCCGCCGGCCGCAATCGCGGCGATCGCCGCCTTCACGAGCCCGAAGGCGTGTTGCTCGTCGATCTCCCGCCACCGCTCCCATCCGACGACGGCCGGTGCGTCGATGAGCGAGATCTGGCGAACGACGGGATCGCGACACAGGGCCAGATAGGCGGTACACCCCCGGCGGAGGCCGTCCAGCGGGTCGGTGGCGCCGCCGGCCGCCCGAGTGACCTTGAGCGTCGCCTGTGCCTCGACCGCGCGGAGCACGGCCTCGAAGAGCGCCTCCTTGCTCTCGAAGTGGTGATACAGCGCGCCGCGGCTGACGCCGGCGGCGTCCAGCACGGCCGGGATGGCGGTGCCGTCGTACCCGTCCGCGGCGAACAGCTCGGTCGCGACGCCGATCAACGCCGCCCTCGTCGCCTGACCTTGTTCGACCCGCTTGTTCACCATCACCACACAGCTTGACAGACCGATGGTCGGTTTGTGAGTATACCGACTGTCGGTCTGTAGACAGCGAGGAGCCCGCCATGATGCCGAACCAGCTCGAAGGCCACCGCCGAACCGCCGCCACGGAGCTCGGCGACATCTCCTATCTCGAGTACGGCGAGGGGCCGACGGCGTTGTTCGTCCACGGGGTCTTCACGAACGCCTTCTTCTGGCGCAACGTGCTTCCCGCCGTCGGCACGCAGCGCCGCTGCATCGCCATCGACCTGCCGGCCCACGGGCAGACCCGTACCACCGCCTCCTGGGACCTGTCGCTCGACGGCCTGGCGCAGGCGCTCGTCGCGCTGTGCGACGGCATCGGTGCCGGCCGGGTCGACCTCGTCGCCAACGACACTGGCGGGGCAGTGGCCCAGATCTTCGCCGCCACCAACCCGCGGCGCCTGCGCAGCTTCACCCTCACCAACTGCGACACCCAGGGGAACATCCCGCCCGCCGACTTCGCCCCCATCGTCGATCTGGCGCGCCAGGGCATGCTGGCCGATGCGATCACGGGCCTGGCGACGGACTTTGCGCTCGCTCGCTCGGATACGGGGTTCGGCGGTGGCTACGAACGACCGGAGGAGCTACCGGACGAGGTGCTCCACGCCTACCTGGCGCCGCTCGGCGAGTCCGACCTTCGTGCCCGCGAGCTCGAGCGCTGCGTCGCCCAGATCGAACCCGGACCGTTGCTCGCCGTCGAGCCGCAGCTCAAGGAGCTCGACACCCCCACCCTGCTCGTGTGGGGCACGGGCGACCGGTTCTTCGACCTGTCCTCGGCCCGGTGGCTGCGCGACACCATCCCCGGGGCCACGGAGATCGTCGAGATCGAGGGTGCCAAGCTGTTCTTCCCCGATGAACGCGCCGCCGACCTGATCCCCCACCTCCGGCGCCACTGGGACGCCACCGCCTGAGCCGCCGGCGTCAGGCGGAGGTGACCTCGCTCATGTGCGATCCCTCCGCCAGCGCCGCAGGCCGACCCTGTGCCTCCGGGGCGGTCGCACCCGGTCGGCCTCCGCCCGGCGCTCGCGCATCCGATCCTCGACGAGGTAAGGGAGCCACGATTCCATGTTCCTGCCTCCGCACATTGGTTCCGTTGCGTCCCTGTACGTGCGAGGTGCGGGTCCGGTTCGCGATATCTCGGAGCGATCGAACGGGGTTGGGCGTGGCAGTGTGCCGGGATGCTCCTCGGACTGGTCCACGTCAACATGGGCGCCATGAGCCGGCCCGACGACCTCGTCGCCGCGGCACGCGCCGCCGAAGCGGCCGGGTTCGACTCGTTGTGGGCCGGCGAGCACATCGTTCTGCCCGACCCGCAGGTGCCACCGTCGCCGATGGACCCACGCGACCCGGCGCTCGACTCGTTGCTCGCACTCACGTGGGCGGCGGCGCACACCACGACGATCCGCGTCGTCACCGGAATCGTGATCCTCCCGCAGCGGAATCCCCTGGTGCTCGCCAAGCAGGTGGCGAGCCTGGACATCCTGTCGGCGGGACGTGTCTCACTGGGCGTCGGCGCGGGCTACCTCGAGCCCGAGTTCCGTGCCCTCGGTGCCAACTTCGCGGAACGCGGCGCCGTCACCGATGAGTACCTCGATGCCATGCTGGCGCTCTGGTACGACGAGCGGCCCGAGTACCACGGACGGTTCGTCGACTTCGCCGGCATCGACGCCCATCCGCGTCCGCGGCAGCACCCGATCCCGCTCGTCGTGGGGGGGCACAGAGCGCCCGCGTACCGGAGGGCGGTGGCGCGGGCACACGGCTGGTACGGGTACTGGCTGACCCCGGACGACGTGGCCACGTCGCTGGCGGGGCTGCGCGCCGCCGCCGGTCGCGTGGAGCGTCCAGCGGAGCTCGGCGAGCTGGAGATCAGCGTGACGCCCCGCGGGCGCCTCACGCCCGAGCGCGCCGCAGCGTATGCCGAGCTCGGGGTCCACCGGCTGGTGCCGCTTGCCGGGCCCTCCAGCGACGGCCCCCGCGAGGCGATCGAGGCCGCCGTGGCGGCGACGGCCGGGCTGTGACCCCAGAGGTGCGGGGCCGGACGCTCGCCTGACGCGGCAGATCGGGGCCTCCCGCCCGAGGCCCCGACCCGATCCGTGGCGTGAATCAGAGCTGTCCCGAGCCCAGATCGACGGTCACGCCGATGAGGGCGGACACCGCCTGCTCGACGTCCACGTCGTCGTTGCCACCCCGGCTGTTCACCTGCAGCCGGTCGCTGGCGTCGCTGCCGGCGATCCGCACCTCGGTCCTGAGTCCCTCGACGTCGACCCTCGCGCCGCGGGCTTCGACGTCGATCCGGTCGGCGCGCTCGGTGCCGTTGACGGTCACGACGTCGGCCTCGCCGTCAGGCCCGCCCGCCGGACCCGAGAGGTCGACGTCCGCCCGGCGGAAGTCCGTGCCGGACATGTCCTGGACCGTGAACGTGTCGGGGCCGCCAAGGGCGGCCAGGTCCAGCCGCTCGACCCCGTCCATGTCCATGCGGATGTTGCCGGCGTCCCGCAGGAACAGCGAGCGCCGACCGTTGGGCGACAGGCTCATGTTCTCGGCCCCGGCGGCACCGTTGAAGTCGAGCGTGTCAGCTCCGCTCTGGCCCTCCACGACGTCGCTGCCGTCGCCCGGGTCCCACCGGAACGTGTCCCGCCCGGAGCCGAGCACGGCCGAGTCGTTGCCGCGGTTGCCGTCGACCTTGTCGTTGCCGCTCCCGCCGATGAAGAGCTCGACCCCGTCGCCGCCGTTGAGGCTGTCGTTGCCGCTCCCCCCGCTCACGGTTGCGGGCTCGTCGATGATGCCGTTGGCCTGATCGACGCGGAACTGGTCGCTCCCGCTGCGCGCGAACACCTCGATCCGGCTGAAGGTGCTGCGGTCGAAGCTGTGTTCGGCGGCGCCATCGTCGTTCAGGTCGACCTGCATCGTGCCCGGCGCGCCCGGGGCGAGGCGGAGCGCAATCCGGTCGGCGTGCGAGGTTCCGATGACCGTCAGGGTGTCGTTGGCGACGCGGGCCGACGGCGACGACGCCGCGCCGGCGGGAGAGCCGGGGCCGGCCGCCACCAAGCCGATTGCGAGCGCCGCCGCGGCTCCCACCGTGAGGGACAGCGGGCGGGCTCCGGGCATGCGATGGACGTTCATGGTCAGTCTTACCTTCCGTGTGCCGCGGTCGACCCGGTGTCGACGACGCTGGCCTCCACTACGGCAAGTGGTCGCCGTTTGGTTCGCGGTCGGTCACACCAGCCGTGTTTCCGGGGTCACCGGTGGGACACGACGCGCGACGAGGAACGGCGAGCGGTGGACCACGACGACTGGCTGGTGGAACGGTTCGGGGCCAGCCGACCCCGACTGCCGCGGGTCGATCCCGGCGTTGGCCCCGCGCACGGGGCCGACCGTCGAGACACGGTCCTCGCCGACTCGGCCTGCGTCACGCTCCTCGCGGCGCTCGAGACGCTGACACCCGCCGAGCGGATGGCCTTCGTGTTGCACACCTTGTTCGCCGTGCCCGTCGACGACATCGCGCCCATGCTCGGGCGCTCCCCCGCCGCGACACGCCAGCTCGTCAGCCGCGCCCGCCGCCGAGTGCGGGGTGCCATCACCAGCTGACGCGGGGCACCCCTTCGGGCCGCCTCAGGCGGCGCGGACGGCGACGGCGTCCGGCGGCAGCGTGCCGTCGCGCGGGATCGGTACGACCGTGCGCCCGTAGGGCCACAGGGCGAGGCCGGCCATCTTCAGGGAGGCCACGGCGAAGGGGATGCCGATGATCGTGATGGCCAGGAGCACGGCCGTGACGAGATGCGCGATCGCCAGCCACCACCCACACAGGATCAGCCACACGACGTTGCCGATGGCGTTCAGCGCCACGTCTCGATCCGGCAGCGGGATCACCATGCGACCGAACGGCCACAACGCGTATCCGGCGAGCTTGAACGCGGGCACCGCCAACGGGATCGTGATGATCCCGACGATCGCCAGCACGCCGGCCACCACGTAGGCCAGGAACAGCCAGATCCCGGCCAGCAACAGCCAGATGATGTTGCCCGCCGTCCGCACACGGCGACAGTAACAGGAGGGCCGGTGGCCTCAGCCGCTCGGGTCGAGGGCGGCGGGCGACGGTTCCGGGTCGAGCGCCCACCGGTACGCGGCGCGCACCGCAAACGCCTCGCGGAGCTCGCTGGCGACGTCGGTTCGGAACTCCTCGCGATAGGTGGGATCGGTCACCAGGTACACGGTGAACGAGAGCCCGGTGAACGTGGCCAGGAACCCGGCGACTCTGAGCAGCTCCTCGGTCACCACCATCCGCCGCTGGTCGAGGGACCACGACAGCAGGACGTTCACGTCGCCACCGACCCAGTTGGCGGTCGAGCCCTCGGTCATGGCCAGCGTGCCGAACGCGACGAGGAACAGCCAGACGCCGGCGGCCACCACCGCGACCTGGACGGTGCGGGCGAAAAGGCCGACGAGGGCCACGTTGGCCCGCTCCCGGCGCGACAGCGCAATCGGCGGCGGCCTGCCGGCGGGCGGAAGGTCGACGGCTCGGGCCGGGGTGTCGGCGACGAGCGAGCGCACCTCGCCCCACGAATCGAGCGTGCCGGCGGCGGCGATGTCCCCGGGCAGGTGGCTCAGCACGAACGCGGCGCCGATGCCGACGAAGAGCCCGAGCACCAGCGCGTACGCGATGCCGTGGAGCCGTCCGAGCACCTCCCAGGCCTCGGCGGCGAGGAACAGGAACGTGATGGAGACGAGGAGCAGCGGCAGCGCCCGCCGCAGCACCGAGCCGATCGAGTCGGCCAGCGCCACCGACCGCTCGGTCGCCCACCGCAGCATGGGCAGGATCCCGTAGGAGGTGACGAGGTACACGACACCCAGCGGCACCAGCGCCAGCACCGTGGCCTTCACGGCGTCGGCCCACTGCCCGTAGAGCAGCGACGGGACCGCGGGGCCCACGACGAACACCGCCAGCTCCCAGGGCCCGACCTCGCGCGGCCACGCAAAGGCGGGACGGTGCCGCACCAGGTTGGCGATCGCCCAGGTGGCGACCAGCACCACCAGGGTGAGCAGCAGCGCAACCACGTTGAAGAGGGCGCTCTTGTCCAGGTCGAGCGCGTACAGACCCCGCAGCACGTAGATCACGACGAGCAGCGGCAACGACCTCGTCCAGATGTGCTCGCTCGCGTCGTAGTGCTCGATGAAGTGCGGCACCCCCCGGCGCACGAACCACCGCTCGCAGTCGACGATCGCGGGGGCGGCCGGCACCGGCGGGAG
>DATFVX010000212.1:0-11246 GCA_035259985.1 Acidimicrobiales bacterium | reverse complement strand
CGCAAGGATGCACGTTCGCGGCAGGCCGGGGTGCGATTTGCGCGTCGCTTCGTGTTGCTGGTGCCGCTCGGGATGGCGCTGGTGGGCATGTCGGTCGGCAACGGCCGAGCGGCCTACGCCACGCCGTGGGGCCAGACGATGGTCGTCGTCGGGATCGCATCGGTGCTCGCGTGTTGGGTCTGGGCCGGGCGGCTGCTGAGGCTGCCGGAAGAGCAGCGGGTCTTCTTCGAGTAGGCGCGGCGGGGGTCATGATGGACGAGACGCAGCTGTTGGCCGTGGCGGCGTTGGCGCTGTTCGCGGGCTCGACGCTGCTGCTGAGCCGGATCCGGTGGTTCCGGCGCCGGCCCCTGGGCGAGCGCTTGGCGCCGTACGTCCCCGGAGGGTCGGCGGCGCGGAGCGGCGGCATCCTCATGTCCGCCGACACGTTCGCGCAGGTGGTCGGTCCCCTGGCCCGAGCGGTCGGCGAGCGGTTGGCGCGCGCGGTGGGCGTGACCGAGGCCTTGGCGGTGCGGCTGGAGCGGGTCGGTTCGACCATGGATGTCACGGCGTTCCGGGTTCGACAGCTGGGGTGGGCGGGGGTGGGCCTCGTGATCGGGACCGTCCTGGCCGCCGCCACTCAGCAGTCGGGGCCGGTGGCGTTGCTCCTGATCGTGACCGGACCCCTGATTGGCTTCCTGGTGGTGGAGCAGCGCCTGGCCGTCGAATCACGGGCGTGGCAGCGCCGCATCTTCCTCGAGCTCCCGGTCGTGGCGGAGCAGCTCGGGATGCTGCTGGCGGCCGGCTACTCGCTGGGTGCCGGGCTCACCCGGCTGGCGGCCCGAGGCAAGGGCGCCTGCGGCCGGGACCTGCGACGGGTGGTCGGACGCATCCGCCAGGGGCTGTCGGAGGCCGAGGCCCTGCACGAGTGGGCGGCTGTGGCCGACGTCGACGCCCTCCACCGCCTGGTCGGTGTCCTGGCGCTCAACCGTCAGTCCGGTGACCTGGGCCGGCTGATCGGCGATGAGGCCCGCGCCATCCGCCGCGACGTCCACCGAGAGCTGATCGAGACCATCGAGCGCCGCGGTCAGCAGGTCTGGATCCCCGTGACCGTTGCCGCCCTGGTGCCGGGCGTGATCTTCCTGGCGGTGCCGTTCATCGACGCCCTCAGGCTGTTCGCCAACTCGTGAAGGAGTCAGTCATGTCGTTGTCACGGTTCGCTCGGGACGATCGCGGCGAGGGGGTGATCAGCGCCGCGATCGCGGTGCTGATCATGGCGTTCCTGGGGGCGCTGATGTGGGTCGGGTTCAAGGCGATGTGGGACACCACCGAGCAGAAGACCAACGACCAGATCGAGCAGATCGGGGGCTGAGTGATCGATGACCGCGGCGTGGGGATGGTGCCCACCGCCGCCGGGTTCGTGGTGTTCATCCTGTTCCTGTTGCTGGCGGTGCAGGTGCTCTACGGCCTGTACGCCACGTCCACCGTGCGCGGGGTGCTGAACGATGCCGCGTCGCGGGCCGCCAACGGGGTGGCCACCGAGGCGGAGCTGGCGAGGCTGGCGGACGACGCCGAGCGGTCGCTGGGCCCGATGGGCGATCGCACCACGATCCGGCTGCACCTGGTCGACGACGACGCGGACGGTGTGCCGGACGTTGTCGCCGGCTCGGCGGTGGCGGACCCGCCCCGGTTCGTGCCGCCGCCGCTCGGCGGCGTGGCCGGGCTCGACGACATCGACGTGGCGGTGCGGGTGCGGATCGAGCGGGTCCGCTGAGTTGGCGCCCGCCGGGCGTTCAGGGAGCCGACGGTAGGGTCCCGGTGTGGACGATCCCGGCGAGCCGGCGACCGGCGGTGGTTTCCGGTCAGGGTTCGTGAGCCTCGTCGGGCGGCCCAACGTGGGGAAGTCGACGCTCCTCAACCGCATCCTCGGGCACAAGGTCGCCATCGTCTCGGACAAGCCCCAGACGACCCGCCACCGGATCCAGGGGGTGCTCAACCGGGCGGACGCCCAAGCGGTGTTCGTGGACACGCCCGGCATCCACAAGCCCCGCACCGCCCTGGGCGAGCGGCTCAACGTGGCCGCCGAGTCGGCCATCGGCGACGTCGACGTCGTGGTGCTCGTCCTCGACGCCACCCAGCCGTTCGGGCGCGGCGATCGCTGGGTGGCGGAGCGGGTGCCCACCGACGCCGTGGTCGTCGTCAACAAGGTCGACATCGCCAAGCCGGCCGAGGTCCTCGAGCAGCTGCGCGCCGCGGCGGAGCTCGACCTCGCCGAGTACTTTCCCGTGTCGGCGCGCACCGGCGAGGGGGTGGCCGGGCTGGTCGACCATGTCGTCGGACGGCTCCCGGTGGGCCCCCGCTACTTCCCCGAGGGCATGGTCACCGACGTGCCGGAGGCGCTCTGGGTGGCCGAGCTGGTGCGGGAGCAGCTGCTGGCGGTGGCGCGCGAGGAGCTGCCCCACTCGATCGCCACCCGGGTGACCGAGTGGGACTGGCCGCTCATCCGCTGCGAGATCCTGGTCGAGCGTGAGTCACAGAAGGGCATCGTCATCGGCCACCGCGGCGAGGTCCTCAAGCGGGTCGGCGCAGCCGTGCGCGCGGAGCTCCCCGAGGGCGCCTACCTCGAGCTGCACGTCAAGGTAGACAAGGACTGGCAGCGCCGCCCGGCCGCCCTCGACCGACTGGGTTACTGATATCGAGGGGGGAGGGAGACCTCCCCCCTCGACGTCCCCCCACCTTTGGCCGCCGCCTGCCGGCGCCGTCGACCCCCAGTCGCTCGACCGGCAAAGCCCGGATCGAGCGACGTTGGGGGGCTCCGGCGGAAGCCTCTGCCCCCCAATCCCCCCGCCAGATATCAGGCCCCGTGTAGGTCGCGGAGGAAGCGCTCGATCTCCCCGCGATCCTTGGTGCGGCGCATCCGGGGGAGCGTGGCGACGATCTTGGGCCCGTACCGTGCCGTCGCCAGGCGGGGATCGAGCACGGCCACCGCACCGCGGTCGGTGCCCGTCCGGATGAGGCGGCCCGCGCCCTGTGCCAGCAGGGTCGCGGCCCGCGGCACGTCGATCGCGTCGAACGCGCCGGCCCCCAGGTGCTCCCGCCGGGCCTGGAGGAGCGGGTCATCCGGCCTCGGGAACGGCAGTCGGTCGATGCTGACCAGCGACAGCGACGGCCCCGGAACGTCGATGCCCTGCCAGAAGCTCATGGTGGCGAACAGGCACGTCTCCGGATCCCCGGCGAACCGCTCGACGAGCGCCGGCTTGGGAAGCTCACCCTGGGCGAGGAGCGGATAGGCGAGCCGCGCGCGCAGCGCCTCGACGGCGCGGTCCATCGCCCGGTAGCTCGTGAACAGCGCCAGCGTGCGCCCGCCGGCGGCGTCGATGAGCGCCGCCAGCTCGTCGATGGCGGCGTCGGCCCAGCGCGGATCCGTCGGGCGGGGCAGCTGCGCCGCGCAGTAGATGAGCCCGTTCGCCTCGTAGTCGAACGGGCTCCCGACGTCGAGCAGGCCGTCGGACCCCACGGGCAGGCCGAGCCGGGAGCCGAACCCGGGCGCGATGGTGGCGCTGGTCAGCACGGCCGGCCGCCGGGACCAGAGCTGGCGCTGCAGCAGCGGTGCGATGTCCAGCGGCGCCAACCGCAGCGTGGGCGCCCGCTCGGGCCCCGCGACGAACAACACGTGCCCGTCGCCCGGTTGGGCGACGGCGTCGATGTCGTCGAGGAGCGAGGTCGCCGCCTGTCGGGCCCGCACCGCACGGGCTGTGGCGTCGTCGGGGGCGTCGTCGGGGATCGACCGGAGCGCGGCGACGGCCTCCTCGACGCGGCTGCGCAGCCGCACCAACGTGTCGGCCAGGTCGGCGGGGAGCGGGGTCACGAGCCGCTCGTCCCGGTGGCCGAGCAATGCCTCGGTCAACAGGCCGCCGGCGTCGCCCACGCGTGTGATCGTGTCGCCCGCGTCGGCGAGGATGCCACGCAGTGTCCGGGCAAGGTGGGCGAAGCGGCCGGCCGCCAGCTCGACGCCAGCGGTCGCCGAGATGATGTCGTCGACCTGATGGGCCTCGTCGATGATCGCGACGTCGTGGTCGGGCAGGATCGCACCGTCGCTCGCCAGGTCGAGCCCGTAGAGGTGCTGGTTGACCACCACGACGTCGGCCTCCGCAGCGCGGGCGCGTGCGGCCTCGGCGAAGCACTCGTCGCCCCGGGGGCAGCGGTGGGCGCCGGGGCAGTCGCGCGCGGTGGTGCTCACCGCTGCCCAGGCGGCCTCGGACGGCTCGCGGTCGAGGTCGGCCCGGTCGCCCGTCGCCGTCGTGCCTGCCCAGTCGGCCAACCTCGCCAGCTCGGTGGCATCGGCCCGCTCCGCGAACCCGTCGATGTTGTCGAGCCCCAGCTGTTCCCCACCCGCGGTTGTGCCGCCGTCGGCCGGGCGGGCGCCGGCCGCCAGCTCCGCCAGGCGCTGGACGCATACGTAGTTGGATCGGCCCTTGAGGACCGCCCAGTCGAAGGGACGGTCGAGGTGCTCGTCGAGGAAGGGCAGGTCCTTGGTGGCGAGCTGGTCCTGTAGCGCCCGGGTGGCGGTGGCGACGACGACGCGTCGGCCCGAGAGGATCGCCGGGACGAGGTAGCCCAGCGTCTTGCCGGTGCCCGTGCCGGCGCGGACGACCAGGTGTTGCCCCTCGGCCACGGCAGCGGCGACCGCGGCGGCCATCTCGACCTGGCCCGGGCGGCCCTCGCCGCCGCCGGGCAGTGCCGCGACGACCCGCCGGAGGGCCCTGGACGCGGTCGTGTCGCCCTCGCGGTCGCGTGCCGGCGCCTTGCCGGCCGGCGCCTGCTCGACCTCGGGGTGCGGCATCGCCGGCGACCGTAGCGTGGCGTCGGGGTGCGTCTCGCCGGTGGTGAGGAGCGCGGTCACGTGGCGACCAGCCGGGGATCGGCCGTCGCCGCGAAGCCGCGAGCCTCGGCCACCGCCTGCGCGAGGTCGGGGAGGGAGCGCTCGACCGCACCCTCCGGCGTCAGGAACACGAACACCATGTCGAGGACGGGCTCCCGGGTGGCCTCGGCGATCGCGAGGGCGTAGGAAGCGCCCTGCATGCGGTACCGCTCGACCAGCGGGTCCAGGTCGACGTCGAGGCGCTGAGGCCCGGTCTTGTAGTCGACGACGACCAGGCCGCCCGGGCGCCGGTAGAGCAGGTCGATGTAGCCCTCGAGCGTCCGGCCGTCTCCGACGGGCACGCCGACGTACAGCTCGCGCCAGTGCTCAGCCCCGGCGGCTGCGACCACAGATGGCGAGCGCAGCGCGGCGTCGACCAGCCGGCGGACGTGGGCCTCGTGGCCGCTCACGCCCTCCGCGGCCGCCTGGGCGGCCACCGCCTCTGCGATGCCCCCGCCGCTGGCCAGGTCGATCGTCTGCAGCACCCCGTGCACGGCCCGCCCGATCGCGGTGCCGTAGCGGCCCTTCTGCCAGGGCGGCAGGTCGAGGTCACGTGGCCGCTTGTGCAGGCCCGGGTCGTCGAGGGCGTCGGGCTGACCGTCGTCGGTGAGCGCGGTCGCGGCCAGCGTCCGGGGCCGGCCACTGGCGGCGAGCGCCTGGTCGCGCATGCGACGCCAGTCGTCGAACGGCGGCAGCGACGAGCCGGCGGCCGCCGGGCCCGCGGTCGTGGAGCCGGGCGCCTCGGCCGCACGGCCAACGGTCGCGGCCGCGGCGGCGACGTCCCCGGCGGCGGACGGCGGTGGCGTCGCATCGGGCAGGTCGGTCAGCAGGTCGCCGAGGGCGTCCGTGAGCAATTCAGCGCTGGTGAAGCGGGCGGGATCGTCGGGCACCGTGCGCCGGACCCTGCGGTGCAGGGAAATGACGAGGTGGTCGCGTGCCCGGGTGCAGGCGACGTAGAGCAGGCGGATGCGCTCGTCGTGCGACATCTGCTCGTCGATCGGCAGCCACGCGTCGAACGCCGCCGAGCGCACCTTGTTGCCGACGCGGATGATCGCCTCACCCTCGGGCGGCCACGCCACCTCGGCCCCCAGGCTGCGGCGCTGAGGCTGGGTCGAGAGGCCCGCGACGATCGTGATCGGAAACTGGAGGCCCTTGGCCGCGTGCACGGTCATGATGCGCACGGCGTCGTCGTCGGTCTCCGGCAGGACGGCCTCGGCCACGCGGCTGCCCTCGGCGGTCTGCTGGCGGACCCACTCGAGGTACTGCCGGAGCGGCCCGTTGGTGGCGTCGGTCCAGGCGCGGGCCTGGTCGAGCACGAACCGGACCCGCCGCCACAGGTCACGCGGTCGGCCCTCGGCGGCGCCCAGCTCGAGCAGCCGCCGGTCGCGGACCACCGCGTCGGCCAGCTCGCTGGGCGGGCGCCAGGACCGAACGTCGTGCATCCGGTGGAGGTAGGCCAGCCCGGCGGCCACGGCGTCGCCGTCGGGCAACGCCTCGGGAAGGCCGGCCGTCGGGTCGAACCGGCCGCCGTGGTCGTGCCGGAAGCGGAAGAGGTCGTCGTCGCCGCAGCCGAACAGCGGTGACCGCAGCGCCGCGACGACGCTGAGCTCGTCACTGGGGTCATCGATGGCGCGCAGCGTGAGAAGCAGGTCGCGGACCAGCCGGCTGGCGTACACCAGCGAGGCCGACTCCGCCCGATAGGAGATGCCGGCGTCGGTCAGCGCGTCCTCGAGGGCGGGGAGCGACAGCCGGGTGGGCACCAGGATGGCGACGTCTCCGGCCTGCGCCGGCTTCCAGTCGTGGCGCTCGGCGTCGGGCGAGCGGTCGACCAGCCAGCCCTCGTCGAGCGCCCGGCGGATGGTGGCCGCGACGTCGGCCGACTCGAGCCTGCGAACGTCCTCGGCGAACAGCCGAGCCGTCCTCGGCGTCGTGGCGGCCGGCTCGCCTCCGTCGCCGCCGGGCTCGCCTCCGGCCGGCGCCGCGCCGTGCTGGTGGCGCCCGAGGACGCTGACGGCGGGCCCGACCGGCGCGTCGTCGCGCACTGCGACCAGAGCGTCGTATCCGGGCTGCGAGCGCACACCGCCGTGCCACTGCGGCTGGATGAGCTGCCCGAACACGTGATTGACCGCCGCGATGACCGAGCGCGTGGAGCGGTAGTTGGTCGTGAGTGCGAGCAGTGCGTCGTCGCGACCGAACCGGTCTGCCGCCCTCAGGAACAGGGAGATGTCGGCGCGGCGAAACCGGTAGATGGACTGCTTGGGATCGCCGACGAAGAACAGGTGGCCGGGGCGGACGGCGACCTGGTCCCAGGGCACCTCCCGCTCCGACGCGTCGGGCCCGGCGATGAGCACCGCGAGCTCGATCTGGATCGGATCGGTGTCCTGGAACTCGTCGATCAGCAGGTGGCGGTACCGCCGATGCAGCGCCGCGCGGACCACGCGGGCGTGCGGGCCACGCAGCATCTGGCGGGCCAGGACGAGCAGATCGTGGAACTCGAGCCGGCCGGCCGTCCGGCGCTCGGCCGCCGCGCCGAGGGTGAACCGGCGTAGCTCGACCGCCAGCCGCGTGACAGCGGCCAACGCGACCTCGGAACGCAGCTCCTCGCAGCGGGCGCACACGTCCGCGATCCGGTCGCGCAGGCCGGCGAGGTCGTAGTCGTCGGGCCAGCGAGTCTTGGCGCCGCGCCCCCCACCCCGTGGCCGGCTGTCGCTGGTGAGGAGGCTCAGCTTGGTGTACTCGTCGCTCGCGGCGCCGACCCGGCGCGCCCAGTCCTCGAGGTCGCACAGCCGCTGGTGGAGCGTGTCGTCGTCGTCGGCCTGGTGCCGCTCGGCGCAGGCGCCCGCGAGCTCGCTCAACAGGGTGTCGAGTCGCTGCACCCACTGCGGAGGTTCGACGGGGCGGGACGGCGCCTGGGCCTCGGCCAGGTCCCAGTTGTCGTTGAAGGCAAGGGCGATGACGCGTAGCGCGGTGAGCCGCACCCCGGCCGCCGTGGCGAGCAGCAGGGGGCGCTCGATCGCCTCGTCGGCGAGGACCTCGTCGACGAACCCGGCCCAGCGGTCGTCGAATGCCACCGTCGACGCCACCTCGTCGAGCACATCGATCCGGGGTGGCAGCCCGGCCTCGATGGGATGCTCGACCAGGAGCCGCTGGGCGAAGCTGTGGAGGGTGCCGATGGCGGCGCCGTCGAGGTCGTCGAGGGCGCGGGCGCAGCGGTCGACCACGATCGGGTCGCCCACGCTCCCCGCCCGTTCGAGCTCGGCCTCGATCCGGCGCCGGACGCGGTCGCGCAGCTCGCTGGCCGCCTTCTCGGTGAACGTGATCGCGGCGATGGCATCGACCCCGGCGGTGCCGGTGGTGACGAGGTTGACGATGCGCCCCACCAGCTCCCGGGTCTTCCCCGAACCCGCCCCCGCCTCCACGAACAGCGTCTCGCCCAGGGCTGCTGCGATCCGGCGGCGCGCCGGGCCGTCGGGCTCGGCGGCGTTGGCCCGTCCGGTGTCGCCGTCGACCGCGAGGGGAGCGTCGGCGTTCACGGTTCGGCCATCCCGGCGTAGGCGGCGATGGCCGGATCATCCCGTTTGCGCTCCCACTCGCGCCGCAGGTCGGCCACGCCGAGCCCGTCGGGATCGCAGTACGGGCAGGTGACCCAGGGCGAATAGGTGGCATCGGGTCGCGCCGGGAACGCCCCCCGCTCGATGCCGTCGACGACGGTTGCCAGCGTGGTTCCGACACGCGCCAGCACCTGCTCGTCGATTGCGTAACCGATGCGCTTAAAGCCCTCGCGCTCGGAGATGAACCAGTAGTGCGCCTGCACCGGCGCATCCGCCCGCCCGACGAACTGGCGGGCGGCCAGGCCGTAGACCGGGAGCTGGAGCTTCGTGCCCCGCTCGTCGGGGTTGTCGGGGCCGAGGCGGCGGAAGTCGTCGGACTTGCCGGTCTTGTAGTCCATGACGTGGACGGTGCCGTCGTCGCCGACGTCGACCCGGTCGGCGGCGCCGCGGAAGAGGAGGGCCCGGCCGTCGGGCAGCGGCACCTCCACGGGCCCAGGGCCGGTGCCGTCGTCGCCGTAGCCGAAGCGCAGCTCGGCGGCGACCGGGTGCGTGCCGTCGCGTCGCCGGTGGGTGTCGTCGTCGGTCAGGAAGCGATCGGCGAGCGCCAGAATCTGCGCCCGCTCGCGTCGCCAGAAGACCGGCCGACCGGTCAGCCCACGCGCCTCGTAGTCGTCGCACACCCGCTCGGCGAGCTCGCGCATGCGGGAATGGTCGGTCGGGGACCACGGCACGCCGGGAGCGGGCCGCCGCTCGGCCGGTCGGGCCAGCACGTCATCGACGAACGACTGGAGGATCTCGTGGACCAGGGACCCCCGATCCCACGCCGAGATCGTGAGCAGCTGCGCCGGGTCCTCGACCGGTTCGACGTGCAGCAGCTGGTTGACGAAGTAGGCGAAGGGGCACTCGGCCCAGGATTCGAGCCGCGTGGACGACACCACGTCGTCGACCGGGGACGGCACCGCCACCCCGGCGAGGTTGCCGTCGAACCGGGTGAAGGCGCGGCTGCGGCGCGCCCGCACCACGCGGCTGCCGGCCTCGACCAGTGGATCGTCGCCGGCACCCGCCCGCAGCCGGTACTCCTGCTCGGTGGCCGGGAACGAGGTGTGGGTCACCGCATGGGCGAACGAGGGAACGTGCTCGGGTCCCCGCCCGTCCGCCCCCGACCAGGCGGGCAGGCCGGCCAGCCACCGCGAGGGCACCCGTTCGCTGCTCGACCGCAGGTCGCCGCGCGGCGCGCACAGCAGGTGCCGGTCGGCGGCCGCCAGCGCGGTCAGGAGGCGCCGCTGCTCGCGCCCCACCCGGTCGCGGCGCAGGGGCAGCTCGCCAAGGGCCAGGCGCCGCTCGCCGTCGGGCAACAGCGAGTCGTCGTGGACGGCCGCCGGCAGCGTGCCCTCGGCCATGCCGAGGACGATCACCAGGTCGAGGTCGAGGCCGACGGCGAACGACAGCGGCCCGACAAGCACACCCTCGCCGAACCGGCCGACGCGCCCGAGGTCCGCGTCGAGCTCGAGCTCGAGGGTGCGGCGGAACACGTCGAGCGACGGGGGTTCGTCGATGCCGTCGAGCGAGGCGAGCCGCTCGAGTGCGGCCTCGATCCGGTCGGCCGCCCGCTGCTCGTCGAGCGGCCAGTCACCACCGCCGCCGGCGTCGCCGGCGAGCCGCCCGGCGAGTCGCCGCAGCCAGCGGACCCGGGTGCTCCAGGGCTGGGGCCCGGCCGCGGCGTCGGTGACGTCGTCGATCAGCCCGACGACGATCGTCGCCAGGTCTCGGACCCGCTGCGCCCGCCGCTGCATTCGCTCGAAGGCCTCGCGACGCCGCTCGGCGCCGCTCTCGTCGAACGGGTCGGTGCCGGCGACCTCGATGTCGCTCGCCCGGCGATCGCGCTCGGCCGCCAGCCGCTCCAGTCGCTCGCTCCACTGGTCGCGCCCAGCGACCACGCCTGCCCGGCGCGACACGCGCTGCCACTCCGCCACCGGGACCCGCCGAGCCCAGCCCCGCCCTGCGGCGCTGCGGCCGAGCAGGGCGACGACGTCGGCACGCCGGAAGTCGTGGTCGGGAAGGGCGAGCAGGTCGAGCATCGAGCGCCCGACCACGCTGCCCGCGAGCGGGCGGACGGCGGCACCGTTGCGGGGGACGCCGGCCGCTTCCAGGTGTTCGTGGACGAGGCGGCCGTAGGGCTGGGGGGCGCCGAAGAGGATGGCGATGCGTTCGAGCGGGGTGCCGGCGCGGGCGGCGTCGACCACCGCACGGACGGCAGCCCGCACCTCGTCGTCGGCATCGGACGCGGTGAGCACGCGCGTCTCGCCCGGCAGCGACGGCGGCACGGCGTCGGCCGCCGACTGGTCGGCGCCGAGCCGGGTGAGCGAGCGCCGCACGCCGGCGTCGGCCGCTTCTGCGCCGGTGACGCCGACCACCACCGTGGTGGGGCAGACGTCGGCAATCCCCCTCACGAGGCGCGCCTGTCGCTGGAGCAGGTCCTGCGGCAGATGAACGACGACGTGGCCGAGCTCGCGGCCCACCCGCGTGGGCTCGCTCCGGACCGCTTCGACGGCCGCCTCGGTCAGGTCGGCCTCGTCGTACCACCCCCTGCTCAGGGTGGCACGCGCCTCCCGGCACAGGCGCACGACGTCGCCGGCCCGGCGCCCCGCGCCCGCCAACGCCTCCAGGCCCGCAGCGGAGACATCGGACAGCTCCCCGAAGGCGGCGACGAGCGCGGCCTCGGTCGCCGGGTGCTCGGCCACGGGTGCGAACAGCCCCGGGTCGCGCCGCAGCACCTTGCGCAGCGCGGCGGCGAGCAC
>DATFVX010000211.1:0-11589 GCA_035259985.1 Acidimicrobiales bacterium | reverse complement strand
GTGGCGCACTGCCCGAGCTCGAACATGATGATCGGGGGTGGCGGGATCGCCCCGGTGACCGACTACCGGGCGGCCGGCGTGCCGGTGGGGCTGGGCTGCGACGGGTCGGCGTCGACCGACTGCGCGTCCCTGTGGCTGGAGGCCCGCGGCGCCCTGCTGCTCGGCCGCCAGCGGGGTGGCCCGACGGCGCTGACCGCGCGCGACGCGCTCGAGCTCGGGACCCGGGGCTCGGCCGCGTGCCTGGGCCGGCTGGGCGAGCTGGGGGTGCTGGCCCCGGGTGCCTGCGCGGACCTGGTGGCGTGGAAGCTCGACGGGCTGACCTTCGCCGGCGCCCTCAGCGACCCCGTGGAGGCGCTCCTGCGCTGCGGGCCGACGCAGGCGCACCACACGGTCGTCGCCGCGCGCGCGCTCGTGGAGGACGGCGAGCTGCGGGTCGCCGGCCTGGAGGAGATGCTCGTCCGCCACCGGGCGGCAGCAGCCCGCCTTCAGGGCGTCGAGGGCTGACGGCCGCCGTCATCGCCTCGGGGGGATCGGCGGTCGGGTCGCCACGAGCGGCGTGGGCTCAGTTCCGCTCCACGTAGCGGCCCCAGCCGGGCTCGCCCTGGAACCGCCCGTCGCGCGCCACGACCCGGCCCCGGGACAGCACCAGCTCGGGCCAGCCCCGCACCACCCGGCCCTCGTACGGGGAATGGTCCGTGCGCATGTGCAGCGCGGCGGCGTCGAGCGACTGCGAGCGCTCCGGGTCCCACACCACCACGTCGGCGTCGCTGCCGGGCCGGAGGCAGCCCTTGCGGGGGAACAGCCCGAACGTGGTGGCCGGCGCCTCGGCGCAGAGCCGCACCCAGTCGGCGACCGCGATCCGGCCCGCCCGGACCCCCTGCCACACCAGGGTCATGCGGGTCTCGATCCCCGGAAGCCCGCCCGGGACCTCGGTGAAGTCGGCGAAGCCGCCGTCACGGCCCGCCGTCCCCCGGCGCCGGTCAGCCTGCCAGAACGGGCAGTGGTCGGTGGCCACCGTCTGGACCCAGCCCTGCGCCAGGCCCTCCCACAGCTCCTCGCGGTGCCACGGGTCGCGCAGCGGCGGCGTGCAGACGAAGTTCTCGCCGCCCGGGCCCTCCAGGACGGCGGCATCGAGGTGCAGGTACTGCGGACAGGTCTCCGCCTGCAGGGCCACGCCCCGTTCCTGGGCCGCCCGGACCTCCGCCAGCCCCGGCGCCGACGACAGGTGCACGACGTACACGCGGGCCCCAGCCGCCTCGGCAAGACGTCCCACGCGGTGGACTGCCTCGGCCTCGAGGGCCGCCGGCCGGGTGGCGGCGTGCTCGACGACGCCGGTGCGGCCCTCGGCCAGGGCCCGGCGCCGCAGCGCCTCGATGGCGCCCCCGTTCTCGCAGTGCACGGTGACGAGCCCGCCGTGGCGAGTGGTGGCCCGGAGCACGTCGAACACGACGTCGTCGTCGACCTGGAGCAGCTGGGGGTAGGCGAGGTACAGCTTGAAGCTGGTGACGCCCCGCTCGACGCAGTCGGCGACGACCCCCTCCCCCACCGCCTCCGTGAACGTCATGTGCAGGCCGTAGTCGACCGCGGCCGGCTCGGCCAGGGCGCGCCAGGCGGCGAGGGTGGCGAGCGGGTCCTCGCCCCGGTAGGCGGTGACGTAGTCGATGACCGTGGTGGTGCCGCCCACGGCGGCCGCCGCCGTGCCGCTGCCGAAGTCGTCGGACACGTGGACCGCCCCGACCGGCAGGTGCAGGTGGGTGTGGGCGTCGACGCCGCCCGGCACCACCAGCCGGCCGGGGACGTCCACGACCTCGGTGGCCGGGTCGAGCCCGGGCACGGACGACAGGTCCGGGCCGACGGCGGTGATGCGGCCGTCGGCCCCGACGAGCACGTCCGCCGGACGCTCCCCGTCGACGTCGACGACCGACCCGCCGCGCACCAGCATCACGCTTCCCAGCCAAGCAGACCGGCCCGCTCCTGGCCGGTTGTCGCCCCGCGCCCACGCGGCGCGGTGGCCCTCGACCCGCAAACTGACCAGAATCGCCCTCCGTGAGCGTCGTTGCACCCACCCGACTCGACGATGCCGTGGCCGCGCTGGCCACGGACCCGTCGCTCACGGTGCTGGCCGGTGGCACCGACCTGATGGTCGCCGTGAACTACGGGCGGGCCCGCCCGGCCGGCGTGCTGAGCCTGCGGCGGGTGCCGGAGCTGCACGACTGGCACGTCGACGGCGAGGGCGGCGACGCAGAGGTGGTCCTGGGGGCCGGGATCAGCTACACGACCCTGCTCGATCCCGCGCTCGCCGGCCTGCTGCCGGCGCTGGCCCAGGCGTCGCGCACGGTGGGCAGCCCCCAGATCCGCAACACCGGCACCATCGGCGGCAACCTCGGCACCGCCTCGCCGGCGGGCGACACGCTTCCGGTCCTGGTGGCGCTCGACGCCACGGTCGAGCTGGCCTCGACGTCGGGGCGCCGGGCCATGCCGGTGGCCGAGTTCGTGACCGGGCCCAAGTTGACGGCGCTGGCGCCGGGCGAGCTGGTGGCGGCGGTTCGGGTCCCGGTCGCCCGCGGCCCCCAGGAGTTCCTCAAGATCGGCGTGCGCAACGCCATGGTCATCGCCGTGGCCAACTGCGCACTGGTCCTCGACCTCGACCACCGGCGGCTGGCCTGCGCGCTCGGCGCAGTGGGCCCCGTCCCGATCCGCGACCACGACGCCGAGGCCTGGGCCACGATCCGCCTCGACTGGGACGCCCGCCCCGACCTCGACCGGACGGTGGTCGACGGCTTCGGCCGCCGCATGGCCGCGGCCAGCCGGCCCATCGACGACCACCGGGCAACCGCCGCCTACCGGCGTCGCGCCGTCGAGGTGCTGGCCCGCCGGGCGCTGGCGCGGGCGTGGGCTGCGACGTGACCACCACCCCGCCCCTCCCCGCAGAGCCGGCCCCCGATGCCGATGCGCCCGCCGCCTACGAGCTGACCGTCAACGGCGTCGCCCACGCCGTCGAGGGGGCTCGGCCCACCGACAGCCTGCTGCACGTGCTGCGGGACCGGCTCGGGCTTCCGGGCGCCAAGAACGCATGTGAGCAGGGGGAGTGCGGCTCGTGCTCTGTGCTGGTCGATGGCGTGCTCGTGTGCGCGTGCCTCGAGCTGGCCGAGGCGGCCGTCGGCTGCGAGATCACCACCGTCGAGGGGCTGACCCCCGCGGGCGCCGAGCCCGGCGACGCGGCGCTGACCAGCGCCGTCCTGACCGACGTCCAGCGGGCGATGGTCGAGGCCGGGGGCGTCCAGTGCGGCTTCTGCACGCCCGGCTTCGTGGTCGCCATCCACGACCTGCTCGACCGCGTGCCCGACCCCGGCCCGTTCGAGGTCCGCGAGGCACTGGCGGGCAACCTTTGCCGCTGCACCGGCTACGGCCGCATCCTGGCCGCCGTCGAGCGGGTGGTCACGCTGCGGGGGAACGGACGATGACGCCGGCGGCCGCGCCGACCGGCGTCGAGGCACCGCCGGCCCGGGACCGGGCGGCACCGGGTGCACGTGTCGGCGACAGCCCGATCCGGCCCGACGGCACCCCCAAGGTCCAGGGCCGCTTCGCCTTCGCGTCGGACCTGGAGGCCGACGGCATGCTCTGGGGCCGCACCCTCCGCTCGCCGCACCCGTACGCGCGGGTCCGATCCGTCGACATCGGCCCCGCGCTCGCCATCGCCGGCGTGTCCACCGTGCTCACCGCCGACGACGTGCCGGGCGCGTCCACCTACGGGCTGATGTCGCCGGACCAGCCGGTGTTCGCCCGGGGCGTGGTCCGGTACATGGGCGAACCGCTGGCGGCGGTGGCGGCCGACCACCCGGACACCGCCCGCCGGGCGCTGGCTGCGATCGTCGTCGACTACGAGCCGCTCGAGCCGCTGATCGATCCGGCGCTCGCCGCCTCCGAGGACGGGCCGCCGATCCACCCGGACGGCAACGTGATCCGGCACATCCGGGTCGAGCACGGCGACCCCGCGGCCACGGGGGACGTCGTCGTCGAGGGTGTCTACGAGGTCGGCATGCAGGACCAGGCGTTCCTCGGGCCGGAGTCGGGCCTCGCCGTCCCCGACGGCGAGGGCGGCGTCGACCTGTGGGTCGCGACCCAGTGGCTCCACGAGGACCGCGACCAAGTCGCCGCCTGCCTCGGGCTCCCCCATGACCAGGTGCGGCTCCACCTCGGCGGGGTCGGTGGCGCGTTCGGCGGGCGGGAGGACCTGAGCATGCAGGTGCACGCGTGCCTGCTGGCGCTGCGCACGGGTCGCCCAGTGAAGATGAGCTACCTGCGGGACGAGTCGTTCGTCGGCCACGTGCACCGCCACCCGGCCCGGATGCGCTACCGCCACCACGCCGCCGCAGCCGGCGACCTCGTCAAGGTCGAGGCCGAGGTGCTGCTCGACGGCGGTGCGTATGCGTCGTCGTCGTGGGCGGTGGTCAGCAACGCCGCCCGCTTCGCCTGCGGGCCCTACCGCGTGCCCAACGCCCTGGTCGACGCCACCGTGGTCCGCACCAACAACCCTCCCTGCGGCGCGATGCGCGGCTTCGGCGCCGTGCAGGTGTGCTTCGGGCACGAGTCGCAGATGGACAAGCTGGCCGCGCGCCTCGGCATGGATCCCGTCGAGCTGCGCCTCCGCAACGCCCTGGCGACGGGGGATGTGCTTCCGACGGGCCAGCGGGTGACGGGCGCGGCGCCGGTCGCCGAATGCATCCGGTCGGCGATCGCCCACCCGCTGCCGCCGGCGATCGGCAACGGCTGGCTCGAGCGACCGGGCGGCGCCGGGCGGACCGCCGATGCGTCGCGCGTCCGCCGGGGCGTGGGCGTGGCCGCGGGCTTCAAGAACGTCATGTACTCCGAGGGCTTCGAGGACGACTCCGAGGCGCGCGTCCGCCTGGCCGGCGGGGTGGCGTCGATCACGTGCGCCGTCGCCGAGGTGGGCCAGGGCTTCGTGACCATCGCCTCGCAGATCGCCCGCACGGTGCTGGGCTGCGACGCCGTCGTCGAGCCGGCCGACACGGTGGGCGTCGACTCGGCCGGGTCGTCGTCGGCGTCGCGCCAGACGTGGATGTCCGGCGGCGCCGTCCTGCGGGCCGCCCGCCAGGTGGCCGACCAGGTGCGCTCGGCGCTGGCGGTAAGCCTCGGCGTGCCGGCTTCGTCGCTGGCGCTGACCGACGACGGGCGGATCGTGGGCGCGGCGCCCGGCGCCCTCGACGCCCCCGACGCCCCCGACGCCCCCGACGCCCCCGACGCCCGCGACGCCCGCGACGGCATCGACATGACCGTGGCGGAGGCGGCCGGCGACCGGGCGTTCGAGTCGACTGCGGTCCACCGCCACCGGCCGACCTACCCACTCGACGAGCGGGGTCAGGGAGACGCCGACGTCAGCTTTGTCTTCGCCGCCCACCGGGCGGTGGTCGACGTCGACATCGACCTCGGGCTGGTGCGGGTCGTGCAGGTCGCCACCGGCCAGGACGTGGGGAGGGTCCTGCACCCGGCGCAGGTCGTCGGCCAGATCGAGGGCGGGATCGCGCAGGGGGTGGGCCTGGCGGTGATGGAGGAGATGGTCATCGACGGCGGCCTCGTGCTGAACCCGAGCTTCACCGACTACCTCATCCCCACCGTCGCGGACACGCCCGAGGTCCTGGCCACCTGCATCGAGGAGCCCGAGCCCGAGGCTCCGTTCGGGGCCAAGGGCGCGGGCGAGCCGCCGACGATCTCGTCCACGGCGGCGATCGCGGCGGCGATCCGGGTGGCGACCGGCGTGGACGTGACGCGGGTTCCCGTGCGCCCATGGGACCTGATCTGACGGACCTGCTGCCCGTCCGTCCCCCGCTCGAGTGGGACGCGATGCTCGCGTACCTGGCGCTGCGGGCAATCCCCGGCGTCGAGGCGGTGGCCGGCGCGACGTACGCCCGCACGGTCGTGGTCGACGGCGTCCCCGGCGTGGTCGACGTGACCAGGGCGGGGGACGACCGGCTCGCCGTGCGGGCCCGCCTGGCGTCCGACCGGCCTCCGGATGTCGCCCCGCGCGTGCGCCGCATCTTCGGGCTCGACGCCGACCCCGATGCCGCTGGTGCGGTTCTCGGCGGCGACCCCCTGATCGGCCCGCTGCTCGCGGCCAGGCCCGGCCTGCGGGTGCCCGGCACCTGGGACGGCTTCGAGATCGGCGTGCGCGCCATCGTCGGCCAGCAGGTCACGGTGCCCGGCGCCAGCACGCTCGCCGGCCGGCTGGTCGGGCGACACGGGGAGCGGCTGGCGGGCCCGGCGCCGCCGGGCTTGACCCACACCTTCCCGCCGCCGGCGGCGCTGGCGGAGGGCGACCTCGACGGCATCGGCCTGACGCAGGCGCGGGCCGGCGCGATCCGGGGGTTCGCGCAGGCGGTTGCCGAGGGCCGGGTGCGGCTCGACCGGAGCATCCCGCTCGACGAGCTGGTCGACTCGATCGCCGCGCTGCCGGGCCTCGGCCCCTGGACCGCCCAGTACGTGGCCCTGCGGCTCGGCGAGCCCGACGCGTTCCCGGCGTCCGACCTCGGCCTGCGCCGCGCGCTGGCCGACGGGGGCTCCCCGGCGGCCCTCCCCTCGGCCCGCGAGCTCACGGAGCGAGCCGCCGCCTGGCGCCCGTGGCGGGCGCTGGCGGCGATCCACCTGTGGTCGAGCGGCCGCCCCGCCGCCCGGCCCGAGTGAGCTGTTCAACCGCCGGTCGAACGGTCACGATGGCGGCGTGAAGATCCAGCCCGACCGCCTGCTGGCGGACATCGAGGCCCTGGCGGCGATCGGCGACACGGGCGACGGCGGGAACTGCCGCCTGGCGCTCACCGACGAGGACGCCGGGGGGCGCGAGCTCGTGGTCGGGTGGATGCGCGCCCTGGGCCTCGACGTGCGGGTCGACCGCATCGGCAACGTGGTGGCCACCCGGGCGGGAGCGGGGGGCGACGGCGCGCCCCCGGTGATGACGGGGAGCCACATCGACACCGTCGGCACCGGCGGGCGCTACGACGGAACCCTCGGCGTGCTGGCCGGGCTCGAGGTGGTCCGCGCGCTCGACGACGCCGGCATCCGGACCCGGCGGCCCGTGTCCGTGGCCTTCTTCACGGACGAGGAGGGCAGCCGGTTCGCGCCCGACATGCTCGGCAGCCTCGTCTACGCGGGTGGCATGCCGCTGGAGGACGCGCTCGACATCGTGGCGATCGACGGCGCCGCGCTCGGCGACGAGCTCGAGCGGATCGGCTGGGCGGGCGGCGCCGCCGTGCCCGGGCCGCCGCCTCACGCCTACGTCGAGCTGCACATCGAGCAGGGGCCGGTCCTCGAGGAGGCCGGCGTCACCATCGGTGCCGTCACCGGCGTCCAGGGCATCTCGTGGCAGGAGCTGACCGTCACGGGTCAGCCAAACCACGCCGGCACCACCCCCATGCGGCTGCGGCGCGATCCCGCCTACGTCGCCGCCGAGACCGTCGGGTTCGTGCGCCGCTTGGCCACCGAGCTCGGGGGCCACCAGGTGGGCACCGTCGGCCGGCTCGACCTTCATCCCGACCTGGTGAACGTGGTGGCGGCCCGGGCCACGCTGACGGTCGACCTGCGCAACACCGACGACGCGGTGCTGGCGGACGCCGAGCGCCGAGTCCGTGAGCACGTCGGTGCGCGGGCGTCCGCCGAGGGGTGCGACGTGGCATGGCGGCGGCTGGCGCGCTTCGAACCGGTGGCCTTCGACCCGGCGGTGATCGATCTGGTCGCATCCACCGCCGAGCGGCTGGGCCATTCGGTCATGCGGCTGCCCTCGGGCGCCGGCCACGACGCCCAGATGATCGCCCGAATGTGCCCCACGGGCATGGTGTTCGTCCCCAGCCGGGGCGGGGTCAGCCACAACCCGGCCGAGTTCACCGAGCCCGAGCACCTTGCCGCGGGCGCCCAGGTGCTGGCCGAGGTCATGGCCGAGCTGGCTGGGGTGGCCGAGTGATCACGTGCCGGGGCGCGCCGTGAGCCGGGTCGTCACCGTCGCCGCCGCCCAGCTCGGGCCGATCCCGCGCGACCACACGCGCGCCGACGCCGTCCAACGACTGCTGGCGCTGCTGCGGGGCGCCGCCGACCGCGGTGCGGACCTCGCCGTGTTCCCCGAGCTCGCCCTCACGACGTTCTTCCCCCGCTGGTGGTACGAGGACGGATCCCCCGAGCTGGCCGCCTGGTACGAGACCGAGCTGCCGAGTGCGGACACCAAGCCGCTCTGGGACGAGGCTCGCCGCCTCCGGGTCGGCTTCTGCCTGGGGTTCGCAGAGGAGACACCCGAGGGCCACCGGTTCAACACGTCGGTGCTCGTGGACGCCGACGGTGTCGAGGTGGGCCGCTATCGCAAGATCCACCTGCCTGGCCACCGGGAGGACGAGCCGTGGCGGCGGTTCCAGCACCTCGAGAAGCGCTACTTCGAGACGGGGGACCTCGGCTTCCCCGTGTTCAGGGCGTTCGGCGGCACCGTCGGCATGCTGATCTGCAATGACCGGCGCTGGCCGGAGGCCTACCGCATGCTCGGCCTCCAGGGCGTGGAGCTGGTGTGCATCGGCTACAACACGCCGGTCCACAACCCGCCGGCGCCCGAGCACGACCGCTTCGGAGACTTCCACAACCACCTGGTCATGCAGGCGGGCGCGTACCAGAACGGCACGTTCGTGGTGGGCTCGGCCAAGGCCGGCAACGAGGAGGGGGTCGAGCACATCGGTGGCTCGTGCGTCATCCACCCGTCGGGCACGGTCGTCGCCCAGTGCACCGGGCTCGGCGACGAGCTGGCCGTCGCGGCCTGCGACCTCGACGACTGCACGTCCTACAAGACGACCGTGTTCGACTTCGCCGCGCACCGCCGGCCCGACCAGTACTGGCGGCTGACCGACACCACCTGACCCGAACTTGCGGCGGAAATGGCCCCTATGGGGGCCCCTATCGCCGCAGGTTCGATTGTCGCGTGGGTCATCGGGGCGGGCGGCCCACGATCCGTTCGAAGTTCACCGGGTCGGTCACGCCCTCGGTCACCAGCAGCAGGACCACGGCCCCGGCGGGGACCGGGAACTCGGACCCGTGCTCGGCCCGCAGGGCCAGCAGCCCGCCCAGCGCCGCCGCTCCGGTCTCGCCCACATCGAGCCCGGCGTCGGCCAGGGACCGGACCGCATCGCGGCAGCGGTCGTCGCCGATCGTCACGAAGGCCTCGAACCCCGCCGCCACCGTCGGCAGCGCCAGCATCGACGCCATCCCGCAGTTCAGCCCGGCCATGATCGACCGGTGGGGCCCCGGCACCTCCACGACGTGGCCGGCCGCCACTGCGGCGGCGACGCAGGCCGCGGAGTCGGGCTCGACCCCCACGAGCACCGGCCCCTCCCCCGGCTCGAGCCCCGCCCGGAGGCACGAGGCGGCCGCGGCGCCCAGCGCCCCGACCCCGAGCGGCACCAGCACCAGGTCCGGCCGCGGCGCCTCCAGCGCCGGGAGCTGGTCGTCGAGCTCGGCGAAGATCGTGGCGTAGCCCTCGATCACCCGGCGAGGTGGGTCCTCGTATCCGGGCCACGACGTGTCGGAGATGACCAGGTCGTGCTTGCCGGCGAGGGCGGCAGACTCGGCCACCGCGTCGTCGTACGTGCCCGGCACCACCGTCACCTCCGCGCCCTCCGCGGCGATGCCGGCGATCCGGGCCGGGGCGGTGCCGTCGGGCACCAGGATCGTCGCCGACAGGCCGAGCAGCCCGGCCATCCGCGCCACCGCCCGGCCGTGGTTCCCGTCGGTGGCTGCCACCAGCCGCAGCGGGCCGAGCTGGCGGGCCACCATCCCCGCCAGGTCCGGGAGCGTGTCCCACAGCGGATCGCCCTCGAGCCCGAGCGCCGCGAGGCGATCGCACAGCACCCGGTACGTCGCCCACGACGCACCGAGGATCTTGAACGCCGGCAGGCCCATGCGGCTGGACTCGTCCTTGACGAGCACCCTGGAGACGCCCGCGGCCTCCGCCAGGACCGGCAGGTCGTGCACGGGCGTCGGCGCGTAGTCGGGCAGCCGGCGGTGGAACGCGAGGACCTCCGGCCCCGGGCGGGCCTCGGCCGCCAAGGGCTTGGTCCCGTGGTTGACGAGCAGCGACATGTCCGTGGTTCTACCCCGGTCCGCAACCGCAGCGGAGCTTCGGCCAGGCCCGTCCCGGTGGATACGTTGAGACCCGTGACGGACGGGACCGGTGGCCGCTTCCGGCAGTGGCTCTGGAGCCCGCCGCGACCCCACGGCGAGGTCATCACCGACCGCACGGTCAGCGCCCTGGAGTTGTTCTACGACCTGGTGTACGTGGCGGTGATCGGCCAGGCGGCGCACCACCTCGCCGAGCACGTCACGGCGCGCGGGTTCATCGAGTTCGCGATCGTCTTCGGGTTGATCTGGAGCGCGTGGGTCAACGGATCCCTCTATCTCGAGCTCCACGGCCGCGAGGACGGCCGGACGCGCAGCGCGGTGTTCCTGCAGATGGGCATCCTGGTCCTGCTCGCGGTGTTCACGGCCGATGCGGCCGGCGACAGCGGCACCGGCTTCGCATCGGTTTACGCCGCATTCCTGGCGGTGATGACCTGGCTCTGGCACAGCGTCCGACGCCAGGACCGCTATGACCATCCCGAGTTCCTGGTCCCGGCCGGCCGCTACGTGCTGGGCATGGCCCTAGCGGTGCCGCTGCTGGTCACGAGCGCCTTCCTTCCCGACGTGCCGCGCCTCGTCGTGTGGGCGGGCTTCTGCGTCGCCTGGCTCGTGGGCTTTGCGCTGATCGGCCGGTTGGCGGTCACGCGGGAGGGCCTGCCGCCCACCGGATCGCTGGTGGAGCGGTTCGGGCTGTTCACGATCATCGTGCTGGGCGAGGTGGTCTTCGGTGTCGTCGATGGCCTGTCCACGCCCGACCGCGACGGGCTGGTCATCGTGACCGGGATGATCGCCCTCGCCATCGGCTTCGGCTTCTGGTGGAACTACTTCGACCTGCTGGGGCGGCGGCCGCCCCGCGACGAAGGTGGGCCGCTCGTCTCCTGGATGCTGAGCCACCTGCCGATCACGCTGTCCATCGCGGCTGCGGGGGCGGCGATGGTGAGCCTGATCGGCCATGCCACCGACGGGAGGACGCCCGCGAGCACGGCGTGGCTGCTCGCGGGTTCCGTCGCCCTGGGCTTGCTGGCGCTCGCGCTCGCCGAGCAGGCGCTCGTCGACGCGGACCGCCTGGCGGTGGTCTACCGGCCCCTCAGGATCGCCATGGCCGGCGCAGCCGTCGCGGCGCTCGCCGTCGGCTGGGCCCGACCCCGGCCCTGGCTCCTCGCCCTCCTGCTCGTGGTCATCCTCTCGGCGCTGTGGACCTTCGCCGTCGGTCGCTTCCTGCACGCCGGCGCCTGGGGCAGCAGGGAGTCGGCCGCGACCGACTGAGGCCCGGCCGGCGGCCCACCAATGGGCGCTAGTGGGCCCTCGCGGAAGTCATCGTGGCGTCTCGCCGGCCAGATTCGCCGCTGGACGTCGTCCTCGTCGTCGCCGCAGCCGCTGGCTGCGCCTTCCTCCTGCGTCCTCGCCAGAGACGAATCTGACACGGCGATACAT
>DATFVX010000210.1:0-4838 GCA_035259985.1 Acidimicrobiales bacterium | reverse complement strand
CGACCGCCGTCGGGGAGGCGTCGTCCGGGCCCAGGGCCCGCGCCGTGCCGGTCGTCCCCCACAGGGTCGCGGCCAGCAGGACGGCCAGTCGCGGGTCGAGCAGCACCGCGCCATTCTGGTGGTGCGGCCGCGCCGGGCTCGCCCAGCGGGCCTGCGGTCACCCGTCCGCGGCTCGCCCCGCTAGCTCACGTCGACGGTGACCGGCGCCTTGCCCCGCGCCGCCACCCGGATGTCGCCGGAGGCGGTGGGCGCGACCGAGGTCGCCCCGGGTGTGACGCCGCCCGGCACTCGGCGGTCGTGGCCGCGTCCCACCTTGCCGTCCGCGCCGAAGGCGACGGTTCGGACGACGCCGTCACGGCCGACCGCGACGTAGCGGGTCGACCCGTCCGGCTGCGGGACGCTGAGGCATGTCGACCCCGCAACCTCATCCGCCGTCAGCGCCTGGGGGACCGGCTCGCACTCGACGATCCCGCGCTGCCACGCAGGGCCGGTGGGAACGCCGTCGGACGTGGCCTGGCCGGCGACGTCCGCCGTCGCCGCCGACCCGGCTCCCGTGCGCCCGGCCTGGTCCCGGGCCCGGTCCGCGGCCCGCTCGGCCGCCTTGGCTCCGGCCACGCGCCGGCGCAGGTCGACGCCGGGCTCCTTGGGCGGGTTGGCGCGGTCGCCGCGGCGGAGCTCGTCGAGCTGATCCTCGAGCAGCTCGACCTTGGGGTCGTCGTCGGCCGCGCCGCTCTCGATCATGGCGTCGATCTCACGCTGCACCTGGCGCTCGACATCGGTGGGTGCCGGCTGGCGCCGGGCGGCACCGGCGACACCCGCCAGCGTCAGGCCGATCGACGCCACCATCGCGGCGCCGAGGGCCAGGCGACGTGGGCGGCCGAAGCCGTCGGGGCCTTGGCGGCGGCCGCGGCCGCCGCGGTGGCTCGTCGGGGTGTGGGGTCGGGCGCATTCGCGTGTCATCAAACGGTCCTAGGTGTGCCATCTGACATCGGTGATCGTCTCGATCGACGATTGCGATGTGTGCGCGTGCGAGCGCAGCCATAAGATCATGTATTCCCAGGCGCGATGCGGGGAATTGTTCATGCCGGCACAGCCACCCACCTGTGAGCATGCGCCCGACTGGCTGGCCACGCCATAGAAGAGGATTCCGTCGCGACGGTTGTGCGTCGCCCATTCGTCGATTAGCTGCCATTGGCGGGCGTTCACTCCGCTCGTCGCGTAGATCTGGGGGATCGTCAACGATGGATCGTGCTCCCATGCCAGGTGCCAGACCGCGGCTTGGCTCCACCCGTTGTCGCACCGGCCATTGGTGGCACTGCTCGTGGGGCAGCCGTCAGCGGAGAAGTTGGCGAACAGGGCCCGGCGCGCCGGGTACATCAGGTCGTAGCCATACATCCATTGGTGCGCCTTGTCGTACGTCGACCACGAGGGCTCGGCGTCCCAGGCCCCGAACACCTGGGTCGAGGGATAGAAGCGGTTGGCCCAGATTGCGAGCTGGTCGACCATGGACGCCCAGGCCCGGCCGTGGTTGCGGAGCCACGCCGTCGACCGCGCATCCATTGTGCTGTTGCTGGTTCCCACGCCGATCAGCAGGCGGTACGACGACGACTGACGGCAATAGGCGTAGCCGCGAATGAAGTCCTTCACGAGGTTGCCGATCTGGCCCGTCGAGAGGTTGGGAGCGCCCCAGAGCGTGGCCCCGTAGGAGGAACCCACTGCCGCCGGGGCTCCGAAGAACAGCGTCATGCGGCCGCTCTTGTCGCCCTGATAGCACCCGAGCGCTACCGCCTTGTCGCTCGACGTGCTGCCCATGTAAAAGCTGCGGGTGATCCGGTTGGATGGCACATGATTGGCCGCCGCCGGTTCGCTTGTGGCCATCGGCACCAGGGCGACGACGACCGCCATAAGAACCCAGAGGGAGGGGCGTCGCATGACCGCGCAAATCCTCGGCACCGGGCGTCGTAGATCGTCAGGTCAATATTGGGTATGTCGACCCAGTGCGCGCGCGTAGCTTTCCGCACACCGCGCGTGGGGTCAAGGGGCGAATTCGGGCCCTGTGGGCGTCGATGAGCTAGAGGGCGACCGTGTCGACGGCCGTCACGACTCCTCTTCCACCGGGGGCAGGAATGGCAGCTTGAGGTCCCCGAGCTTCACGAGGGTCGAGGCGATCCACCCACCCATGGCGCTCAGGTGGTCATCCAGGATGGTGCCGTCTTCCAACGTGGCCTCGTCGAGCTCGTAGCTGCCCTCGTACGACACCTCGATGGCATACTCGCGCTCGTTGAGGTCGGCCGAGCACACGGTCTCGATGGTCGGGCCCGACCGCTCGAGGTGCTCCGACCCGATCGATGCGCTCATCTCCGGCAACGCCGCCAGCACGACGCTGGGGTCGGGCGACTCGGCCAGGCGCTGGAGGCGCAGCACCAGCTCGATCTCGATGCGGGGCGGGTCTGAGAAGGGCTCGCCGATGTACCAGGACCGGTAGGCGGTCTGTGCCCAGGTCGGCCAGTCGAGCGTGAGGTCGGCCTGGACCCGCGGCGGCAGGCCCTCGCCCGGCAGCCCGTACGACGTCTCCCAGGTCACATCGCCGAGGAGCACGTCGACCTGGAACCGTTCCTCGAACGCCTGCCGCTCGAGCAGGGCGCGCTCCAGCGAGTCGCGCAGGGCGCCGATGGCATCGGTGAAGACGTGGTCGAGCATGGCGACGGCAGGCTATCCACGACTGATTCGAGCGGTGGCTCGGCCCGGCCCTACGCCGGGACCCCCGGGCGAGCGGCCTCGATCCCGAGCTGCCAGCGCACGAAGGCGTGGACGTCGGCGGCCTCCTCCGCCTGCTTCGACGTGGGCTTGCCCTGGCCGTGCCCCGCCCGGGATTCGACCCGCACCAGGACCGGACGCCGGTCGCCGCAGCCCGTGGCCCACTGCAGGGCGGCGGCGAACTTGCGCGCGTGGGCGGGGTCGACGCGGCTGTCGGCCTCGCCGGTCAGCACCAGGGTCGCCGGGTAGCAGGTGCCCTCGACCACGTGGTGGTAGGGCGAGTAGGCCCACAGCCAGGCGAACTCGTCGGGTTCGTCCGGGTCGCCGTACTCGGGGGTCCACAGGCGGGCGATGAGGAACCGCGGGAAGCGGACCATGTCGGTCAGCGGCACCGCGCACACGACGGCCCGGCACAGGTCGGGGCGCTGGGTCTCGCAGGCGGCGACCAGCAGCCCGCCGTTGCTGCCGCCCCGGATCGCGAGGCGGTCCCGCGAGGTCCGCCCGGCCGCGACCAGGAAGTCGGCGGCGGCGGCGAAGTCGTCGAACACCTGCTGCTTGAGCTCCCGCGCGCCGGCGCGGTGCCAGTCCTCGCCCCCCTCGGCGCCGCCCCGGATCCCAGCGACGGCGAACACGCCGCCGTCGTCGGCGACCGCCACGGCGGCCGGGCTGTAGCCGGGGCTCATGGTGACCGCGAAGCCGCCGTACGCCGTCAGCAGGGTCGGCGTGCCCGGTGCGGGCTCGACGTCGCTGCGGCGGACGGTGAACAGCGTGACGGGCGTTCCGTCGGTCGACGGATACGTCTCGACCTCCGCCCGGTACCGGTCGGGATCGACCGGTGAGGGCAGGTGGCTCCACTCGGTGAGGTCCTCGCCGGGCCGCCATCGCCACAGGGCCGGCGGGCGGCTCCAGGACGTGAAGGCGACGGCCGCGGTGTCGCCCTCGCGGTCGCCCGCGAGGCCGACCACCGATCCCGGTTCGGGAAGGGCGATCTCGACCGGTGGCGGCCGCTCGACCTCCGGCTCCCGGCGACGGTCCCCGTCGAGCGGGAGCGGCAGGTGGTGGAGGCGGGCCACCGCGGCCAGCGTCGATGCCACGAGCAGCGATCGTTCGGTGACGGCCAGGCCCTGGATGACGTCGTCGGACTCCGGCACCACCGTGCGCCAGTGCTCGGGCGTGGGGGTGGCCAGCGGGGCCGTGACCACCCGACCCCGGGGAGCGTCGAGCGTGGTGTGGCCCACCAGCCCGTCGCCCACGACCGTGAACGACGACCGCGCCTCGACGTTCTCGATCACCGTCGTCAGGTGGCCGGTCGCCCGGTCGATGAGGTGGACGTCCACCCGGGTCCAGCCGAGCGCCACCTCGATCACCAGCCAGCGGCCGTCACGGGACAGCTCGACCGACGGCCAGGCGGTCTTGTCGGGCAGGTCAGCCCAGACGAGCTCGTCGTGCCCCGGGTCGTCGCCGAGAGCGTGCCACCAGACCGTCCGGTTGTAGTTGGACTCCTCGTCGCCGACGGCCGCCGGGTCGGGGTAGCGGGTGTAGGCGAAGGCGCCGCCGTCCGGTGCCCACGCGACCGACGCGGCCCGGGTGAACGGGATCGTGTCGGCCAGCCGCCCGCCCGTGTCCGCCTCGACAACGCCGAGCGTGCTGCGCTCGTCGCCGCCGGAGGATGTCCCGAACGCCACCAGCCCGCCGTCGAGCGAGGGCGCGTACCAGTCGAGCGCGGCGGTGGGGTCGCCCGTCAGCTCGTGGGGGTCCAGCAGGGTCCGGGGCTCGCCTTGGCCGTCGAGGCTGCGGACGACCAGCACGGCCTGCTCGTGGTCGCCCCAGCGGTCCAGCGAGAACAGCCGGCGTCCCCTGATCGACGGTGCCGCGGCGGCGCCGGCCCCGAACAGCTCGGCGAACCTGTCCGGCAGGCCGGCACGGCCGGGCAGCGCATCGAGGACCGCCCGGGTGTGGCGGTTCTGCTCCGCCACCCAGTCCTGGACCTCGGCGCTATCGCCGTCCTCCAGCCAGCGGTAGGGGTCGGCGACCTCGACGCCGTGGATCACGTCGACGACGTCGTCGCGCCGCGCCCGGGG
>DATFVX010000209.1:0-8021 GCA_035259985.1 Acidimicrobiales bacterium | reverse complement strand
TCTCGCCGGCCAGATTCGCCGCTGGACGTCGTCCTCGTCGTCGCCGCAGCCGCTGGCTGCGCCTTCCTCCTGCGTCCTCGCCAGCGACGAATCTGACACGGCGATACATCCACGGAACTTCCGCGAGCGCCCACTAGTGGGTGCCGGGATCCACTAGGGCCTGCGATGCGGCTGTTCGTCGGCGTGCGTCCCCCCGACGACGTGCTCGACCTGATCGCCGATCTGCCCCGGCGGGCGCAGGCCGGCCTGCGCTGGACCACCCGGGATCAGTGGCACGTGACGCTTCGGTTCCTGGGGGAGGTCGAGGACCCCGCGGTCGCGGTCGACGCGCTCGACGGGGTCGACGCCGACCGACTTGTCGCCCCCCAGGCGACCGTGGGGCCGATGGTCGAGACGCTGTCGCGCCAGGTCGTGGCGCTGCCGGTCGCCGGGCTCGACGACCTCGCGGCGGCGGTGACCGAAGCGACGCGCACGCTCGGGCGGCCACCGGAGGACCGCCCGTTCCGGGGACACCTCACCCTGGCCCGGCTGGCCCGATCGGCGCGGGGGAGTGCCCGGCGCCTGGCCGGCGAGATCGTGGGGCGTCCGCTGTCGGCGCAGTTCACCGTGTCCGACGTCCGGGTGGTGAGGAGCCACCTGGGGCGGGGCGGTGCCCGCTACGAGGACGTCTACGTCCGCCACCTGGGCTGACCGGGACGAGGTCCGTCCCGCCGAGCACCGGCGAACAGGCGTTGGTGCTTGAACGAACAGGCGTTCGAAACTACAGTGATGTCGTTCGAGGCGTCCTAATTGTCACACCCTCTCTCTAAGTTCGGGGAAGGTCATCGAGATCGCCGTCGGAGCCTGGGCTCCGAGATCGCATCGGGCCACCGGCAGCGCCGGGTCCCGTCGCCGCCACAACCGCACCACCGCAGAAAGGACCACACCGGTGGACCGTCAGAAGAACCTCGACATGGCCCTCAGCCAGATCGAGAAGCAGTTCGGCAAGGGTTCGGTCATGCGCATGGGCGAGAAGGGGACGATGGCCATCGAGGCCATACCCACGGGTGCGCTGGCGCTCGATCTCGCCCTGGGCATCGGAGGCCTCCCGCGGGGCCGCGTCACCGAGATCTACGGGCCCGAGTCGTCGGGCAAGTCCACCCTCGCGCTGCACGTCGTGGCCGAGGCCCAACGCAACGGCGGCATCTGCGCCTACGTCGATGCCGAGCACGCGCTCGATCCGGTCTATGCCAAGGCCATCGGGGTCGACATCGACGAGCTGCTCATCTCCCAGCCCGACACCGGCGAGCAGGCGCTCGAGATCGCCGACATGTTGGTGCGCTCCGGCGCCATCGACGTGGTGGTCATCGACTCGGTGGCCGCGCTCACCCCGCGGGCCGAGATCGAGGGCGAGATGGGCGACTCCCACGTCGGCCTCCAGGCCCGGCTCATGTCGCAGGCACTGCGCAAGCTCACGGCCAACCTCAACAAGTCCGACACCATCGCCGTCTTCATCAACCAGCTGCGCGAGAAGATCGGGGTCATGTTCGGCTCGCCCGAGACGACGCCGGGTGGGCGGGCGCTCAAGTTCTATTCGTCGATCCGGCTCGACATTCGTCGCATCGAGTCGATCAAAGACGGCGTCGAGGTCATCGGCAACCGCACGCGGGTCAAGGTGGTGAAGAACAAGTGCGCCCCGCCCTTCAAGCAGAGCGAGTTCGACATCATGTACGGCAAGGGCATCAGCCGTGAGGGCTCGTTGCTCGACGTCGGTGTGGACATCGGGCTCGTGAAGAAGTCGGGTGCCTGGTACACCTACGACGGCGAGCAGCTCGGCCAGGGACGCGAGAACGCCAAGGTGTTCCTCGCCGAGCACCCCGAGGTGATGGTCGAGATCTCGGAGCGCATCCGCTCGCAGCTCGGCGTCGGCTCGCCGGCTGCGTCGACCAACGGGTCGACCAACGGATCGGGCAACGGCACCGGGCACGCGAACGGCAGCGACGACGCCCCCCTATCGCTCGACGAGCCGATCACGCTCGACGACTGAGTGTTCCACGCTCCGCGGGCAGCTCCCTGCGCCGGGAACGGTGCAGGGAGTTCCGTGGGCGTCGCATAGCCTGACGGGCACCGATGGCTGGCAAGACGTATGTGGTGCGCACCTTCGGGTGCCAGATGAACGAGCACGACTCCGAGCGCATCGCCGGGCTGCTGGAGGCCGACGGCCTGCGCCCCGCCGCCGATGTCGACGACGCCGATGTCGTGGTGCTCAACACCTGCTGCATCCGCGAGAACGCCGACAACAAGCTCTACGGCAACCTCGGCCAGCTCAAGGCGCTCAAGCAACGGCGGCCCGACGTGCAGATCGTGGTCGGGGGCTGCCTGGCCCAGAAGGACCGCGACCTCATCGTCAGCAAGGCGCCGCACGTGGACGTCGTGTTCGGCACCCACAACGTGCACCGGGCGGCCGAGCTCCTGGGCGAGCAGCGGGTCGCCGGCCGCTCGATCGTCGAGATCCTGGAGGAGACCGCCGCCGACGACCACGAGTCGTTCCCGAGTGCGCTGCCGGCACGGCGCGAGGTGCCCTACGCGGCGTGGGTCACGATCCAGATCGGCTGTGACAACTCGTGCGCCTTCTGCATCGTCCCGGCCGTGCGGGGGCGCGAGATCAGCCGCGGCTTCGACGACGTCGTCGACGAGGTGCGAGCGCTGGCCGCCGACGGTGTATCCGAGGTCACCCTGCTCGGGCAGAACGTGAACAGCTACGGACGCGACCTCACGCTCGCCCGGCGGCGGGCGGGCGAGCCCGTCCGGGTGCGCCCGCTGTTCGCCGACCTGCTCCGCGCCGTCGGCGGGGTCGACGGCATCCGGCGGGTCCGGTACACCAGCCCGCATCCCAAGGACCTGCGGCCGGAGACGATCGAGGCCATGGCGGCGGTCCCAACCGTGTGCGAGCACCTGCACCTGCCCCTGCAGGCGGGCAGCGACCGCGTGCTCGCCGCCATGCACCGGGGCTACACGGCCGAGCGCTACCTCGAGCGCCTGGCGGCCGCCCGGGCGGCCGTGCCCGAGCTTGCGGTGACCACCGACATCATCGTCGGGTTCCCCGGCGAGACCGACGAGGACTTCGAGCGCACGCTGGAGGTGGCCGCCGAGGCCCGTTACGACAGTGCCTACACGTTCATCTACAGCCCGCGGCCCGGCACCGAGGCGGCCGGGCGGGTCGACGAGTTCGTCCCCGCCGAGGTGTCGGCCGAGCGCTTCGAGCGCCTCCGCGTGGTGGTCGAGCGCTCCGCACTGGCGCGCCACCGTGCGCGGGTCGGGGCGACCGAGGAGGTCATGGTCGAGGGGCCGTCGCGCAAGGATCCGGCCGTCACCACCGGCCGCACGCGGCACAACAAGCTGGTGCACTTCCGCGCGCCCGAGCCCCTGCGACCCGGGAGCTACGCCGAGGTGAGGGTGACCGCGGCTGCGCCCCACCACCTGACCGGCGCCCTGGCCCGGGTGACGATTCCCGCGCGCCACCGCACGCGCATCCCCGTCGCCGCCGTATGAGCCGGCCGGCGGGGCGCACGACCGGCGCCGCGCCCGACGGCCGGGCCGGCGCTCGGGGCGACGCGGGCGCGGAGGGGGGTGTCGTGGTCCGTGTCGAGCGGTACGACGGGCCCACGGCACAGTCGCTGGTCGCAGCGATGGTCGTCGACATCGAGGAGCGCTACGCAGCCGACGGCGAGGCGGGGGACGCCGAGGGCGAGTGGGCGCTCGGCGTCGACCAGGTCTCGCCACCTCGGGGCGTGTTCCTGGTGGCCTACCACGACGGGCGGCCCGTGGGCTGCGGCGCACTTCGTCCGCTCCCGGCCGCCGGCGCCCACGTCGCGGAGATCAAGCGCATGTACACGTCGCCCTCGGCGAGGCGCCGGGGCGTGGGCCGGGCGGTGCTCGCCAGGCTCGAGTCGGAGGCGGTCGGGCTCGGCTACCGGCGGCTGCACCTCGAGACGGGCCTGCGCCAGCCCGAGGCCATCGCGCTGTACGAGGCCAGCGGCTACCACCGCATCCCCAACTACGGCATGTACGCGGCGAGCGAGCTGTCGGCCTGCTACGGCAAGGACGTCAATGCCCGATAGCGGTCGCCCGGCCATCGCTTGCCGGCACCTCATGGGGTGGACGGCGGCCGGTCAGGCCTTGGTGCGCGGCCGGGCGACCGTGATCGGTTGTCAGTCGGTGGCTACACGTGGAGCGCCACCGGGCGGCCGAGCGCCGACTCCAGGGAGTCGGCCGCAGCCACGACGAGCTGGTGGGACATCTCGGACAGGGCACGGGCGACGGCGAGCTCCTCGCCGACGGTGGGCGTGGTGGGGTCGCTCGGGTTGCGGCGGGCGCGCCCCCGGGCGGAGAACTCCCGCCCGCACATGTGCACGCGCGCGAGCGCCTCAGTGTGGTCGGAGTCCTCCGTGACCGAAACGTCGACCCTCATCGAGAGCCGTCCGGGCCTGGCGTCACCGGACGCCTCCACCCGCAGATCCGGCCCGGGCGCCAGGACGGTCTCGTGATCGTCCTGGTCCCAACGGACCCGGTAGCGGTCGCCCATGGTGCCCCGCACGACCTCGAGAACCTCTCCTCGACGGCGAGCCAGGCCGACCTTCGCTCCCTCGAGCACCACATGGTCGCCGACACGCGCTTCCATGGTCACCTCCACGGCACCTCGACCGACCTCGACGACGGGTGCCAGACGGCTGTGCTTCCGTGTAGCGACGAGGGTAGGCCCCTCGCCGGGGCCGCCGAAAGGGCCACTTCGGTCGCTGGGGGCGGCGCTCGGCGGCGGCTACCGTCCCCGCACGGTGCCTGCATTCCACCGTCCGTCACCGGCGAGACCCGGACGGTGAGCGACCGAACCGCAGGCCCGGTCGCGATCGTGGGCGCCACTGCGTCGGGCAAGTCGGCGCTGGCGTTGGCCGTGGCGCGGGCGGACCCCACGATCGAGCTGGTGTCCGTCGACTCCATGCAGGTGTACCGCCGCATGGACATCGGCACCGCCAAGCCGACGCCGGCGGAGCGGGCGGAGGTGCCCCATCACCTCATCGACATCATCGACCCGTGGGAGGAGTTCACGGTCACGGCGTTCGCCGACCGGGCGCGGGCGGCGATCGTCGACATCGAGTCGCGTGGTCGCCAACCCCTGCTCGTCGGGGGCACGGGCCTCTACCTGCGGGCGGTGATCGACGAGCTGGAGGTGCCGGGCCGCTTCCCCGAGGTCCGGGCCGAGCTCGATGCCGAGCCCGACAGCGGGGCACTCCACCGCCGCCTGGTCGACCTCGACCCGGTGGCCGCCGGGCGGATGGAGCCCACCAACCGGCGCCGGATCATCCGGGCGCTGGAGGTCACGCTTGGCAGCGGTCGCCCGTTCTCGTCGTTCGGCCCCGGGCTCGAGGTCTACCCGCAGTCGCGCTTCCTGACGATCGGTGTCGAGCTGCCGTTCCCGGCCCTCGCCGCACGGATCGAGGAGCGCTACCGCCGGCAGGTCGAGGCCGGCTTCGTCGCCGAGGCGCGGCGGCTTCTCGTCGACCCGCGGGGGATATCGCGGACTGCCGGCCAGGCCCTCGGGTACAAGGAGCTGTTCGCCCACCTGTCCGGCGCCTGCGGGCTCGACGAAGCGGTCGCGCTGGCGGTGCGCCGGACCCGGCGCTTCGCCCGGCGGCAGCGTTCCTGGTTCGGTCGCGATCCCCGCATCCGCTGGCTTCGGGCCGACGACCCGGCGGACCTCGTCGAACCCCTGGCGGCCGAGCTCGGCATCGGCGGCGCATGAGCCCACCGGTGGCAAAGGGGTCGGTGACCTATGGCGGCCCTGGCAGACTGAACGACGCCATGCGCCTGACCAAGCATCACGGGTTCGGCAACGACTTCCTGGTCCTCCTCGACGGCGACGCGTCCCATCCCCTCGCTGGCGACGTGGCCCGTGCCCTCTGTGACCGCCGCACGGGTGTCGGGGCTGACGGCCTGATCCGCGCCACGCGGCTCGACCCCGCAGCCGACGACACGGCCGGCGGCGCCGTCGCCGCCATGGAGCTGCGCAACGCCGACGGATCACCGGCCGAGACGAGCGGGAATGGCATCCGCTGCCTCGCGCAGGCCCTGATCCTGGCAGGCTGGGCCGACGGCCCCACCATCCCCATCCGCACCGACGCCGGGCGGCGCATCGTCACCCTCCACGATCGGTCCGATGCCTTGACGTACACGCTGTCGGTCGAGATGGGCGTGGCACACATCGCCGGTGAGGCGCCGGAATGGACCGGCGGGCCGATCCGCCGCAGCCTGCGCGTCGACGTCGGCAACCCACACCTGGTCCTCGACGTCGGCGGCCGTGACGACGAGATCGACCTCGTGGAGCTCGGCGACAGCGTCAACGCCAAGGTGCCGGGCGGGGCCAACGTCCATCTGCTGAGCGGCGAGACCAACGACCGGGTCGCGATTCGCACCTACGAACGCGGCGTCGGCCCGACGCTGGCCTGTGGGAGCGGCGCCTGCGCCGCGGCGGTGGCCGGCCGCGCCTGGGGCATCGTCGGCGACAAGGTCGCCGTGGACCAGGCCGGCGGGACGGCCCACGTCACTATGGGCGGCGACGGCGACGTCGTCCTGCGCGGGCTGGCCACGTGGGTCGCCACCGTCGAGCTCCCTGAGGGGTGGCCGTGGCGCTGATCGAACGGGCATTCCGCGAGAAGATCGTGCTCGTCGGCGTCAGCATCCCGCCCGAAACGATGGAGGAGACCGAGGCGTCTGTCGACGAGCTCGCCCTGTTGGTCGACACCGCCGGTGCCGACGAGGTGGCCCGTGTCTTCCAGCGGCGCCAGGCGCCGGACCCGCCGACGTACGTGGGCAAGGGCAAGGCCGAGGAGCTGCGGGAGGTGGCGGAGAGCACCGACTGCGACACGGTGGTCTTCGACAACGAGCTGACGCCGGCCCAGCAGTTCAACCTGGAGAAGCTGCTGGGGCGGACGGCGATCGATCGGACGGCGGTGATCCTCGACATCTTCGCCCAGAACGCCCACAGCCAGGAGGGGAAGGCGCAGGTCGAGCTGGCGCAGCTCCGCTATCGGCTGCCGCGGCTGCGTGGTCGGGGCCAGGCGCTCTCGCAACAGGCCGGCGGCATGTCGGCGGGTGCCGGGGGCGCCCGCATCGGCACGAGGGGCCCCGGCGAGACGCAGCTCGAGGTCGACCGCCGCCGCATCGTGCGCCGACTCCACATGCTCGAGGCCGAACTGCGCCAGATCGCCAAGCACCGGCAGACCCAGCGCAAGGCGCAGCGGCGCGGGCAGCTCCCGCGGCTGGCGATCGTCGGGTACACGAACGCCGGCAAGTCGACGCTGCTCAACAGGCTCACCGACGCGGGGGTCCTGGTCGAGGACCGCCTGTTCGCCACCCTCGACGCCACCACCCGCCGGCTGTCCCTGCCCGGCGGCGAGACGGTGCTGGTCACCGACACGGTCGGCTTCATCCGCAAGCTGCCCCACCAGCTCGTCGAGGCGTTCCGATCGACGCTCGACGTCGCCGTCGATGCCGACCTGCTCGTCCACGTCGTCGACGCCAGTGCCCCCGATCCGGCGGGCAACATCCGCGCCGTGCGCGACGCCCTGGCGGAGATCGGCGCCGACCCCGTGCCCGAGCTCCTGGCATTCAACAAGTCCGACCTGGCGCCGGGTTCGGCCAAGCGCCTGATGGACGTGTGGGAGGGCTCGGTGGCCCTGAGCGCAACCACCGGCGAGGGCGTCGAGGACCTGCTGCTCACGATCGGCAGCCGGCTCCGGGCGGTCATGCCGGTGGTGGAGATGCTGATCCCGTTCGACCGCGGTGACGTGCTGGCGGCGGCGCACCGCGCCGGCGAGGTGCTGCGCGAGTCGGCCGGCGAGACGGGCATGCACATCCGCGGCCGGTTCGACGACGCCACCCTCAACCGCTTCCGCGAGTTCGTCGTCCCATGAACGATCCCGACACGCACGCGTCCCCGCCCACGGGATTCGAGCCACCCCCGTACCCCTACGACCGGCTCGCCG
>DATFVX010000208.1:0-18540 GCA_035259985.1 Acidimicrobiales bacterium | reverse complement strand
CGCAGCCCTTCCGATGTGGGCGGGTACCTCAGGGGCGCAGCCTGGTCCCATGCTTCTCGGATACGAATTCACCAGGACAATGGTCACCGACCACCAGCACGACCTCCGTCACGAGGCCTCCCGCTGGCGGCTCGCTCGCCTTGCGGGGCGGCACCGTGGGCGGCAGCGCCCCTCCGAGCGGGCCGCCACCATCGGCCTCTGACCCAGCCGATCGGCGCCGACCGGCGACGCCGGGCCCTACGCTCAGGTAGTGCTCGTGGGACGTTCCGGGCTATCGCCCGTCATGGTCGGCCGGGCCGCCGAGCTCGACCGTCTCGTCGGGTTGGTCGACGCCCGCCCGGACCCGTCGGTCGCTCTCGTGGCCGGCGAGGCCGGCATCGGCAAGACACGGCTCGTTCAGGAGCTGGTCGCGCACGCCCCGGCGACCGCACTCGTGCTGGCGGGGCAGGCGGACCCTGGCGCCGAGAGCCGCCCCATGGAGCTGTTCCGCGACGCGTTGGGGTCGGCTGCAACCCGTGACGGCGCGCAGGTCGGGGGGAACGCGGCGCTGCTGGAGGCCGTCGACGACGCCCACCGCGCCGCCGACGAGCGGGTGCGGGCCGGGGTCGAGCTGGTGCGGCGTCTCGCCGGCGGCACCGCCGGCGTCGTGGTCTTCGAGGATCTCCACTGGGCGGACTCCGAGAGCCTGGCCGTGTTCGAGCAGCTCGCCGAGCCCGGCGGCGGTCGCCTGCTGCTGATCGGCACGTACCGCCCGGACGGCCTCACGCGCCGCCATCCCGCCTCTGCCCTCCTCCCCCGGCTCGAGCGCCGCCATTCGGTCACCCACATCCAGCTGCGACGCCTGAGCCCCGCCGACGTGAACGCGTTCCTGACGGCGGTGTACGGCGAGGTCCCGTCGTTCCCGGTCGTCGACGCCCTCCACACCCGGACCGGAGGGAACCCCTTCTTCCTCGAGGAGCTGGTGGCCAGCGCAGGGGACGCCCCGTGGCAGGACCTGGCCGACATGCCCCTGCCGTGGACGGTCGCGGAGCTGGTGCGCGGGCAGCTCGACGAGCTCGACCCCGAGGTCCGTGGCCTCGTGACCGCAGCCTCGGTGCTCGGGCGGCGGGTGACGTTCGACGTGCTCGCGCACGTGACCGGCACGCCGGAGGACCGCCTGATCGACCTGCTGCGTGCCGCCGTCGACAGCGGCCTGCTGGCGGAGTCCGAGCCCGACGTCTTCACCTTCCACCACGACCTGGCGCGAGAGGCCATCAAGGAGGGCCTGCTGGGCAGGGAGCGCCGCCGGCTCCAGGAGGCGGCCTTCACCGCCCTGCGGGCGGTCGGCAGCGAGGACCGGCTCGCACTGGCACTCCACGCCCGCGGCGCCGGGCGGTACGAGGACATGGTCGCGGAGGCGCGTATCGGCGCCCGCGAGTCGCTCGCCCGGGGCTCGACGTACCAGGCGCGGCACCTGGCCGAGATCGGGCTGAGCGAGGCGGAGGACGACTTCGAGCTCCTGGCGCTCGCGGCCCGCGCCTGTTGGCTCGCCGGGCTGCTCGACGACGCCGCCGCGCACTGCGACCGCTGGCTCAGGCTCGCCCGCGAGCGCGACGACGTGAGCCAGGAGGCCGCGGCCCTCATCCTGCGCAAGCGCATCGCCCGTGAGGCCGGTCAGATCGGGGCCATGGTGGGCTTCACGGACCAGCTCATCGCGATCATCGACCGGCTGTCCGACGAGGACCGGGCGCGCGCAATGGCGGCCATCGCCCAGTCGTACATGCTGCGCGACCAGATCGAGGCGACGTACGAGTGGGCGGACAAGGCGGCGAGCCTGGCCGAGACCCTCGAGCTCACCGACGTGCGCCTGGCGGCCATGGTGGACAAGGGCACGGCCATGCTCAACGCCCGTGACCGGATCGACGAGGGGCGGCGGCTGCTGCGGACGGCGGCCGACGAGGCCGAGCGGATCGGCGACCACGTGCTCGCGGCGCGGGCCATGAACTACCTCGTGTGGGACGCGCGCCAGTGGAGCGACGCCGGTGATGTGCGGGAGATGATCGAGCGCGCCCATCGGCAGGCCGAGGCGGCCGGGTTCGAGCTGGTCGCGGCCATCGACCTGGCGGCCAACCAGGCGCACCTCGCGGCCGCCGAGGGCGACCTCGACGCCGCCATCGCCGAGCTCGACAGAGCGCGCTACACGTCGGCGGGCAACGCGGTGTCGTGGACCGACGGTCGCTGGCTCGCCGTGATGCGCGCCGGCCTGGCGCTGGAGGCGGGCGACCTGGACACCGCCCAGCGGTTCACCGACATGGCCAAGCCCCCCACCGAGCGCGTGGCCGTGGGCGTGTTCGGTCTCGACTTCCACCTGGCGTGCCGCCGTGGCGACCTGACGGAGGCCCGAGACCGCCTGCGGGTCTTCGCCGACACCGTCACCCACGAGGGTGTCGCCTACCCCGGTCAGACGCACGACGTCCTGGCCGCCGCCCTGCGGGCCGGGTTGACCACCGCCGAGATGCGGCCCCTGGTCGACCAGGTGGGGCTGTACGTCGGGCATCGGCTGCCGCCGGACGACCCGTGGCGCCAGCTGATCGACGCACAGGTCGCCGAGGCCGATGGCAGCCTCGCAGCCGCCGCCGGCCTCTACGCCGCCGCCGCCGAGGGCCTGGAATCCGCCCCCGAGGTGCTGGCGGCCCATCTCGGGACGGCGCACGTCGGCGCCGCCCGCGCCCTGGTCGCCGAGGGTCGGCTGGACGAGGCCCGCGCCCACGCGGCGGCCGCCGCCCCGTTCCTGGCGCGCTGGCGGGGCTGGCGGGTGGACGAGCTGCGGGCGGTCGAACGCCGCCTGGGACTGGGGCCGGAGCCGAGCGGGCCCGAGGCGCTCACGCCGCGTGAGCGCGAGGTCGTGTCCCTCCTCGCCGAGGGCCTGAGCAACTCCCAGGTGGCCGACCGGCTCTACATCTCGCCGCGCACGGCCGCGGTCCACGTGTCGAACATCCTGGCCAAGCTGGGCATGGCCTCCCGGACCGAGGTCGCCGCCTGGGCCGTGCGCGAGGGCCTGGCGACGCGGTAGGCGGCCCTCCCCCACCCGAACGTGCGGTGGAAATCGCCCCCATGACGGCGCTAACCACCGCAAGTTCGTACTGTGGGCGTGCCGCCGCTCAGGCCTCGACGACGACGGCGATCCCCTGGCCCACGCCGATGCACATGGCGGCCAGGCCCCAGCCGCCGCCGCGACGGCGCAGCTCCCACACCAGCGACGTGAGGATCCGGACCCCCGAGCAGCCCAGCGGGTGGCCGATGGCGATGGCGCCACCGTTGGGGTTGACGATCTCGGGGTCGAGGTCGGGCCAGTGGGCCAGGCAGGCCAGCGCCTGGGCCGCGAAGGCCTCGTTGAGCTCGACGACGGCCAGGTCGGACCAGCCGACGCCGGCCCGCTTGAGCGCCCGCTCGGCCGCCTCCACCGGGCCCAGGCCGTAGAGCTGGGGCTCGACCGCCGCGGTGGCCCGGCCCGCCACGCGGGCGAGGGGCTCGCGACCGAGGCGTCCGAGCGCCGGCTCGTCGGTCAGCAGCACCGCGGCGGCACCGTCGTTCAGCGGGGATGCGTTGCCGGCGGTGACCGAGCCGTCGGCCCGGAAGCTCGGGCGGAGGCGGAACAGGGCCTCGAGCGACGTGTCCGCGCGGATGCTCTCGTCACGCTCGAGGAGCCGGCCGCCCTCGTCGTCGGCCACGAAGCTGACCTCCGAGTCGAACCGACCCGCATCCCAGGCGGCGGTGGCGCGGCGGTGCGACCGCAGTGCGAAGGCATCCTGCGCCTCGCGGCTGATCCGGTGGCGCTGCGCCAGGATCTCGGCGCCCTCGCCCAGGGAGACCGTCCACTCCGACGGCATGCGCGGGTTGACGAGCCGCCAGCCGAGCGTGGTCGAGTACAGGGTCTCGTGGCCGCGCGGGAAGCCAGCCTCGGGCTTGGGTAGCACCCATGGCGCCCGGCTCATGGACTCGACGCCCCCGGCGACGGCAACGCTGGCGTCGCCCACCGCGATCGCCCGGTCGCCGGCGATCACCGCCTCGAGACCCGAGCCGCACAGCCGGTTGACCGTCGCGCCGGGGACCGACACCGGCAGCCCGGCCAGCAGCACGGCCATCCGGGCGACGTCACGGTTGTCCTCGCCGGCCCCGTTGGCGTCGCCGAACCACACGTCGTCGATGCTCGCCGGGTCGAGGTCGGGAACGCGATCGACGAGGGCCCGCAGCGCGTGCGCCGCGAGGTCGTCGGGGCGCACGCGGGCCAGGGCGCCGCCGTGGCGGCCGACGGGAGTGCGCACGGCGTCGACGATGTAGCTCATGGCGCCGCCGGCGGCTCGCCGTCGTAGGCCCGCTGCAGCAGGGCGCGCAGCGACGCCACGTCCGGCGGGCGCGGGTTGCTCGTGCCGGTCTCCGCCACGCCGCGCTCGGCGGCGACGTCCAGGCCGTCGGCGGGCATGCCGAGCCCGGCGAGGCTGGTGGGTGCCCCGATGCGCTCGGCCAGCGTGCGGAGCGCCGCCGCCTCCTCGCCCGGCCGCACGCCGAGGCCCGCGGCGACCCCGGCCATCGCCTCCGGCGCCGCCGCAGCGTTGTACGCGACGACGTGCGGCAGCACGACGGCGTTGACGTCGCCGTGGACGAGCCCGAAGGTGCCGCCGAGGACGTGGCACAGCTTGTGGTGCAGCGCCGTCCCCGCCACGGCGAGGACGGCGCCGGCCAGGTAGGCGCCGTAGAGCGCGCGGCCGCGGGCGTCGAGGTCGTCGGGATGGTCCACCGCGTCGGGTAGTGCGCCGGCCAGGGCCCGGACGCCCTCGACGGCCTGGAGCCCCACGATGGGGTCGGTGCCGGGCGCGTACAGGGCCTCGACACAGTGGGCCAGGGCATTGAACCCGCTGGCGGCGGTGATCGCCGGCGGCATGCCGACGGTGAGCACGGGGTCGTAGACGACCGTCCGGGGCAACGCCCGCAGGTCGCGGCCCGTCTGCTTGTGCTGGCCGGTCACCCCGTAGATCGGCGTCATCTCCGACCCGGCGTAGGTCGTGGGCACGGCAAGGATGGAGATCCGACCGCCGGCGGCCGCCTGCGCCGCGGCGTCGACGGCGATGGCCTTGCCCAGCCCCGTGGCCGACCCGCCACCGATCGTCACCACGCCGTCGGCCCGCGCCTCGACGGCGGTGCGCCGCGCCGCCGAGGCCAGCTCCTCGGGCACGTGCTGCCGCACCTCGTCGAGGCGGCCTGCGTAGCGCGCACCGAGGTCGTCGGCGATGCGGTCGCCGACCGCCTTGGACGCCTCGTCCACCACCAGCAGCACCCGCTCGAGGCCCAGGGCCGACACCTCGTCGGCCACCTGCACCACCGAGCCGGCGCCGAAGACGACCCGCCCCGGGAGCGCCTCGTGCACGAAGGGCCTCACGCCGCCGCCCCCTTGGTCGCCTCGAGCTCGCGCAGCACCTCGAGCTCCGCGGCGCCGGGCGGGGCCGTGACGGCGAGGTCGTCCGCCACGCGCAGGTCCCAGCCCGTGGCGGCGCGGGCCGCGTCCACGGTGGCGCCGGGATGCAGGCGCGTGAGCACGAGCTCGTCCTGCCCGGGTTCGCGGGTCAGCACCCCCAGGTCGGTGATGACGGTGGTCACCCGCTCGCCCGCCGAGGTGCGGAACCCGACCCGCTCGACGAACGCCCGCGGCGACTGCCGGAGGACGACGACCACCCGCCGGCAGGAGGCGGCGATCTCGGGCGCCCCACCCGCTCCCGGCAGCCGGACCTTGGGTGTGCGGTAGGGCCCGATGACGGTTGTGTTGATGTCGCCCCAGCGATCGAGCTCGGCCGCCCCGAGGAACCCGACGTCGATGCGCCCGGCCTGGAGCCAGTAGTTGAAGATCTCGGGGACCGACACCACGGCGTCGGCGGTCTCGGCCAGCTCGCCGTCGCCGATCGACAGCGGCAGTGCGCGGGGCTTCGCGCCGATGGTCCCAGACTCGTAGACCAGGACCAGGCCGGGCGCGTGGGTGCGCCGGGCCAGGTTTGCCGCGGTCGACGGCAGCCCGATGCCCACGAAGCACACCTCGCCGTCGTGGAGCTGGCGGGCGGCCGCCACCGTCATCATCTCGTCCGCGCTCCAGGGACCGTCGTCCGGTCCGGCGGTCGCAGGCCCGCTCACCGGCCACCATCCCCGGCGCGACCCGGTGGGTTCACCCGCGCTCCCCGTCCTCGAGCCACGGGTAGCGCCCGGTGTCCTTCCCGGCGTAGTCGGGGTCGAGGTAGATGAAGACCCTCTGGATGAGGAAGTCGCGGATCTCGAACACGTCGCACCAGCGGCCGGCGCCCCACTCGGGCACCCCGGCCCGCCAGGGACCGTCGCGGTGCTCGCCATGGCTGGTGCCCTCGCACACCAGGACGTCGCTACCGGAGAAGATCCAGTTGAAGCCCGAGTAGTGGTGGACGATCCGCTCGAGGGTCCCGCCCACGTCGCCGAACAGCCGCACGATCTCGTCCTTGCCCGAGGCCAGCCCCCACTTGGGGAAGTAGACCTGCGCGTCGTCGGCGAAGAGGTCGAGGATGCTCCCCCCGGTCGACGTCAACCCACCGTTGTCGAAGGCCTTCAGGTACTCGATGGCGACGGACTTGCGCTGCTCGTCGGTCATCGTCTGGGTCGTGACGGCCATGGTCTCCCCTCAGCTCGGGCTCGACACCAGGTCGAGCACGTTGCGCCTCATCCATCCGACGAAGGCGTCGCGGTCGCGGCTGATGCCGTCCCACGCCTCGTAGAAGGCGTTGTCCCGCACCGAGTAGCCGTGCGCGTAGCTGGGATGCGCGCCCCCGGGCGCCTCGGCCACGACGTCGACCACCCACGACGGCAGCACGACCGCACCCGGCCGCGGCTCGAGGGCGTCGACGACCTCCTCGACCGTGACCACCACCCGGTCGGCCGCCAGCGCCGCCTCCTTCTGCACCCCGATGATCCCCCACAGCTGCACGTTCCCGGACCGATCGGCCTGCTGGGCGTGGATGATGCTGACGTCCGGCCGGAGCGCCGCCACGGCGGTCAGGGTCTCGCCGGTGAACGGGCAGTCGATCGGGGCGACGTTCGCGGTGTTGTCGGGGAGGTCGGTGCCCGCGTAGCCCCGAAGCACGGCGAACGGCAGCCCCGAGGCCCCGGCGACGTAGCGGTTTGCCATCCCGGCGTGGCTGTGCTCCTCGAGCTCAATCGGGCGCGGCCAGCCATGCTCGATGGCGTCCCGGAACCGGTGCAGCGACCCGACGCCGGGGTTGCCGCCCCAGGAGAACACGAGCCGGCGGGCGGCGCCCATGCCGATCATCTGGTCGTAGAGCACGTCGGGCGTGAGCCGCACCAGGGTCAGGTCGCTCCGGCCCTGGCGCAGGACCTCGTGCCCGGCGGCGAACGGGATGAGGTGGGTGAACCCCTCGAGCGCCACGGTGTCGCCGTCGTGGACGGCCCCCGCGACGGCGTCGGCCAGGCTGGCGATCTGGCTCACGACCCCGCCCCCGGCCGCGGATACCAGGGCGGCAGCTGCGCGTCGACGTTGATCCAGACCGAGTGGGCGTCGGTGTACTCGTGCATCGCCTCGAAGCCCATCTCTCGCCCGTAGCCGGACCGGCCCACGCCGCCGAACGGCGAGCCCGGGTTGACGCGCTTGTAGCTGTTGACCCACACCATCCCGGACCGGACGGCGCGGGCGATCCGGTGCGCCCGGGACAGGTCCCGCGTCCAGAGCCCGCCGCCGAGCCCGTAGTCGGTGCCGTTGGCGAGCGCGATCGCCTCGTCGTCCGTGTGGAACGTCGTGTAGCTGACGAACGGCCCGAACACCTCTTCCTGGCTGACCCGGCTGGCGGGGTCGGCCCGGACGACGGTCGGCAGCACGTAGCAGCCGTGGGCGAGCGCCGGGTCGTCGGGCTCCCTGCCGCCGGTGACGATCTCGGCGCCCTCGTCGAGCGCCACCTTGACGTACGCGAGCACCCGATCGCGGTGCATCGGCGAGGTCAGCGGCCCCATCTCGGTCGACGCGTCCAGCGGGTTCCCGAGCCGGATCGATGCCGCCAGCGACGCGAACCGCTCGACGAACTCGTCGGCGATCTCCTCGTGCAGGATGAGCCGGCTCCCGGCGATGCAGGCCTGGCCCTGGTTGTGGAAGATGGCGAACGCCGACCCGTTGACGGCGGCGGCGAGGTCGGCGTCGGGAAACACCACGTTGGCGCCCTTGCCCCCCAGCTCGAGCTGGACGCGCTTGAGGTTGCCCGCCGAGGCCTCGACGATCCGCCGGCCGGTGGCCGTCGATCCCGTGAACGCGATCTTCGCCACCCCGGGATGCTCGGCCAGGTGCTGCCCTGCGGTCGGGCCGTAGCCGGGGACGACGTTGACCACGCCGGCCGGGATCCCGACCTCGGCCGCCAGCTCGGCGACCCGCAGCGACGACAGCGGCGTCAGCTCGGCCGGCTTCAGCACCACCGTGTTGCCGGCGGCGAGAGCCGGCCCGAGCTTCCATCCACAGAACATCAGCGGGAAGTTCCAGGGCACGATCTGCCCGACCACGCCCAGCGGCGCCCGCTCGACGTAGTTCAGGAACCCGGGCTCGACCGGCACGACCGAGCCCTGCACCTTGTCGGCCATGCCGCCGAAGTAGCGGAACGTGGCCGCCGTGCGCGGCACGTCGAGCCCGCGGGAGTCACGGATCGGATGGCCCGTGTCGCGGCTCTCGAGCCGGGCCAGCTCGTCGGCGTTGTCCTCGATGGCGTCGGCGAGCCGTAGCAGCAGCCTCCCCCGCTCGGCCGCGGGGGTGGCGGACCACGCGGGGAACGCGGCGGTGGCCGCTGCCACGGCCCGATCGACGTCCTCGGCCCGTGCCTCGGCCACTACGGCCAGCACGGAGCAGTCGTGGGGGTCGAGCACCTCGATGGTCGCGCCGGCCAGCCCGTCGACGAACTCCCCGTCGATGAAGAGTTTCGGCCGGAGCCTCTGCCCCCCGGACCCCCCGCCACCACCGGCGGCGCCGGGCGACTGGTCCACTAGATGTCGACCGGGTAGGTCGGGGCGCGGCCCTCGGCGATCATCTGGGGGAGGGTGGGCGAACCGTTCTCCCAGACCAGCAGCATCGACCGCTTGGGTGCGTAGCCCTGATGGCGGATGTCGGCGGGCATGGCGGCCACATCGCCGGGCTTCATCACCACCCGGGCACGGCGGGACCCGCTCTCCTTGTCGGCGACCTCCCATTCGATCTGGTCGGAGAGCTGGACGAACCATTCGACCCGGTCGTTGCCGTGGACGATGGGCAGGATGTACTCCTCGGTGGTCGGGCAGTACAGGCTGTCCTTGCACACGGACACCACCGACGGGTTCCAGGTGACGTCGCTGCGCGACAGGTAGGCAAACAGGTTGAACGCCGCCACCTCGTCCTCGAAGCCGGGCTCGGCATGGATCTCGGGTTCGGACTGGTCGACGTCGGCGAACATGCGGTTGATCGGGTGCGTGGCGTCGGTCCGCAGCGGTTCGTCGCCCGGGACGCCCACCATGCGCTGTGCGGTGACGCGCTTGCGGGTGATGGCGGCGCTGTTGCTGCCCGCCTTGTCGCCCCAGGGGCTCCCGGTCTCCTCGGGGGAGGCGAACGGGTCGAAGCCGGCGTTGGTCCAGTCATCCAGCATCGCCACGAAGGTGCCGAAGATGGACTCGTGCGGGAAGTTCTCGAGATGGTCGACCTCGGCCCGGCGGTAGGCGTCGTTGAACGTGCCGGCGAACAGGTCGACGTTGCCGTAGTGGTTGATCGTGCCGATCACGTCGTCGAAGTTCACGACGCCGTAGAAGAACTGCCAGGCGACGTCGCGCTGGGTCGCCCGCAGGAAGCCGTCGATCGACATGACGTGGCTGCCGGTCGGCCAGGTCACGTGCGCGAAGTACTCGTCGCGGCTGAACGTGAACTCGCCGAGCGAGTAGCTGCGGTAGCCGTGGGCGTTGGGCTCGCTGGCGCGGACCTCGGGCGCCCCGGTCGTCGTGGTCTCGGTCATGTTGTGATGCCCTCTCAGCCCGTCTGGATGATCTCGGCCCAGCGGTAGATCGTGTCGTCGCCCTCGATGGTCTGGAGCAGGATCACGCCCGGCTCGTCGGCCCGGAACCGGTAGGCGGCGCCCGCGGGCAGCAGCGCCATGTGCCCGCGCCCGGCGACGATCCGCCCCATGGGGCGGCCTGCGGGGTCGCCGTCGATCCGCACCGACCCCCGCTTGTCGGCCGGGAGCCCGGGCTCGTCGAGCTTCACCAGCTCGACGCTGACCGACCCGTCCATGACCAGGGCCGTCTCGTCGTGTGCGGCGGTGCGCCACTCGGATGTCCCCTCGGCGCGGATGACCTCGAGCACGTACTCCTGGTTCTTGCCGACGGCCACCTTCTCCCACGCCTTGGCGTTGGCCGCGACCTCGAACATGTTGGAGAACGCGTAGTGCTCGGGCTCGTCGTCGATCGCCTCGACGCCACCCTTCTCGTAGTCGAGCAGGCCGCCGAACCGGGTCGTGTACTGCGGCATGGGCTCCCCCTGACCGTCGGGTTGTCGGAGTACGGCGGATCGCCGCGGATGCGAGTGTGGCATAATCGCGTCGCAGAGTGAACATCTGTGCGTATACCGAACACGGGTATACCGAACACGAGCCGCTGCGACGGAAGGCCGTGCGTGTGTCGAGCGAGTACGTCCAGTCCCTCGAACGGGGGCTCGCCGTGATGCAGGTGTTCTCCCGCGAGCACCCCCGCCTGACCCTGTCCGAGGTGGCGCGACTCGCCGGTCTGACCCGGGCGACGGCCCGGCGGGTCCTGCTCACCCTCCAGCATCTCGGCTACGCCCGGTCCGACGGCCGGAACTTCGAGCTCACCCCCAAGGTGCTCGACCTCGGCTACGCCTACCTGTCGTCCCTCGACCTCGCGAGCATCGCCGAGCCGGGGATGGAAGCGCTCGTGGAGCGAACGCACGAGTCCTGCTCGGCGGCGGTGCTCGACGGGCCCGAGATCGTCTACATCGCGCGCGTTCCCACCAAGCGCATCATGACGATCGCGCTGGGGCTCGGCTCGCGGCTGCCCGCGTACGCGACGTCCATGGGACGGGTGCTCCTCGCCGAGCTCGGCCGCGACGAGGTCGACGACCTGATCGGCCCCGGCCCACTGCCGGCGATCACCGAGCGCACGATCACCAAGCCCACCGACCTCCACGACGAGCTGGTGCGGGTGCGTCGCCAAGGGTGGGCGCTGGTCGACCAGGAGCTGGAGGCCGGGCTGCGGTCGATCGGGGCGCCGCTGCGCGACCGCCGCGGCCGTGCGCTCGCCGCCATCAACGTGTCCACCCATGTTGGCCGGGTGAGCCTCGACGCCATCCGTCGGGACTTCCTCCCCGCCCTCCTCGACACCGCCGGGCAGATCAGCGAGCGCCTGGCGCGCCGGTAGGCGCCAAGGAGTCGGGAGGCACGGTGGGCACGACCCCGCTGCCGACCGGGGACGCGCTGGTCTCCGTCGTGCTCGCCTTCGCGGACCAGCTCCGGACGCGCGGCGTCGACGTGCCCACCAGCGGCGTGGTGGACGCGGTGGCCGCCCTGGAACAGGTCGACCTCGTGTCCCGCAGCGAGACCCGGGTGGCCCTGGCCACCACCCTGGTCAAGCGCGCCGAGCACCTCGGCGCCTTCGAGGCGGCGTTCGAGCGCTGGTTCGGGCTCCCCGTTCCGGCTCGTCCGGTGTCGCCCGCGGCGGACGATACGGGCGACGGCGACGACGAGGAGGCTGCGATCCGCCGCCGGCTGGCGGAGGCACTCGCCAGCGGCGACGTCGATGCCCTGCCGGAGCTGGCAGCCCAGGCGGTGCGGCGCTGGGGCGGGTTCGGGGTGGTGGCGGGCAGCGATCGCTACCGCCTGCATCGCCTGCTCCGCGGCCTCGACCTGTCGGCGATCCGCCAGGACGCGCTGCGCCGGGGACGGGCGGCGGGGCGGCGCGCGGCGCTGGACGAGCGGCTGGCTCAGGCCGACGTCGAGGCGCTGCTCGACCGCTACCGCCAGATGCTTGCGGCGGAGATCCGCGCCGGCAGCGACGACCGCCTCCCGCCGGCGACGCCGTCGCCCGACGAGGTCGACTTCCTCCGGGCGGGCGCCGGGGAGCTGCGGGACATGCGGGCGGCCGTCCGCCCCCTGGCCCGGCGGCTGGCCGCCAAGGTGGCCCACCAGCAGCGGCGGAGCCGCGGCGGGCGGCTCGACATGCGTCGCACCCTCCGGGGATCGCTGCAGAGCGGCGGGGTGCCGCTCGACCCCGCCTACCGGCACCGACCCCGCTCCAGGCCCGAGCTCTGGGTGCTGTGCGACGTCTCGGGATCGATGGCCGAGTTCTCGCGCTTCACGCTGGCCCTGGTGTACGCGCTCCACGAGGAGTTCTCGGGCCTGCGCACGTTCGTCTTCGTCGACGACGTGGAGGAGATCACGGACGTGCTCGATCGCCGGCTCCACGACGTCGACCCGTACGCCCTGCTCGCCCGGGCATCGGCCTCCCGGGCCCGCCACCGCAGCGACTACGGCCGGGTCCTGCGCAGCTTCCTCGACCAGTACGGGAGGCAACTGAGCCCGCGCGCCACGCTGGTCGTCACCGGCGACGCCCGCAGCCACCACGGCGACCCCGGTCTCCCGGCGCTGAAGGAGATCCAGCGGCGCAGCCGGCGCATCTGGTTCCTCAACCCCGAGCCCCGCGACCGGTGGAACCAGGGTGACTCGGTGGCCTCGCTCTACGCCGTGACCTGCCACCGCATGGCCGAGGTCCGCAACCTTCGCCAGCTCGGCGCGTGCGTCAGCGAGCTGCTGTGATCAGGGCGAGGGAGGTCTGTTCCGGGGCCGCCCGCACACCCCCGGAACACTGACCTCCCCGCCCGCCCGCAGAGCGCTCGCCTACCCTCGCCCTTGAGGTAGCCAACCCGCCCGTTGGCCCACGAAGCGCCTGCCTGCTCCCATCCACGCACTAGATCGCGCGGGGGCGGCCGCGCGTTACACGCGGTGAGAAAAAAGCTTCGGCGGCGTCCGAGCCCGTGTCAGCCGGCAGGCTGCGCGCCTGCGCCGCCACCGACCCCCGCGTCGGCCGGGAGGTCGGCGACCCGGGCATCGTTGGGCAGGGTCGAGCCGCCGGATTCGCCCAGCGAAGCGCTCAGGGGCGCGGCCGCGGGTGCCGGCCCGGCCGCCGTCTCGCCCGGCGGGGGGGGATCCGGCGGGGGCGGCGGCTCGGTCGTGGTCGTCGTCGGAGGTGGTGGCGGCTCGGTCGTGGGAGTCGTCATCGGCGTCGGCGACTCGGTGGTGGGAGTCGTCATCGGCGTCGGCGACTCGGTCGTGGTCGGCGTCGGCGTCGGCGGCTCGGTCGTGGGGGTAGCCGACGCAGGAACGATGCCGGCGGCGACATCCACCTCGTGCAGCAGGCAGTCCAGGTCGAGCATGCACTTGAGGGGCTCGTCGGGGTCCATCGTCACCCGTGGACCGTCGCCGGTGCCGCCGCCGTCTCCCTGTCCGGCGTCCCCGGAGCCCTCGGACGAGGACCCGCTCTCAGCGGCCTGCGGGGTGTCGCGCGCCGCGAGGTGGTGCTTCGGGTCGTTGTTGGACAGCGCCGGCACCACCACGGTGGCGACGATCCCGGTGGTGGCCGCCGCCGCCGTGACCCCGATGGCAACGACGGTCGTGATCGCGGCGGCCTTCACCGCCACGAACCGGCGCGCCACCCGGACGCCTTGGCGGTGGCGCGCCGCCCAGGGGACCGCGGGCCGGAGATGGCGGGGACGGTCCGCGTCGTCGACGTCATGGCCGTTCGCGAGGATCGTGGCCTGCATCCGGGCCACGATGTCCGACTCGCCCGCGAGCTCGTCATCGGCGGCCGGCTCGAGCATCGCCGCCTCCATCCGGGCCACGATGTCGGACTCCCCTGCGAGCTCGTCCTCGGTGGCGGGGGCGGCCGACGCCCGGATCAGCGTCGCCATCCGGCCATACCAGGCGGGCGCGTCCTCGGTCGCCGCGGACCCGTCCCAGACCCGCTTGGCGTGCGCGGCGTTGAACCGTGCCAGCTGGATGAAGCGGTCGTCGGGAGTCACTCGGCCAGCACCCCCTCCGCCTCACTCGCCTCGTCGCTGAACCTCGCGGCCAGCCTGCGCAGCGCCCGGTGGCACATCACCCGCACGGCACCCGGGCTGCGCTCCATGATCTGGGCGACCTCGGGCACGGCGAACCCGCCGACCACGCGCAGGAGCACGGCCTCGGCCTGCTCCGGCGACAGGTCGGCGATCAGCATGTCGATGGCCTCCTGCGCCGCCAGCTGGTCGAGGACCAGCCACGACGGGTCGCCGCCGAAGCCGTGCTCGACCGGGCCGTCGAGCCGGTCGTGCGGCACCGGGTCGGTGCGCCGCCGGGCGCTGCGCCGGCGGTGCTCGATCAGCCGGCAGCGCCCGATCGTGAACAGCCAGCCGCGGAAGCCGGCCTCGTCGCCCTCGAACCGCGCCAGCTGCTGGGCCACCGCCACCCAGACCTCGCCGGCCAGGTCGTCGGCCATGCCCGGCTCCTGGGCGCGCAGATACCTCAGGAGTGGCGGCTGGTAGGCACGGAACAGCTCGGTGAGCGCCCAGTGCTCACCATTGCCCGCCGCGCACAGAACAGCCGGGAAGCTGAAGTCTCGGATGGGTTGCGCAGCGGGCACCCTAGTCGCGTCCGCGGGGGCGCGGCGTGGACAGGTCGCGGACGTTGTCGTGCAGGACCCGGCGCCGGTCGTCGGCACCCAGGACCTTGGCCTCCCGCAGGTAGTCGAGCGGCTGGGGCAGGCCCTCTATGTGGGGCCAGTCGGAGCCGAACAGCACCCGGTCGGCGCCCATCCACTCGACCACCGACGTGAGGTCGTCCTCCCAGAACGGGTTGATCCAGATGTGGCGGCGGAAGAGCTCGACCGGGTCCTCGGCGAACCAGCCCCGCATCTTGCGGTCCACCGACCGCAGCTTGCGGAACAGGTCGGGCAGGAACTCGGCGCCGTTCTCGACGGATGCCACCCGCAGGTTGGGGAACTTGCGGAACTGGTTCTCGAGCAGCATCGACAGCAGGAAGTCGTGCACCGCCTGCTCGATGGCGAAGTTCCTGAGCGAGGGCTTGTGCCCGCCCGAGAACGTGGCGGCGAAGCCGTCGACGGCGTAGCCCTGCGACGACACGCCGCTGTCCCCGGCGTGCACCACCACGGTGACGCCGGCCTCGTCCACCCGCGCCCAGAAGGGGTCGAACATCGGGTCGAACGGTGAGCGGCGCCCGATCGCAGTGGTGGGTGCGGCGGGCCGCATGACCAGCAGCCGCGCGCCCTCGTCCAGCGCCCAAACCAGCTCCGCGACCGCCCACTCGGGGTCGGCCAGCGAGATGTAGGGGGCGGCGAAGATCCGATCCGCGTGGGCGAAGCCCCAGTCGTCACGCAGCCACCGGTTGAACGCTCGGAACGTGTGGCACACGGCCTCGGGATCGTGGCGGAGGAGTTCCTCGTAGATCATCCCGAGGGTCGGGAACAGCCAGCAGCCCGCCAGGCCCTGGTCGTCGAGGGTCCGGAGCCGGGCGTCGGCGTCGCGGTACTCGGGCCTGATCGGCTCGTGGTCGCGGAGCCGCTCGAGCGGGTTGACGTCGCCGGCGTTGCCGCGGAAGTAGTCGTACAGGCAGCCCGGCTTGGACACCGGGTCGAAGGTGGCGTTGCTCACCGCCCGGCTGACGCGGCCGCCCACCACGTGGTAGCGCTTCCCGTCGATCGTCGCCCACTGCACGCAGCGGGGCCCCAGGGCGGCGTCGAGATGGCGGGTGAAGGCGTCCTCGGCCTCGTAGTAGTGGTTGTCCGCGTCGATGACCGGATGACCGAGGGCGTCTGCGTCCATGCCCCAAGGGTAGAACACGTTCTCGCGCCAGTCCCGACCGCGAGATTCTCGGCGCAGAGCTGGTTGCTCACCAGCCAATTCGGCGCCCGGAACGGCCCGGCGGCGGGAACGTCCCCGCCAGGGTCCGCACGTCGGACCGCGTGATTCGGCGAAAATGACCGTAGAGTTGTCTTCCTGCCCACTGGGAGGAGTCAGCGCTTGGCGAAGATCAAGGACGATGCCTTCGTGCTCGAAGGCCGCACGGACGAAGCCCTCAAGGGAGGCGTGTTCCGCATCTCCCTCGACAACGGCCACACGGTGCTCGGCCACCTGAGCGGGAAGATGCGGAAGAACCGCATCCGCATCCTGCCCGGCGACCGGGTGCAGGTCGAGGTGTCCGCCTACGACCTCAACAAGGGACGCATCACCTACCGCTACAAGTAGGGTTCCCGTTTGCACCAAGCGAGGGGGCCACAAGGGCCCGCTCGATACCGAAGAGAGAATCAATTGGCTACAGGGACCGTGAAGTTCTTCAACGCAGAGAAGGGCTACGGCTTCATCTCTCGTGAAGGCGCCGACGACGTGTTCGTCCACTTTTCCAACATCCAGGGCGAGGGCTACCGCACCCTCAACGAAGGCCAGCAGGTCGAGTTCGACGTGGCCCCCGGCCGGAAGGGTGAGGAGGCCCAGAACGTCCGTGTGATCTGACGAGCCACCTCAGGCGTCAGAGAGCTTCATCGAGCCGCCGGCATCGTGCCGGCGGTTCGTCGCGTCGGCGCCCGTATCGTTGACCCGGTGGACGGAAGCGTCGCCCTGAGCCGGCCCGCACGTCGGCTGCACTCGGAGATGATCGACGATGGTGTGGTCCTCGAGACCGCGGAGCCCGTGCTCCACATCGTGCTCGAGGAGCTGGAGTACGCGCGGCGGCCACCCCTGTTCGAGCGGCGAGCCCCCATCTACGGGTCCATCGTCGTGCCCGACGACCGGTCGCTGATCGAGTCCGGCGAGCTGGTCGACCTGATCCCACTCGGCGCCATGCCCCTGGAGGTCGCCCGCCGCTTCGCCGACGGCCGCTCGACCTACCTCGTGCGCCAGCCGGATCGGCCGCTCCAGCTCGCCTGCTTCCGCCGGAGCGTGCAGTACGAGGCGGACCTCGTCGAGATCCAGGCCGACATCGGCGCCATCATCGTCCAGCGCACCGCCATGGCGGGCGTGACCCGGGCTTTCACCGATACGGGCGCTCTGGAATGGGCCGGCTACCGCTGGACGAACCGCCCCAACGCCCGCACGCAGCACGAGGCGCTGCATCCGTTCCTGCCGGGAGTCGACAAGCCGGTGCTGGCCGGCCTCCTGGAGCTGGCCATCCACTGGCTGAGCCCCGCCCGGGTCGGGGCGACACTGGTGCTCCCCGGCGACCACGCCGAGGCGGGCCTCGACCTCGAGCACTCGGTCGTGGCGCCCGCCCTCAGCGTGACGGCTCGCTACCACTACCCCGCCCTGTTCGCGGCCCTGATGCAGACCGATCTGGCCACGATCGTGGCCGCGGATGGGGCCGTCCTGCGGCTCGCGGTGGGGCTCCGGGCGACGCCCGAGGCCGGGTCCACCATCGACCACGCGCGGGGGATGCGGCACCGCTCTGCGGCCCAGTACACCTTCGACCAGCCCGGGGCGCTGGCCGTGGTGGTGAGCGAGGACGGCCCGGTGACGGTCTTCCTCCGGGGGCGTGCCCTGTCGGAGAGCCTCCCCGGAACCCAGAACGGCGGGTGACGAACCGGTTACAGTTCCCGGCGTGTCCGGCCGCCAGCTGGGGGGCGAAGGGTCGCCCTCGTTCGTGCGCCTGCTCATCGTCATGACGGCCGCCTGCCTGGCGCCCGTCGTGGCGCTGGGGGTGGTGGGCTCGGCGTCCGAAGATGACGACAATGTGACGGCGGCGGGCCGGACGCGGCCGTCGGCGTCCGCCTTCGAAGATCCGCCCGAGCCGGTCACGACCACGCGTCCGAGCACGACGACGACCGCGACGACCCAACCGCCGACGACCACCACCCCCACCACGACGGCGACGCCCACGACCCGACCGCCGACGACCGCCGCCCCGACGACGACCACGGCACCGCCCCCGGCGCCGACGGTCAGCGCCGCGCCCACGGCGGCCGACCAGGTCGTCGACCTGGTCAACGCCGAGCGGGCGGCGGCCCGCTGCCAGCCCCTGGCGGTGAGCGACGCCCTCACGGCCGCGGCGCAGGGGCACAGCGACGACATGGCGGCGAACAACTACTTCTCCCACACCAGCCTCGAGGGCGCGACCGCCTCGGACCGGGCGGAGGCCGCCGGCTTCCGCGGCTCCGCGCTGGGCGAGAACATCGCCGCCGGCCAACGCACCCCCCAGGACGTGATGGCGGCATGGATGGGGTCCGAGGGCCACCGCGACAACATCCTGAACTGCGACTACACGGTCATCGGCGTGGGGCTCAACGACGACGGCTGGTACTGGACCCAGATGTTCGGCACGCCGTCCTAGTGGGCGGGAGGGCCCACTAGTGGGCGCTCGCGGAAGTTCCGTGGATGTATCGCCGTGTCAGATTCGTCGCTGGCGAGGACGCAGGAGGAAGGCGCAGCCAGCGGCTGCGGCGACGACGAGGACGACGTCCAGCGGTGAATCTGGCCGGCGAGAAGCC
>DATFVX010000207.1:0-3282 GCA_035259985.1 Acidimicrobiales bacterium | reverse complement strand
CCGCCGCTGGCGATCCGGCCGAGGTCGCCGCCGAACGAGAGTCGATCCGCCTGGCCTTCGTCGCCGCGCTGCAGCACCTGCCGCCCCGCCAGCGCGCGGTGCTGATCCTGCGCGAGGTCCTGCGCTGGCAGGCCGCGGAGGTCGCCGCGCTGCTCGACACCAGCGTCGCCTCCGTCAACAGCGCGCTGCAGCGGGCCCGGGCAACGCTGGCCGAGCGCGACGTCGACGCCGCCTCCCTGCCGGTCGACGCCGGGCAGAGGGAGCTCCTCGCCCGCTACGTCGACGCCTTCGAGCGCTACGACATCGACTCCCTGGTGGCCCTCCTCCACGAGGACGCCGTGCAGTCGATGCCGCCCTATGCGCTGTGGCTGCAGGGGCGCGACGAGATGGGCAAGTGGTACCTCGGGCAGGGCATCGGCTGCCGGGGCTCCCGGTTGGTGCCGACGGCCGCCAACGGCCGGCCGGCGTTCGCCAGCTACCGACCCAAGGGGCCCGGGGTGTGGGAGCCGTTCGCGCTCCAGGTCATCGAGACGTCGGGCGGGCGCATCTCGGCCATCCACAACTTCCTGTACCCCGAGCTGTTCCCGGCGTTCGGGCTGCCCACCCGCCTCGAGCGCTCGGCCGGCTAGAGCTCGGGCGGGTCGGGGTCGGTCGGGCCGCCGTCGATCACGACGTCGGGGAAGACCTCGCTCAGCCCGGCGAAGTCGAGCAGGGCACGCAGGCGCTCACACGGGTTGCGCAGGCGGATCGAGCCGCCCATCTGCCGCGCCGCCAGCTGCAGCCGCGCCAGGGCGTCGACGACCCACAGGTCGGGATCGGGCATCCCGTCCATGCGCCACAGCACCACCTCGACGTCGCCCTCCAGGACCAGCACGACAGTCCTGGTCGCGCCGCCCTCGGCGTCACCCGGCATCACTCCGCGGCCCTCGTCCGGTCGCCCGCGACCTCCAACGTGACCTCCCTATCTCTGGTCGTGCCACCTTCGGCGTTACTCGGCGCCACCATCTCTGGTCGTGCCACCTTCGGCGTTACTCGGCGTCACTCCGTGTCTCGTGCCCTCAGGGAGAGAGACGGCCGCGGCGAGCGGAACTGAGCGGTTCCCGCCACCTGAAGTGCTTGACAAAAATAGTTGTCAATGCGAGGGTGGACGCTCGTGCAGGACGTCGAGGTCATCGAGGATGCGGGGGCAGCGGCCGTTGCGCTGGACCCGCTGAGGGCCCGGCTGCTGTCCGAGCTCGCCGAGCCTGGGTCGGCCGCCACCGTTGCGGCCCGCGTCGGGCTGGCCCGCCAGAAGGTCAACTACCACCTCAAGGCGCTCGAGTCGCACGGCCTGCTGGAGCTCGCTGAGGAGCGGATGCGCGGCGGCATCACCGAGCGGATCCTGCGCGCCACGGCCGCCGCCTACGTGGTCTCGCCGGCCGCCCTGGGCGAGTCGGCGGCGGACCCCGACGACGCGCCCGATCGGCTTTCCGCCCGCTACCTCATCGCCCTCGCCGGCCGGGTCGTGCGGGAGGTCGGCGGCCTGGCGCACCGGGCCGCCGCCGCCGGCAAGCGACTGCCGACGATGGCCATCGACACCGAGATCCGCTTCCGCTCGGCCGAGGAACGTGCCGCCTTCGCCGACGAGCTGACGGCCGCGGTCATCGACCTCGCGGCCCGCTACCACCACGACGACGGGCGACCCCACCGCCTGATCGTCGCCGCCCATCCCCGTCCCGAGGAGACGCCATGACGACCAAACCCGATGTCCCGCTCCGCATGGAGATGACCTTCGAGCTGCCCGGCACGCCCGAGCAGCTGTGGGACGCGATCGCCACCGCCCGCGGCATCAGCGCCTGGTTCACACCCACCGACGTCGACGAGCGTGAGGGCGGGGCGATCGTCTTCCACATGGGCGAGGACGAGTCCTCGCCCGGCACCGTGACGGGCTGGGAGCCGCCGCTCCGCTTCGCCTGCGAGGAGCCCGAATGGGCCGCCCTTGCCGGACACGCCGGCGAGTCCGTCACGCCGCTGGCCACGGAGTTCCTGATCGAGGCGCGCTCGGGCGGCACCTGCGTCCTCCGCGTCGTCAGCAGCGCATTCGGCACCGGGGCCGACTGGGAGCAGGAGTTCTTCGAGCAGATGGAGAAGAGCTGGCGGCCGTTCTTCGACCGGCTCCGGCTGTACCTCGCCCACTTCCCCGGGCAGCGGGCCACGCCGCTGGACGTGAGCCACACGGTCAAGGGCCGCTCGGGCCCCGTGTTCGCGGCCATGCGCCAGTCCCTCGGGCTGGCGGAGGTCGGGCAGTCGGTCGACGCCCGCGGCCTCGCCGGAACCGTGGAGAGGATCGGCGCCGAGGACGCGCTGTTGCGCGTCACCGACCCCGTTCCCGGGTTCCTGGCCGTCGCCGCCTGGGACAGCAGCGAGGACGAGGCGTCCGCCGTGGTCCAGGCGCAGCTGTTCTCCGACGACGCGCCCGCCGTGGTCGAGCGGGAACGGCCGGGCTGGCAGGCGTGGCTCGAGACGCTGGCGATCCCGGTCCCGTGACCGGGGTGGGGCGATGAGTTTCGCCGGCATGTCACGTCTGTGCGATAAGACCCTGCGGGCGGTCGAACGAGCGCGACCAAAGGAGAACCGGTGACTCCAGGCATGGGAGTGGAGGCCGACGGTGCGCTGGCCGTCGAGACCGAGGGCCTCGCCAAGCACTTCGGCGAGACACGCGCCGTCGACGGCATCGACCTCGCCGTCCGCCCCGGCACCGTCTTCGGCTTCCTGGGCCCCAACGGCGCCGGCAAGACGACCACGCTGCGGATGCTCGCCACCCTGCTGCAGCCCGACGCCGGTCGGGCCCGCGTGCTGGGGCACGACGTGGTCGCCGACGCCGACGCCGTGCGCTCGTCGGTCAGCCTGACCGGGCAGTTCGCGTCCGTCGACGAGGAGCTCAGCGGGCGCGAGAACCTCATCCTGATCGGGCGCCTGCTGGGCTTCTCGCACCGGGCCGCCGACGAGCGTGCCGCCGAGCTGCTCGACGCGTTCGGCCTCGCCGAGGCCGCCGGCAAGCTCTGCAAGGACTACTCGGGCGGCATGCGCCGGCGCCTCGACATCGCCGCCAGCATCGTGACCACGCCGCCGCTCCTGTTCCTCGACGAGCCGACCACCGGGCTCGACCCCCGCAGCCGCAACCAGGTGTGGGAGATCGTCCGCGTCCTCGTGGCCGAGGGCGCGACGGTGCTGCTGACCACGCAGTACCTCGACGAGGCCGACCAGCTGGCCAACCGGATCGCCATCATCGACCACGGGCGG
>DATFVX010000206.1:0-8362 GCA_035259985.1 Acidimicrobiales bacterium | reverse complement strand
CGCCGTCAGGAGCTCGGGGTCGAGCCGGGGATCGTCGGGCCACGGGCCCGGGTAGGGCCCGACCCCGACGCCGCCCGCACCCTCCTCAGCCGCTGCCGTCAGCGCCCGACGTCCCGGTCCCGGTGGCGCTCTCACCCGCCGCGTCGCCCGCCGCCAGCCCGAGCTCGGCCCGGATCTGCGACAGCCGCGCCTGGGCCTCGCTGTTCATCGACGCCTGCTCCACCTCGAGCATGCGCGACTCCACCGACGACTCGGTGAGCTCCGACATCCCCTTGGCCCGGGCGTAGCGGCTCTCGATCTTGTCGCGCACCTCGTCGAGCGTCGGCACGTCCTGGCCCACCGTCTCCGACAGCGACGCCATGGCCGTGTTCATCTGCTCCTGCATCTTGGCCTGGTCGAGCTGCGACAGCAGCTTCTGGCGCTCGGCCAGCTTCTGCTGCAGGGCGGTGGAGTTCTGCTGGACGGCCGCCTTGGCCTGGTTGGCGGCATCGGTCGACTGGAGGTGGAGCTGCTTGAGGTCCTCGACCTCGCGTTCCAGCGTGATCAGCCGGTTGGCGAAGGTCTCGGCGGTGGCGGTGTACTGCAGGGCCTTCTCGCTGTCGCCGTGCTTGGTCGCCTCGTCCGCCATGAGCACGGCCTGGCGGGCGTTGGCGTTGACCTTCTCGAGCTCGCCCATCGTGCGGTTGAGCCTGATCTCGGTCTGCTTCTGGTGGGCGATGACGTTGGCGGCCTGCTCCTTGAGGCGCCGATGCTGGTCCTGGGCCTCGGCGATCGCCTGCTCGAGCTGGATCTTGGGGTCAGCCCGCTCCTCGAAGGACGACCCCAGCTTGGCCGTCAGGTAGCGCCACCACCGCCGGAACAATTTGAGCATGCCAGCAGGTTAGGCCCCTGGCGCCGGGGGTCCGACCCGCTGCGCGTCAGTGCCGGATCCGAGCGGCCAGCCCTGCCACGCGGCGCGACATGATCGCGGCCTCGGGCACGCCCAGGCGGCGCGTGATCGCGTAATAGGCGAGGCCGGCCGGCGCCAGCACCAGGACGAGTGCCACCAGCGACGGCAGGCCGCCGAACAGCGCCTCCGCCACCACGGCGACGACGGCGGCCGCGGCGCAGCCGGCGGCGATGGGATTGAGCCAGCGGCCGGCCAGGTGGGTGCGGCCGATGCGCCACGCCAGCGCCCTGCTGAGCATCCGGTACTCGATCCAGTCGGAGATGCTCGTGCCCAGGGCGAGCCCGACGATCCCCAGGTGGGCGATGTTGGTCGGGTTGTTGCGCACCGCCTCGGGCAACGGGCCGAAGGCGAAGATGTCGCCCCACCCCTCGATGCCGCCGGGCCCGACCACCAGCCTGTCGAGGGGGAACATGAACGCCAGCCCGATGAACGCGGCCAGGATCACCGCCATGGCGCCAAGTCGGGCGGGAGTGCGGGCGTCGCCGAGCGCGAAGAGGCCGTTCTGCAGCAGCCGCGACGACGTCGACGCCAGCAGGCTCGTGGAGAACACCGCCAGCGTGAGCCACACGACGATCGTGTCGGACGACGTGAAGCTGCCGTGCTGGAACACGGCTCGCACGATCACATCGCCGACGATCATGAACATCGTGGCGCTCGGCGCGACGTACCAGGCGATGCGGGCCATGCCGTCCTCGAGCCGCAGGCGGAACTGGCGCCTCGTCTCGGGGTCGTGCACCTCGACTTCCGACAGCTCCGGCAGCTCGGCAGCGGCGACGCTCATGCCGAACAGGCCGATCGGTAGGAGGAAGAGGACCAGCGCAAACTGGAGCGACGCCACGGCCCCGGCGGCGAGGTAGCTGGCCAGCAGCAGGTCGACGTACCCCATGATCTGGACCACGCCCCGGCCGACGACGACCGGGGCGAAGCGTGAGAGCACGGTGCGGACCGACGCGCTCGCCGTGTCGAGGCTGAGCCGTATGCCGCCCAGCAGGCGCGCCACCGGCCCGATCTGCACCCCGAACTGCAGGACCCCGCCGATGAGCACGCCCCAGGAGACCGCAATGGCGAGGGTGCGGGTGTTGGTGGTGGTCAGGCCCACGGCCACCAGAGCGGCGATCTGGGCGGCGTTCCACACCACCGGGGCCACGTAGGACAGGAAGAACTTGCGGTGGCTGTTGAGGACGCCCAGGCACCATGCGGACAGGACGAGGAACCCGATGCCCGGAAACATGATGCGGACGAGCTCGACCGTGAGGTCGTAGCGGAAGGAGTCGTCGAACCCGGGTACGAGCAGTCGGGTCAGCGGGCCGGCCGCCAGCACGCCGACGAGGCTGAGCGCCCCGGCGAAGGCCACGAGCAGCCCAGCCACGGCACCGGCCACGTGCCCCGCCTCGTCCTCCCGGCCCTCGGCGCGGAGCCGCGCGTAGACGGGGATGAACGACGCCGACAGCACGCCCTCGCCGAGCAGGTTCTGCAGGAGGTTGGGGATCCGCAGCGCCGCCCGGAACGCGTCGCTGGCCGGCCCGGTGCCGAGGTAGTTGGCGATGACCGATTCGCGGACGAGACCGGAGCATCGGGACAGGAAGATGCCAGCCGCCACCAGCATCGAGGACCGTTGGCTGCTCGGGAGCTCCTGGCGCTCCGCCTCGGCCTCCCCCTGGGTCGGCGGCGTGTCCGCTGCGCCCGGCCGTTCGGGCGCCTCCGGCGCCTCGGGAGCGACGGCCGCCGCGGCCGGGGCCGCGCCCGGCTCCAGGTCGACCCGCCGGTGCTCGCCCGTCAGCCACGGCGCCGGCGGCTGGTTGGCGACGCCGGGGGACTCGGGGGCCAGGCCGAAGACGTCGTCGACGACGGGAAGCTCGACGGTGGGGGCCTCGGGCTCGTACCAGCCCGGTGAGGGGGTGGCCCCCGGGGCCGCCGGAGGGCGCCGCGCCCGTCCCGTCGCGAACTGCCGGGCGTGACGCCGATTCGCCTCCCCGTAGTTGCGGTCGGGGTCGGGCTCCACGCGGCGGCGCGCGCCCGCGCGCCCGCTAGGGTCTGCGGGCTGCTCCCGCGGTGGCGCGCCCGTGGGCTCTTCTGGCGGGCGGCGCACGGCGGTGGGCTCGTCGGCTGGGCGACGGTCGCGGGGCACTGTCACTCGGTGGGTCCGCCGGCGGCGAGCCCGCGCTGTGCCGTGCGGCTGGTTTCCTCCAGGGCCTGGCGCAGCGCCTCCATCTCGGTGACGAGGGCGTCGACGTCGGTGCCCAGCCCTTCCACGGAGGCGTCGGCGGCGGCGTGCGCCGACAGCTCCAGGGTCCGGGCGACGGCCTCGTCCAGACGGGCGTCCAGCATCCGCAGCTCGCTGTGCGCCTGGCCGATGACCCTGTCCAGCCGCTCGGCGGTCGCCCGCTGCGCCTCGAGCGACTCGGCCACCTTGGCCAGCGCCGGGTCGTCGGGCGCCGACGCAGCGTCGGGCCCCGTGCCGGCGGCTTGTGCGCCGGCACCCGGCGCGTCCGCGATCTCGGCGAGCTGGCGATCGACGTCCGCCACGTCGATGCCGCGGCGGGCCTCCACCAGCGTCTGCCCGCGCTTGGCGATCAGCCAGCACTCCTCGACGCCGGTGTGCATGCGGGCGGCGATCTCTGCCAGGTGGTCGCGGAGCGGCCCGGGGCGGGTCCGGCCCACGGCCTCGTCGATCCGGTTCCGCGCCTGGAGCGCTTCCTGCACGTAGCGGCGCCAGGGTTCCTGCAGCGTGAACGGATCGATGCGCTCGCGCCGGTCGCGCGGGATCGAGAGCGCGACCTTGCCGGCCCAGGCCGCGACGCCCAGCGGCAGCGCGGCCGCGAGCGGCACGCCGGCGACGATCGTGGCCGCAGCCACGGCCCCGCCCAGCAGGATGCCGAACGGAGACGTGATCGCTCGGGCCACCTGGCGGGTGAAGAACCGGTCACGCAACGAAGTCCCGGCCATAGGTCCCGATCAGGCTAGGCGTCCTCGGCGGGCAGTCCAGTCATCGCCCGGGCGTCCTGACCCGGAGGCCGCCGCTAGTTGCCGGCGTAGCGCTCGAGGGACTGGGTGACCTCGTCCTGGGCCGTGCTCAGCGCGCTCTCGACATCGTCGCCGCTCAGCAGCACGCCCTCGATGGCGTTCTCGACATTGTCGGTGAAATCGGTGTACGGGCCGATCAGCGGTCCGGGCTCGTCGGGATCGGCGTCCGCGAGCTGGTCGACGGCGGGCTTGATGAGCACGCCGGCGACCTGGTCCGTCCAGAAGGACTGCACATCGGGTTCGTCGGCGACAGACTTGACGATCGGCAGGTAGCTGCCCCGGAGGTGCCATTCCTTGGCGTTCTCGGGCTGGAGCATGAACTCGAGGAACTTCCACGCGCCGGCCTGCTCCTCGGGCGGTGCGGTGTTCACGATGAAGAAGCCGCTCCCGCCCGGGTGGACCTGGCCGGCCGACTCCAACCCCGGGAACAGCCCGGTCCCGGGCACGAGCTGCGTGCGGTCGACGAGCGACGAGTCGAACTCGGCGCCGACGTCCGCGGCCGTCAGGTTCCCGCCGAGGGCCTCGGCGATGTTGACGGCCGCACCCGACGTCTCGATCAGCATCGAGGACTGCTGCGTGGCCAGCGCCAGGTACTGGTCGATGCCCCCCTCCGTGCTGGCGAACACGTTGACCAACCCCTCGTCGTTCATCCGCTTCAGGAGCGCGAGCGCGTCGCGGGCCTCGGGCGTGTCGAACGTCGCCTCCGTGGCCTGGCCGTCGTGGCCGTTGCTGTTGTTGACGACGTCGATGCCGGCGCCGCTCAGCCAGTTCTCGAACACCGTGGCGCTGATCTTGAAGGCCCAGGGCTTGTCCGAGACCCCGGCCGCCTTGAGCTTCTTGGCCTGCTCGTAGATCTCCTCGAGCGTCTTGGGCGGCGCCGTGGGGTCGAGCCCCGCCTTCACCCAGTGGGCCTTGTTGTAGTAGAGGACCTGCGACGTCACGTTGGCGTAGCCGGGGTAGAGGACGTCGTTCACCGAGAACGCCGAGCGCACCGCAGGCTCGATGTCGGTGATGTCGTAGCCCGCCGCCTCCATGCACGACTGCGCCGGGAGGATCAGGCCGCCGTCGGCCAGCACCTGCAGCTGGGTGTTCTCCAGAAGCACGACGTCGGGGAGCTGGTCGGTGTTCGCCGAGGCCGCGCTCTCGAACTTCCGGTAGACCTCCGCGTACGAGGAGCCCTGGTTGCTGGCGGTCACGTGAACCTCGTCCTGGCTGGCGTTGAACGCCTCGACCATGTGCTTCATGGTCTCCTCCGTGACGCCGCCGATGCCGCCGTACCACAGCGTCACGTCGACCGGGCCCGAGGCATTGTCCAGGGAATCGAGCGGGCACTCCGGCAGCGCCGCCTCGCCGCCGGCCGCGACGTCGGCCGACTCGCCCGATCCCGACGTCGGCGGCTCGCTGCACGCGGCCGCCATCAGTCCCGCCGCCACCAGCACCACCGCCACTGCCTTGCGTTGCCGCGCCATCGTTCCTCCGGTCCTGCTACGGCGGATCATTGCCTGCGTAGCGCTCCAGCGATTGGGTCCTGTGCGTGCGCCAGCCACTCGGCCACGTCCCGGCTGTCCCCGCCTCATCCCTTGACCGCACCGGCGGTCAGGCCGCGGATGATCTGGCGCGAGAAGGCGATCAGCAACAGCAGCACGGGCAGCGCCACGATCAGGGCCGCGGCGATGGCCAGATTGGCGTTGGTGATGTCGGTGCCCACGATCGTCTTCAACCGGATCTGCGCCGTCTGGTACCGCTCGTCATCGATGACGGCCTGGGGCCACAGGTACTGGCTCCACGCCCCGAGCGCCGAGATGACCGTGAACGATGCGATCACCGGCCGGGTGAGCGGCACGGCGAAGCGCCACAGGAACGCCATGTGCCCGTAGCCGTCGAGGCGGGTGGCGTCGTAGACCTCGGGCGGCACGCCGCGGAAGCCCTGGCGGATGAGGAACGTGCCGAAGGCGGTGGCGGCGAAGGGCAGCACCAGCCCGGCGTTGGAGTTGACCCAGCCCAGCTCGCGGATCGTCTGCACGTTGGCCAGCAGCGTGACCTCGAGGGGCAACAGCAGGGTGGCCATGAAGAACGCGAACACCAGCGTCTTGAACGGGAAGCGCAGGAAGGCGAAGGCGTACGCGGCCAGGATCGAGGTGACCACCTGAATCGCCGTGATCAGCACCGTGACGGTGAAGCTGCGCCCCAGCGCGGGTCCCAGGTTGCCGCGGTCCCAGCCCTCGTTCCAGACGGCGGCCCCGAAGGCGACGACGGTGCACGCGGTGACGGCGACGCTCACCAGGACGGCGAGCACGACGGGCTGCCAGCGGGGCCGCCGCAGGCCGAACCCGATGAGCTGGGTCAGGGCGAGCACCACGATCCCCAGGAGCCACCACCACGGGGTCGCCGCCGACCGGTCGGCGGAGGCCTGCCAGATCTGGCCGGCGAAGGCACCCACGGCGACCACGCCGGCGACCACGGCCACCCCGCGCCGCGGCGAGGCCAGGGGCGCCAGGTGGCCCAGGCGGCCGCCAGCCGCGTGCAGCTGGATCCAGGCCAGCGCCAGCGTCACCACCAGGGTGCGCGCCACGACGGAGAACGCACCGCCGTCGAGCCAACCCTTGTCCTTCCAGTCCACCGCCACCGGGTGGAGCGGCTTGCCGGCGTCGAAGTACCGGAACGGCGGCGACAGGGCCTGGATCAGCGCGAAGCCGATCGGCACCAGCACCAGGGCCGCTAGTGCGGCCAGCGCCGCGTACTGGCCCACGAGCCCGAGGACCCGGCGTCCGGACGACTTGCCGATGGTGGCCGCCGTGAGCCCATGCTCGGGCACGCCCAGCACCCGGTCGCCCGGGAGGACGGCCTCCTCCTCGGGGGGCGGCTCCGCCACGTCGACGGCAACGTCAGCGGGCATAGTGCACCCGCCGCTCGAGGATGACGAACTGGAGCGCGGTGACGGCGAGCGTGATGAAGAACAGCCCCACGGCGTAGACCGCGCCGATGCCGATGGTGTCGGGCCGTACCAGTCGGTTGATCTTGAACACGAGCGTCTCGGTGACGCCCGCCGGCCCGCCACCGGTGAGGATGTCGACCTGCGCGAAAGCCTGCAGGCCGAAGATCACCAGCACCACGATCAGGAACATCAGCACCGGCGAGATCAGCGGCAGGGTGATCCGCAGCAGCCGCCGCACGGGGCCGTAGCCGTCGAGCGTGGCGGCCTCCATGACCTCGTCGGGCACGTTCTGCAGTCCGGCCAGGACGATGATGAACGACAGGCCCATGTTCTGCCAGATCGACGACAGCGACACCGCGAACATGGCCGTGTCGGGATTGGTCAGCCAGTCGACGCGGAACACGCCCACGACCGGGTGGAGCAGGTACAGGAAGATCACCGACGTCACCGCCGTCGAGCTGGCGAGCGTCGACGAGAAGATCGCCTGGAACGCCCGGATGCCGCGCAGGCGGCGGTGGGCCGCCACCGCCAGCAGGATGCCGAGGATCAGACCCGCCGGCACCGTGTACAGGACGAACTGCACGCTGTGCCACAGGCCCTCGCGGAAGTCGGTGCTCGTGAGCTCCTCGCGGTACTGGCGGAGCCCGACCTTCTCGAAGAAGGCGCCGTTGGCCCGGCTCTCGAACGTCCCCCAATACAGCAGGTTGAGGAACGGCCGGTAGAAGAAGGCGACGAAGATGGCGATCGACGGCGCCAGTAGGGCCACCGCAATCGCCATCTCCCTGGCGGAGTAGCGCGGGCGGTCACGCCGGCGCAGCAGCCTGGCCGCGGCACTCACGCCACTCGTTCCGAGGTTTCGGTGTCGAAGAGGTGGACGTTGGCGGGGTCGACGGCCAGGCGGATGGTGCCGCCGGCCGCCGGGGGTGCCATGCCCGCTTCGCGGACGATCACCGGCGACCCGTCGACCGATCCAAAGATGAGGCACTCGTGGCCGAGCCATTCCACGGCCCGCACGTCGTGGGCGATCGTGCCGTCGTCGGACACACCGAGGTGCTCGGGCCGGGCACCGACTATGACCCTCCGGCCCTCCTCGAGACGGGTCTCGAGGCCCGCGGGCACGGGGAAGCGGCTCCCGCCCACGCGGATCGCCGGCCCGCCCTCGGTGGTGACGGTCCCGGTGAGGGTGTTCATCGGCGGCGTGCCGATGAACTGGGCGACGAACAGGTTGACGGGGGCCTCGTAGACCTCCTGGGGCGTGCCCACCTGCTGGAGCCGGCCGTCCGAGAGGATCGCGATGCGATGGGCCATCGTCATCGCCTCGACCTGGTCGTGCGTGACGTACACCACGGTCGTCGCGACCCGCCGGTGGAGGTCCACGAGCTCGAGCCGGGTCTGGGCGCGGAGCTTGGCGTCGAGGTTCGACAGCGGCTCGTCCATCAGGAACGCCTTCGGCC
>DATFVX010000205.1:0-7315 GCA_035259985.1 Acidimicrobiales bacterium | reverse complement strand
CCGGCCGCGGGCCCCGCCTCCTCGACGGCGAGTTCGTGGGCCCCGGGGCGCAGGTGTGGCAGGCCGGGGGAGCGGCGGCGCTGGCGGTCGACGGGCGCGCCCGCGAGGGGGCGGTCCTGGCCGGCCTGCGGGAGCGCGGCGTGACGCGGCTCGACGTGCTCGTGCTGCGGACGACGGCCCAGGGCGCGGCCGAGGTCGCGGCCACGGTCCGGCGACGGTGGCCCGGCGTCGCGGTGTTGGGGCCGGAGGGCTCGGTTCGCGTTGCCCGGGCGGTCGACGGCGTCGGCCCCCCGCCCACCTCGATCACCGTGCCCGCGGCCGGCACCGTGATCGAGGTGGGCGGCCTCCGGCTGACCGTCGGCGACAGCGTGAGGGAGCGGCTCGACGTGCGCATCGAGCTGAGGCCGGCGGTGTCGGAGTCGGCGAGGGCACCCCCGTCGCATGGCCGATAGCGTCCCCCCGATGGTCGAGCCCGCCATGCCGCCGATGCCAGAGGTCGAGCTGGCGCTGACGCTGGCGGGCACGACGTTCGACCTGCGGTGGCGGGCCCTCGTAGGGGCGGTCGTGGCGCCACCCCGGTTCGGGCGAGAGAACGAGGTGCTCGCGGCGGTCCGCGCCGCGGGCCAGGCGGGCGCCGACGTGGCCGTCACGTCGCTGCCGCCACGGCTGGTCGGCCCGGCGATCCGTGCCGGCGGTGTGCCGGTCGTGGCCCGCGTGTCGTCGCTCGACGCTGCCGAGGCCGCCGCCGACGTGGGCGCCGCGCTTGTCCTCGCACCGGCCGAGCTCATGAAGCCGGCGGCCGACGCCGGCGTCCCGGTTGCGCTCCTGGTCGACGACCTCACCGACATCGATCGCGCCCGGGCCCAGGTCGGGGACAGCCCGGTGCCGCTCGCGATCGACACCTCGGGGATGCCGACCCGGGAGGAGGCGTTGGCGGTCGAGTCCGTCGCCGTACCGCTGGGGTGCCGGCTGCTGTGCACCAACGACGTTCGGCGGACCCGGAGGGTGGTCGAGACGGTCGCGGCGCTGCTGGCCGCGCAGCGCCGACCGGCGGATCGCCCATGACCGCCGTCCGCACGGACGCGCCCGTGTACCTGGTCCGGGGCGACGACGACGTGATCCTGCGGGACGCCGTCCGCGAGCTGATCCACCGCCTGCTCGGTGACCTCGATGCCGCCCTCGCCGTGGACGACATGGGCCGCGACCGGTTCCAGCCCACCGACGGGTCCGAACCCAGCATCGCCCCCCTGGTGCAGGCGGCCCAGACACCGCCGTTCCTGACCGACCGTCGGGTGGTCGTGGGCCGTGACCTCGAGGTCTTCACGCGGGCCGAGCAGGTGGAGCCGCTGGTCGCCTACGTCGAGGACCCGCTGCCCACGACGTCACTGGTCCTGGTGTGGGCGCAGGGCCGCGTTCCCCGCCCACTCACCGATGCGCTGAAGGCCCATGGCGGCGAGCAGGTCGACACCAGCCCGGGCCGCAAGATCGCCGCCTGGGTCGAGGAGCAGCTGCGCGATGCCCGGCTGCAGGTCGACAAGCCCGGCAAGGAGCTGCTGCTCCGCTGGCTGGGGGACGACCCCCAGCGCCTGGTCGGGCTGGGCGCCACGCTCGTCGGTGCCTTCGGCGAGGGCGCCCGGCTCGGGGTCGAGGACATCGAGCCATTTCTGGGCGAGGGCGGGGGCGTTCCCCCATGGGAGCTCACCGACGCCCTCGATCGCGGCGACATCGCGACCGCGCTCGCCAAGCTCCGGCGGATGCTGGACGGGGGTGGCCGTCACCCCCTGGTGGTCATGGCCACGCTGCACGGCCACTACGCCCGCATGCTCCAGCTCGACGGGGCGCCGGTCCGGGGCGAGAAGGAGGCGGCCCAGCTCCTCGGCATCCGGGGATCGACGTTCCCGGCCCGCAAGGCCCTGCAGCAGGCCCGCCGCCTGGGCCACGACCGCATCGTCGACGCGGTCTCGCTGATCGCCGTCGCCGACCTAGACCTGCGGGGCACCAAGGCGTGGCCCGAGGACCTCGTGCTCGAGGTGCTGGTCGCCCGCCTGGCGCGACTGGCGCGCTAGCGGGGCGGCTCGCACCACGGCGCCCGAAATCGACGCCCCCGACGCCGCTGGCTGCGTCCTCGTCCTCGCCGCAGCTACGGCTGCGCCTTCGTCCTGCGTCCTTGCCCCCGACGCCGGATGGCCCGCCGATTTCCGGGCGAGCGTTACGAGCCGCCCCACCAGCCGCCTGTCAGTCGTCGATGGGCTCGGCGGCCGCTTCGTTGATCCGGGCCTGGAGGCGGGCCTTGCGCCGCGCCGCCTGGTTCTTGTGGATCACGCCCTTGGCCGCCGCCGTGTCGATGCGCTTGATGGCCTCGCGGCGCTTCGCCTCGGCGTCGTCCTCGCCGGCCTCGGCCGCGGCCACCGCAGCCTTGGCACGGGTCTTGAGCTCGGAGCGCACGGCCTTGTTGCGCTCGTGGCGCACCAGGTTCTGGCGGTTGCGCTTGATCTGGCTCTTGATGTTCGCCACGAACGGACCTGCTCCCTCGACACAATGGCCGGGACAGGCTAGCGGCGGTGCCGCCGGATTGTCACCCCGAGGCCCCGCACCTACCCCGATAGCATTCGACAGCCCCCTATGGACCGCTCGCGCATCCGCAACGTCTCGGTCATCGCCCACATCGACCATGGCAAGTCGACCCTGGCCGACCGCCTGCTGGAGCTCAGCGGGGCCGTCGATCCCCGCGACATGCGGGACCAGTACCTCGATTCCATGGAGCTCGAGCGCGAGCGGGGCATCACCATCAAGCTCCAGTCGGTGCGGCTCGGCTACGGCGACTACGTGATCGACCTCATCGACACCCCGGGCCACGTCGACTTCGGCTACGAGGTGTCGCGCTCGCTGGCGGCCTGCGAGGGCGTGATCCTGCTGGTCGACGCCGCGCAGGGGATCGAGGCGCAAACCCTGGCCAACTCGTACCAGGCGCTCGAGCACGACCTCGAGATCGTCGCCGCCCTCAACAAGATCGACCTCCCGGCCGCCGATCCCGATCGCTACGCCGCCGAGATCGAGAAGGTGCTGGGCATCCCCGCCGACGAGATCCTCCGCATCAGCGCCAAGACCGGAGAGGGCGTGCCCGAGCTGCTCGACGCCGTGATCGAGCGGGTGCCGCCGCCGGCCGGCGACCCCGACGCACCGCTCCAGGCCCTCATCTTCGACTCCCACTACGACCCCTACCGGGGCGTCGTGTCGTCCGTCCGGGTGGTGAACGGCAACCTCAAGACGGGCAGCCGGCTGCGGTTCATGCAGGCGGGTGCCGTCCACGACGCCGACGAGGTCGGCGTGCGCACGCCCGCCAACCTGCCGGTCGCGGCGCTCGGACCCGGCGAGACCGGCTACCTCATCGCCGGGATCAAGGACGTGGCCGAGGCCCGGTCCGGCGAGACCGTCACCGAGACGGCGCGCCCCGCCGCCGGGCCGCTGGCCGGCTACCGCGACCCGAAGCCGATGGTGTTCTGCGGCCTCTATCCGGTAGACGGCGACCAGTTCTCCGACCTGCGGGACTCGCTGGAGAAGCTGCGCCTGAACGACGCCAGCTTCACGTACGAGCCCGAGACGTCGGGCGCGCTGGGGTTCGGCTTCCGCTGCGGGTTCCTCGGCCTGCTCCACATGGAGATAGTCAGGGAGCGGCTCGAGCGGGAGTTCGACCTCAGCCTCATCGCGACGGCCCCGTCGGTGGCGTACCAGGTCCACCGGACCGACGGCACGGTCGTCGAGGTCGACAACCCCTCCGCCATGCCGCCTGCCCAGGAGATCGACCACATCGAGGAGCCCTACCTCATCTGCACGATCCTCACGCCGACGGAATACACCGGCACGCTCATGGAGCTGTGCCAGCAGCGCCGGGGCGAGATGACGAAGCTCGAGTACCTCTCGCCCGAGCGCATCGAGCTGATCTACCGGCTTCCGCTCGCCGAGGTGGTACGTGACTTCTTCGACCAGCTGAAGTCGCGCACGCAGGGCTACGCCAGCCTGGACTACGAGCCCGCCGGCTACGCCCGCTCCGACCTGGTCCGGGTCGACGTGTTGCTCAACGGGGTCGCCGCGGATGCGTTCAGCGCCATCGTCCACAAGGACCGGGCCTCCGACTACGGCCGCCGCATGGCCGAGAGGCTGCGGGAGCTGATCCCGCGCCAGCTCTTCGACGTCCCCATCCAGGCCGCCGTCGGCGGGCGCATCATCTCCCGCGAGACCGTCAAGGCCAAGCGCAAGGACGTGCTCGCCAAGTGCTACGGCGGCGACATCACGCGCAAGCGCAAGCTGCTGGAGAGGCAGAAGGAGGGCAAGAAGCGGATGAAGTCGATCGGCCGCGTCGAGGTGCCGCAGGAGGCCTTCATCAGCGCGCTCAAGCTGGACGATTGAATGGGCACCGGGCCGACGGCCACTGAGCCCGTTACCAGGACTTAGCACTCGGTACACTCGACTGCCAGATGTTGGACGAGAGGAAGGCAGCCATCCTCCGAGCGGTGGTGGAGGAGTACATCGAGACCGGGCAGCCCGTAGGCTCGGGGCACGTCGCGCGGGCGCCGGGTGTCGATGTGTCGTCCGCCACGGTCCGCAACGAGATGGGGGCCCTGGAGACCGATGGCTTCCTGCGCCAGCCGCACACCTCCGCCGGGCGCGTCCCCACCGAGAAGGGCTATCGCTTCTTCGTCGATCACCTGCGCCGGCCGGCGCGGCTCGCCACCAGCTCGGCCGAGGAGGTGCGGGCGTTCTTCGCCCGGGCCCACGGTGAGGTCGAGCAGATGCTGTCCGAAACCAGCCGCCTGCTGTCGGACCTCACCCGCCTCACCAGCGTGGTCGTCGCGCCCGCACCGCCCGAGACCACGGTCCGCTCGGTGCAGCTCGTCGGGCTCAGCGCCACGTCGGCGGTGCTCGTGGCGGTGCTGAGCGACGGGTCGGTCGAGAAGCACACGATCGACGTGCCGGCGGGCGCCGGGGACGAGCGGGTGGCGACGGCGGGCATGCACCTGACCGCCCAGCTCTCCGGCCGTGCCCGCGTCGCCCTCCCCGCCGTTCCCGCGACGGGCGACGCCCCGCTGGACGCGCTGGTCGACCATGCGCTCGGCGCCCTGGCCCACCGCCCGGCGGGCGACCCCGAGCACCTCTACGTCGGGGGTGCCGCCCGCATGGCGCAGGCGTTCGACGCCATCGAAACGGTCCGCGAGGTCCTGGGGATCCTCGAGCAGCAATACGTGGTCGTCTCGCTCATCCGCGACGTCATCGATCGCGGGCTGCAGGTCGCCATCGGCACCGAGACCGGCATGGCGCCCCTCGCCGAGTGCGCACTGGTGGTGTCGCCGTACGAGGTCGAGGGCGAGCGTGCGGGCACGATCGGAGTCCTGGGACCCACACGGATGAACTACCCGCAAGCCTTGGCCGCAGTCGCCGTCGTGGGCCATCGTTTGTCCGACCGCCTCACCGAGGGCTAGCCAGCCTTGCCGACCGACTACTACCAGCTGCTCGGCGTCTCCCGGGACGCCACACAGGACGAGATCAAGCGCGCCTACCGCCGGCTGGCCCGCCAGCTCCACCCGGACACGGGCCACGGCGACGCCGAGTCCGAGGCCCGGTTCAAGGAGGTCGTCCGCGCCTACGAGGTCCTGTCCGACCCCGAGAAGCGTCAGCGGTACGACGCCTACGGCCCGGCGGGGGTCGAGGGGACCACGGTCGGCGCCGATCCGTTCGGGTTCGGCGGTGGCATCGGCGACGTGTTCGAGGCCTTCTTCGGCTCGAGCCCGTTCGGGGGCCGGCGGCGTGGCCCCGCAGGACCGCCCCGCGGGGAAGACCTCGAGCAGGTCGTCGAGCTGGAGTTCGAGGCGGCCGTCTTCGGCTCGCAGCACCCGGTCACGGTCAAGACCGCGGTGCCGTGCGACGCCTGCGAGGCCACCGGCGCCGCCGACGGCACCCAGGCCATCACCTGCGTCGAATGCGGCGGCACGGGCCAGGTCCAGCGCGTCCGGCAGTCGTTCATCGGGCAGATGGTGACCTCGTCGCCGTGCGCCCGCTGCGGGGGGTCCGGCCAGGTCATCCCCAACCCCTGCCCGGTGTGCCGTGGCGAGGGCCGGCGCATCCAGGAGCGCACCTACACGGTCGACATCGTGGCCGGCGTCGACGACGGTTCGACGCTCCGGTTGGCGGGCCGCGGCGCCGTCGGCCCCCGCGGGGGCGCCGCCGGCGACCTGTACGTCCACGTGCGGGTGAAGCGCCACCCGCGGTTCGAGCGCCAGGGCACGGACCTCGCGACCGTGCTGACCGTGCCGTACACGCAGGCTGCGCTGGGTGCGACGATCCCGTTCGAAACGCTCGAGGGCACCGAGGAGCTGGAGATCCCCCGCGGCACCGCGTCGGGCACGACCTTCCGCCTGCGCGGCCGAGGGGTCCCCCACATCGAGCGCCGGGCGCGCGGCGACCTGCTGATCGACGTCGTGGTCGAGGTGCCGACCGAGTTGAGCGAGGACGAGGAAGAGGTCATCCGCCAGCTCGCCGAGCTCCGCGGTGACGACGTCGCCCCTCCGCCGGCCGGCCTGCTGTCGAAGCTGCGGTCGGCGTTCAAGTAGCGCCCATGGACGCCGGCGCCGGCGGCGGCCGCGAGGTCACGCCGGTCAGCGCACGCGCTCACGCCTTCGTCCCCGACCTGGACGTGCCCGCCCTCGACGACGGCGACGAGCACCACCTCCTGCGGGTACTGCGGCTCGCCCCCGGGGACGACGTCACGGCCGGCGACGGCGCAGGGCGGTGGCGGGCCTGTCGACTCGCCGGTGGTCGGGCGCTCGAGATCGCCGGACCGATCGTCGCCGAGCCCCGACCGGCGCCGCCGATCACCGTGGCGTTCGCGCTGGTGAAGGGCGAACGCCCGGAGCTGGTGGTGCAGAAGCTGACCGAGCTGGGGGCCGACCGCATCGTGCCGTTCGTGGCCGAGCGGTCGGTGGTGCGGTGGGACGCGGCCAAGGCCGGCCGCCAGGCCGAGCGGCTGGCCGCCATCGCCCGGGCGGCGGCCATGCAGTGCCGGCGGACGTGGCTGCCGGAGGTGGCGCCGCTCGCCACCTTCGCGGAGGTGGCCGCCCTGCCGGGCGCCGCGATGGCCGACCGCGGCGGCGGGGCGCCTAGGCTGACGCTCCCCGTGGTGTTGGTGGGACCGGAAGGAGGCTGGTCCCCCGCAGAGCGGTCGTCCACCATCCCCCGCGTTCGGCTCGGCCCTCACGTGTTGCGAGCTGAAACCGCTTCCATTACTTCGTGTGTCATTTTGAGTGCCTTACGTGACGAAGTT
>DATFVX010000204.1:0-10827 GCA_035259985.1 Acidimicrobiales bacterium | reverse complement strand
TCGGCGGCGTCGCGACCGATCAGCGCGTCCAAGTGCGCGTAGCCCGGCAGGACCACACGTTCGTACAGCGCCGGATCGTTGGCCTCCTGCAGCCAGCGGAGGGTACGGAGGCTGCCCTGGGGGCGGAAGATCTGGTTGCGGTCGCCCTGGACCAGGAGGATCGGGAGCCGCAGGCGCTCGGGGTGGCCGACGTAGCTGTCTGCACCGTCCGCCGCCACCACCTTGCGCGCCTTCATGATGACGGCCAGGTGGTCGAGGGCCCGCAGGTTGCCGACTCCGAACATGTCGTCCAGCCGCTCGTGGGTGGCGTCGTTGAGCTGTTCGTGGGCATGGGTGCAGCCGTAGATGGCATTGATCCACCGGCAGACCGGCTTCGCGCATCGCTCCCCCGCCGGCATCGGCACCGCTCGGAGCCCGAGATCCAGGAGCTTCTTGACGACGGAGCCGCCCGTGAACGGCGCCACCCGGTCGAGGCCCAACCGGCCCAGCAGCGAGCCGACCCCGAGCGCCGCCTTGGTCCTGTTGAGAAGCGACGTCTCGGGGTGCAGCGTGAACTGCATGCACACGGCGGAGCGCACGTCGGGGATGCTCCCCGAGGCCAACGCCATCATCAGTGACGCCGATCCGACGCAGTGCCCGACCGCCTGCACGCTCGAGGCCCCGGTGACGCGCAGCACCTCGGCCACCGCCGCAGGCCAGTCCTCGGTGGCGATATCGTCGACCGTGAACGACGTGCGCGACGACGGCAGGTCGATCCCGGCCCGGTAGTCGAACAGCCAGACGTCGTAGCCCTTGGCCACGAGGTGCTCCGTGAGGTTGGTGTCGATGGTGCCGCCGATGAACGACATGGCGGACATCCCGAACCCCGGGGCCAGCAGGACGGGCCCGCGGCGCCCGCCCTCGTAGCGGGTCAGCCGCAGCCATGCGTCGCCGCCCACGTCCGTGCCCTCGTGCCACGCGCCGTCACCGTCGCACCAGCGGGGCTCGGCGGCGGGCAGCCGGAGGCGCCGGGTGCCGTCACCGGTGGGCGGGACCGGGATGGGGGGCGCCGCCGGGAAGTGCCCGACCCCGTCGAGCGGCCCCCCGTACACGGAGCCCAGCGAGCGCAGGAACCGGGTCGCGAACCGGCCCAGCCAGCGCCCTCGCTCGAGCGACCCGTCGACGCCGGACACCCGCATCGTGCTGAGCTGGCGAGCGAAGTCGGCCACGGTGATGCGCATGACGCCGGCGGCCACCACGCCGGGCACGGGGCCGCCGGTGATCGTCACGTACAGCGTGGTCGTGTCCGACCACGCGTCGAACCCGGAGCGGTCGTGCAGGTACTTGGTGCCCTCGAAGCCGAACTCCTCGCCGTCCTCGGCGATCAGGCGCATCGAGTAGCGCATGTGCCACGTGTCGACGTGGGTGGGGTCCTCCTGCATGAGGCGGAAGGTCCCGTCCGCCACCCGGAGGCGCTGCGGCGACAGCACCGGTGCGGTCACGGTGCCCGAGAGACGCCCCGGTGTCGCCGGGTCGCGCAACAGTGCCTCGAGGTCGTCGATGCGCACCGTCAGGACGAACTCCAGCCGCGTGCCCTCGGCTCGCCCCCGCTGCTCGCCGGCCACGGCGTCGCCATCGATCGACGGCGCGGCCCAGCCCACCATCCGCTCGGTGAACGTCATCCCCGGCCGGCGGACGGGAGGGCCGGACGGCCTCCGGGCGGCGGGAACGGAGCCCCGTTCTCCCCAGTCCCGGTCGGCGGCCAGCAGGTCGGACGCGCGCTCGGCCAGCGCCGAGATGGTCAGGAGCGGGTTCACGGCCAGGGGCCGCGGGACCACGGCACCGTCGGCCACCACGAGGCCGTCATGGACCTCGCCGTTCACACCGGTGAACACCCGACCCGCGTGGTCCACCACCCCCCGCTCACCGTCGTCGCCCATCGGGCAACCACCGAGGGGGTGGACGGTCAGCAGCGACTCGTTGAACAGCGGTGTCGACAGGGGATTGCCGATGAATGTGGCACCCAGGGAGGCGCTCATCTTCGCGAGCACCTCCGCGTTCCGGTCGAACACCGGGCGGTCGCCCGCACCGACCCAGTCGACCTGGACCGCGTCGCCCTCGAAGCGCAGCCGGCCGTCGCCCGCATCGTCGCTCATGACGAGGTACGTCAGCGTGTCGTCGGCGGCGCCGCCGCGCCGGGCCAGGAGCCGCCGGGGGTTTCGCCGGAGCCGGTGCGACACGCGCCGGGCGAACGCAAGCGGACCACCGGTGGCACCGGCCTCGGACGCCATCGCGAACGCCGCCGGCATCAGCGGCCTGAGCGCGCCGGGGATGGCGCCCTCCTCCACGAGCAGCGCCCGAGACCGGTCGGCGGTCATGTCGACCATGCCGGTGATGCACGGTCCCACGATGGTCTCGGGGGTCGGCTTGCGGCGGCCGGTGCCCATGCCGCGCACGGGGACCACGGCGTCGTAACCGAACGCCAGGACGTCGCCGTTGCCGCTGAATCGTGACCCCAGGCGGGGCGAGACCGCCAGGCCCTCGCTGCGAGACCGCATGAGGATCTGCGTGGAGCCGAGCGTGCCGGCCGCCAGCACGACCACGTCCGCGAAGACGAAGGAGGCCGGCGCACCGAGGCGGTGGCGCCCGTCACCGGGCGCGTCGAACGTGACGATCCAGCCACCTCGCCCGAGCGCGGGGCGGACCGTGCGCACCGGCGTCTCGCAGAAGATCTCGGCGCCGTGGGCCACGGCATCGGGCAGGTAGTTGACGAGCACGGTGTTCTTCGCGTTGTGGTTGCATCCGCTGACGCAGTCGCCGCACAGCGTGCACGCCTCCTGATGGACGCCGGCGGCGTTGACGCCCGCCTCGAACGTGACGTTGATCCGGGGGCGCTCGACGGTCGCCGAGACGCCCTCGGCGGCGACCCCGAGGGCGACGAGCTTGGCGGGCTCCGGCCAATCGTCGGGGTACGGCGCCGAGCCGAGCATCCGCTCCGCGCGCTCGAAGTAGGGAGCGAGCTCGTCGCTGCCCCGGCCCCGCAGCTCGGCCGGCCAGCGGTCGTCGTCGAAGACCCAGGCCGGCGGGCGCAGCGCCACGCCGGCGTTGATCAGCGACGTGCCGCCCAGGCCGCAGCCCACCATGACGCTGACCTCGTCGTCGGCGTGGAGCTCGAACAGGGCGGAGCGGGAACCGATGCGGCGACCGGGCGTGTGGACCTGGAGCTCGCGCGCCGCCCGCCATGGTGTGTCCGGATAGTCGCCCGGGCGGAGCTCTCGCCCCCGCTCGAGCACGCACACCGACCGCCCCAACCGGGCCAGTCGGGACGCGGCGATCGACCCGCCGTAGCCGCTGCCGACGACCACGACCTCGTAACGCTCGCGTAGGCGGTCGAGCGGGAGCGACAGCTTCGCGTCCCGCTCCACGGCCGCTCGGGCCGTGGCCTCCCGCTCCACGGCCGCTCGGGCCGGGGCCTCCCGCTCCACGGCCGCTCGGGCCGGGGCCTCCCGCTCCACGGCCGCTCGGGCCGTGGCCTCCCGCTCCACGGCCGCTCGGGCCGGGGTCCCGTTCTCCTGGATCACCGTCCCCAAGCCCTTTCTCCGTGATGCCTGCTGCCTGTCCCGCACGGTCGCGCAAGTGGGCCGGCCCCGCCGCAGGCCGGCCCACTGCCGGGGTGCATCCGCCGTGTTCACCCCTGTTCCCGCCACGAGTTTCCGCCGCAACGTGTCGGGGGGGATGGCACGTGGTTGCTCCGTGGCGGTCATGGTGCACGCCGCCGCGCAACATCCGCGCAACGCCAACCGATGAGCGCCCGGCAAACGCCACACCCCTATAGGTGACCTGGGCTTTCAGGATGACAGACTCGTTGGGGAGGAGGCACGTGCGTCTCGAGGTCACGCTCATCGGTGACATCACGCTCGGGGTCGAGAGCGAGGAGACCCGGCGGACGCTGGCGGGAGGGAACGCCCGGGTCACCCTGGCGCTGCTGACGCTCGAACGCGCGCAGGGCGTCACGTCCGAGCGCCTCGCCGAGGTGCTGTGGCCCGACGGGCTGCCGGCCACCTGGCGCTCGGCGCTGCGGATGACGATGAGTCGCGTCCGATCGTTCCTCAAGGACGCTCTGGGGCCCACGGCGCCCGATCCCCTCGTGGCCCAGGACGGCCGCTACCGCTGGCAGCTGCCAGACGGCGTGTCGCTCCACGTCGACGTCGAGGACGGCGACCGGCTCCTGGCCGCCGCCCGCGAGGCCCTGGCCTCCGGCGACCACGCCGCCGCCCGTCGGGACGCAACGCGCGCCGCCGACCGGCTCCGGGGCACGTTCCTGGCCGGGCGTCACGGGCCGTGGGTTGACGAGCAACGCGACCGGCAGTCGGACCTGCTGGTAGCCGCCCTGGAGGTCGCCAGCCGGGCGGCGGCGGCCGAGGGTGACGCGGCGGCCGCGCTGGCGCTCGCCGACGACGCCGTCGAGCGTGCCCCCCTGCGGGAGAGTGCGCATCGCGCACGCATGGGGGCACACGCCGCCGCCGGCAACCGCGGCGAGGCGCTGCTCGCCTACCAGCGCCTGCGCCGCGTCCTGGCCGACCAGCTCGGGGTCGATCCCGACGCCGAGACCGAGGAGGCGTACCTCCAGCTGCTGGGGCCGGCCGCGCCGGCGCGCCCGGCCCGAGCGGGGGTGGGTGCGGGCGCCGGCGACGCCCCCGACGCGGGCGGCGGGGTCGCATCGCCGGCGCCGTTCGTCGGTCGCGATGCGGAGCTGGCGGTGCTCGACGCGGCCTGGGATCGCGCCGCCATCGGCGCGCGCCACGTCGTCGTCGTGACCGGGGAGGCAGGCATCGGCAAGACCCGCCTGGCCACGGAGGCGGCGCGGCGGGTGTCGGCGCTGGGCGGCCTGGTGCTGTTCGGACGCTGCGATCAGGAAGCGATCGTGCCCTACCAGCCCATCGTGGAGGCGCTCGACGGCTACGTCGCAGCCACGCCGGCCGACGAGCTCCCGGCGATGGACGAGGCGGCCCGCGCCGAGCTGGCCGCCGTGTTGCCCTCGCTGGACGGGCCCCTCTCGGGCCGCGGCGGCCCCGATGGGCGGGCGCGCCTGTTCGACGCCGTCACGGCCCTCGTGGCATCGGCCGCGGCCGATCGTGCGGTGCTCCTCGTGCTCGACGACCTGCAATGGGCCGACGACGACACGCTGCTGCTCGTCCGCCACCTCCTACGGCGCGCCGGCGACGCCCCGGTGCTGGTCGTCGCCGTCTCGCGGGACCACGACGTCGTCCCCGGCAGCGTGTTGGGCGACGTCATCCACGCCCTCGACCGGGACGGCTGGGTGCGCCGCCTGCCGTTGGGGGGCCTCGACGAGGCCGATGTGCGGGCCCTCGTGCGGCGAGCCGTCGCGACCCCCAGCGACCAGGTGGCGCTCACCCGCCGGCTGATGGCGGAGACCGCCGGCAATCCCTTCCTCGTCACCGAGATGCTGCGCACGCCGTTGGACGAGGGCGATGCACCGATCCCGCTCGGCGTCCAGGAGCTGGTCGCCGGGCGGCTGGGACGCCTCGGCGTCGCGGCCACGGAGCTGCTGCGGGCGGCGGCGGTGGCCGGCTCCCGCTTCGAGCTCGACCTGGTGGCGGCCGCTGCGGGCCTCGACGAGGACGCCACCCTCGACGGTCTCGATGTCGCACTGGCGTCGGGGCTCGTCGCCGAGGAGAGCGCCGAGACCTACCGGTTCCCCCACGACATCGTGCGCCGCACCCTCGTCGCCCAGCTGAGCGGGGCCCGCCGCCGCGCCCTGCACGCCCGGTTGGCGGAGGCCATCGAGGCCCTGCGCTCGGACCGCCTCGCGGCCTACACGGCCGTCCTCGCGCACCACACCGCCGCGACCGCCGGGCCTCGGGGGGATCAACGGGCGGTGCGGTGGTCGCGGGCGGCCGCCGCCCAGGCGAACGCGCACCGGGCGCTGGTCGAGGCGGTGCGGCTGGAGCGCCAAGCCCTCAGCCACGTGCCGCGCGACGACGGCGGCCAGCGGGCCGAGGTGCTGTTGGAGCTGGCGATGGCGCTCCTTGCCGCCGGCGACGCCGGCGCGGAGTCGACCCTCATCGACGCCGCCGCCGTGGCACGCCAGCACGGCCGCCTCGACGTGCTCGCGCGCGTCGCCCTGGCGCTGGCCGACCGCGCCGAGGAGCGCCCCGAGCTTCGGACCGATGCCACCGCCCTGGTGGATGCCGCGCTGGCATCGTTTCGGCCGGCCGACGACGAGGGCGCGATCGTGCACGCCCGGCTCGTGGCCCGGGCCGTGGCGCTCGGCGGCGCCCGCGACCGGCGCCGGCTCCCTGGCGATGAGGCCCTGCGCGCCCTGCGCGGGCGGCTCGAGGCGCTCGGTGGCCCCGACCACCTGGACGAGCGGAACGCGCTCGCCGGCGACCTGGCCCTCCTGGCGGACGCCGCGGGCGACGACGCCGCGGCGGTCGTGGCCGCCCACGAGCGCGCCATGGCGGCGGCCTTGGCGGGCGACGACGAGGCCGCCCACGCCGGCATCCGCGTCATCGAGGAGGCCGCCGCGAAGACCGACGACCCGGTGGCGGCAGCGTTGGCTGCGGAGCACGAGGCGGCCCGGGCGGCCATGACCGGCCACTTCGACGACGCGCTGGTGGCGGTGGAGGCCGCCGCCCGCGCCCGCGGCGCCCTCGACGGGCCGGAGGCGGCCGCCGTCGTGGCCCGTCGGCATCGGGCGATCGTGGGCTGGATGCGCAGCGCCCCGGCGCCCGTCGGCACCGGGACCGACGCGCCGGACGTGGACGGCGCGCGCTGCGACGCCGCCCTCGAGCTCCTCGTCGACGGCCAGGCCGACCGCGCCCGGGTCCTCGCCCGCGACGTGGTGACCGGCGTGAGCCCGCTGCCCGCGGGCGACGTGTGGCTCCACGCGCTCGGCGTCCTGGCGATCGTGGCGGCGGACCTTCGCGATCCCGCACTCGTCGACGCGGTCAGGGCCATGCTGGCCCCGCACGCCGACCTGACGTGCGGCGTCGGCTACCTCACGTTCGCCGGCGTCGCCGCGTTCCACCTGGGCCGCCTGGCTGCGCTGTCGGGGGAGTGGGCCGACGCCGAGCGCCACCTGCTGGTGGCGCTGCGCCGCTACAGCGCGCTCCAGGCCCGGCCGTGGGTGGCATTCACGCAGCACGTGCGGGCCGACGTGCTCGAGGCACGGGGCCGCCCGTCGGACCGGGAGTGGGTGACGGCCCTGCGCGGCGAGTCCGGCTGGCTGACGGCAAGGCTGGGCCTGCGCGAGCTCTGAGCGCGCTGCCGTCGTGCGGCGGCATTCGAGGCAATGGGTTCCACAGTCCTAAGCCCGAGGCAATGGGTTCCACATCCGGAACGAATGACCTCGGGCCCGGCGGCGGGGAACCTATTGCCTCGCCGTCACCCCATCGTGCCGGGGCCTCCGGGGTCACCGGGACCGCCGAAGGGATCCTCGATGGCCGGTCGGATGGACACGGGCTGCCCCTCGTCGTCCTCGCCGGCGAGCTCGGCGCCCAGCATCCCGCCGTACCCGCGTTCCTCCAGCTCCTCCGACAGCTCGGGGCCGCCGGACCGGACGATCTGGCCCCGCGCCATCACGTGCACCCGGTCGGCCCGGAGCTCGTGCAGCAGCCGGCTGTAGTGCGTGATCGCGAGGACGCCGAGGCCGACCTCGTTGGTGGCGGCCTCCACCCGGCGGGCGCACGCCCGGAGGGCGTCGATGTCCAGGCCGGAGTCGAGCTCGTCCAGCAGCGCGATGGCCGGTCGCAGCACGCCGAGCTGCAGCGTCTCGTTCTTCTTCTTCTCCCCGCCCGACAGGTCGACGTTCAACGGGCGGTCGATGAGCCGGGAATCGAGGGCCAGCCGCTCGGCCTCGGCGCGGATGTCGGCATCGATCGTGCTGGGGTCGCGCCCCCCGGCCCGGGCGGCCGACTCGAGGAGCGCGTGGAGCGACACCCCCGGCACCTCGGTCGGGTACTGCAGCGCCAGGAACAGCCCGGCCTGCGCCCGCTGCCAGGGTTCGAGGCCCAGGAGGTCGACACCGTCGAGCGTCACCGTCCCGCCGAGCACCTCGTAGCCCGGCCGGCCCATGACCACGTGCGCCAGGGTGGACTTGCCCGAGCCGTTCGGCCCCATCACCGCGTGCACCTCGCCCGACCGCACCGTCAGGTCGATGCCGCGCAGGATCTCCTTGCCCGACACGCCCGCCCGCAGGCCCGTGATCTCGAGCACGTGGCCGACCTTGGCTGCACGACTCATCCCTCGTCCACCACCACCACGACGTCACCGTCCTCGACCCGCACCTCGTAGACCGGCTCGGGCCGGGTCGCAGGCAGGCTGAGCGGCTCGCCGGTCTCGAGCGAGAACTCGCTGCCGTGCTTCCAGCACTCGATCGTCCGCTCCTCGGCGTGCACCTCGCCCTCGGCGAGGGAGATGTCCTGGTGCGTGCAGCGGTCGCCGATCGCATAGACGTCGTCGCCGATGCGGACCACGACGATGCGCCGCTTGCCGATGTCGAACCGCCGGGCCTCGCCGGACGCCAGCTCGTCGAGGCGGCACAACCGCTGCCGGATCGCGTGCTCGGGCATCAGGAGGCCCGCCTCTCGAACTTGGCCGCCACCGTCGCCCGCAGGCCCGGCACCACCGCCGGCACCGGAGAGCGGCCCAGGACCTCGTCGAAGAACCCGGTCACGATGAGCCGCTCGGCCTCATCGGTGGGGACGCCCCGGCTCTCGAGGTAGAAGCGCTGTTCCTGGTCGATGGGCCCGACGGCGGACGCGTGGCTGCAGCGCACGTCGTTGTTCTCGATGACCAGGTTGGGCACCGACTCCGCCCAGGCACCGTCCGAGAGCTTGACGTTGCGGTTGGTCTGGAATGCGTTGGTGCCGCGGGCCTGCTTCCCCACGTGGATCATCCCGGTGTAGACGGACCGGGACCGCCCGCCGACCGCGCCCTTGAACAGCAGGTTCGACGTGCAGTCCGGGGCGAGGTGGTCCTGGAATGTGCGGAAGTCGAGCGTCTGGTCGCCCTCGCCGAAGTACACGGCGTCCAGCTCGCCGGTGGCGCCCCGCCCGACCATGCGGCAGTCGGTGCGCAGCCGGGCGTAGTCGCCGCCGAAGCCGACGGTCGTGGTGCGGAGGCTGGCCTCGGCCTCGACGCTGGCCACCTGCAGCCCCAGCTGCCAGGTGGCGAGCCCGAGCTGCTGCACCGTCAGGTGGCCCACCCGGGCGGCGCGCCCGACGACGATCTCGGTCACGGGCACCACGAGGCTGGCCTCGGGTCCCGACGACTGGATCTCGAGGACGGACAGCTCGCTGTCGTCGCCCGCCTCGACGACCAGCCGGGGGAAGGCGGCGAGTCCGTCGCCCTCGGCCAGGTGGGCCACGACGACGGGGGCGTCGACGGCGACGCCCGCGGGCACCCGCACGACCACCGGCTCGGCCAGGAAGGCGTCGTTGAAGCCCAGGAACACGTCGGGGGCCTGGTCGACGGCGCCGCCGAGCACGCCGTCGTCGCCCGCGCCGACCCGCTCGGCACGCACGCCCTTGGCGGCCAGGTCGTCGCGGAGCTCCGCGTGGACCACCCGCCCGTTGTGGACCACGACGAGGGCCGCCCGTTCCGGGATGGCGTCGAGCAGCGGACGCAGCGGCTCGGGGACGCCCGCCGCCGCACCCCCAGCGGGCGCCGGGGCGCCCGGCGCCGGCCGGAAGTCGTCGAGGTCGAGGTCGTCGATGCGGCTGTAGCGCCACACCTCTTCCTCGGTGGTCGGCAGGCTGGCGTCGGCGAACCCCGCGGCCGCCGCGGCGCGCCGGCGGCGCAGCCATTCGGGGCCGTCGAGCGCGGCGCTCGCGTCGGGGGTGAACGTGGTCAGCGTGATCCTTTCGCCGGTCGCCCCCGGCGGACGGCCGCGGTGAGGGCGTTCGAGCCTACCGGCCGTCCGAGGTCATCACTTGCGGCGGAACCAGCGGCGCCAGCGGGGCTCCTCGGCGCGAATCTGCTCGGCCTGGACCTCGGCCATGATCTCCGGGCCGGCGGCGTTGACGATGTCCTCCGCCTCGTCGAGCAGGCGTGCCACCGAGCCGTCGGCGCGGTCGAGGGCGTCGAGGGGCTCGTCGGGCGTCCTCGGGGTGACCAGCGTGCCGTGCGCCCAGTTGACGTCGGCCATCCGCCGCTCGTACGCGGGGCAGTTCTCCGGGCACCGCCACGGGGCCTCGGGTGCCAGGTCGAGGTCGCACTTCCGCACGGTCTCACCGTTGCGGTAGGTGCGTGACTCGAAGTGTTTGCAGTCCTGGCGCATCGGCACGCGCACATTGTGCCAGCCGCGAGCGCGATTTCTTCGCCGGCGTCGGTCGACTTCCCTGCGGTCAGCCGACCGAACCCTCCATCTGGAGCTCGATCAGCCGGCTCCATTCCACGGCGTACTCCATCGGGAGCGTACGCGTCACCGGCTCGATGAAGCCGTTGACGACCATGCTCATGGCCTGCTCCTCCGAGAGCCCGCGGCTCATGAGGTAGAAGAGCTGCTCGTCGGCCACCTTGGACACGGTCGCCTCGTGGCCGATCTGGGCGTCGCGGGCACCGACCTCCATGTACGGGAAGGTGTCGCTCACCGAGTCCTCGTCGAGGATGAGCGCGTCGCACTGCACGTGGCTCTTGCAGCCGAAGGCGTCGTCCTCGACCCGGACCAGGCCGCGGTACGACGTGCGGCCGCCGTCCTTGGAGATCGACTTCGAGACGATCTTGGACGACGTCTCGGGCGCCGCGTGCACCATCTTGGCGCCGGCGTCCTGGTGCTGACCGGGGCCGGCGTAGGCCACCGACAGGACCTCGCCGCTCGCCTTG
>DATFVX010000203.1:0-15588 GCA_035259985.1 Acidimicrobiales bacterium | reverse complement strand
CACGAGATCGCCGTCGACGGCGACGGTCGCGCCGCCGCCGAGATCGGCGACGCCGCCGGTGTACGCGCCCAACCCCGCGCCCGCCCTCACCCCCGAGCCGGCTCGTCACACGCCCCCGGAGGAGGCCCCTGCGGACGAGCCGCCCCCCGAGACCGTGCAGGCGACCCCCGATCCGCCGGGCACCCTGCCCCCGGCGCCGGACCACGTTCCGTTCCCGGACCCGGTCCCGGTGCCGGACCCGGCCCCCCACCGCACCGCTCGCGGCGGCCGAACCAGGGCGGTTGCCGTGGGCGTGGCCGCCGTCGTTGCCTCGGCCGCCGGGCTCGGGCTGCTCGGCATGCTCGCCGCCGGCGCCGGCGACGATCGCCCCGACGCCCAGGCCCGCGTCACGACATCCACCGAGCCGACCACGACGACGGCGATCGCCGACCTCTCACCGCAGGAGGCCTTTGAGCAGGCGGCTGATCGCCTCGTGGCCGGCGGCTCGTTCGCCTATGCCGGAACGACGAGCGCGATCGACGTCAGCCATGTCCGCCCCGGACTGTGGCTCGCGGTCGACCTCACGGTCGAGGGCGAGGTGGCGACGGCCGCGGGGGGCGCGCACGAGATCGCCGTCGACGGCGACGGTCGCGCCGCCGAGACCGTCAGCCAGGGGCCCGTCGTGTGGGGACGGCTCGCCGCCTCACGGGATGAGCTGCCGGAGGCCGCCTACCTCCCGATCACCGAGGAGAGCGGCCGGCAGCCGGACGGAAAGGGCGTGGCCCTGCTGCCCGCATGGCTCGACGCGACCGTGGATCGCCGGGATGCGGGGACCGATGCGCGCGGCAACCGCGTGCTCCGCGCCGTCCTGCCTGCGAGGGTGCTCGGGGAGGTCGTCGACGGTCGGTCCGCGGCGGACGCCGACGTGGTGCTGACGCTCGACCCCGCCGGCGACCCGGTCCGGGTGGAGGTCACGTCGGTGCCGTCCGGGCCTCCTCTGCGGCTCACGCTCGACCTCGCCCGCATCGGGGAGCCCGTCGAGATCGACCTGCCCACAGACGCGCCTCCCCGATCGTGAGTCTCGGGGTTTGCCGGCACCACAGCGGGAAGGGGACGGGCATGGCCTATGCCTTCGACGCCGGCGAGCCGGTCTCCGATGCCGTCCACCGCATCGTCGAGGAGCAGGTCGAAGGCGCGGTGTCCGTCCTGGAGCGGGCCGACGGCCACGACCTCGAACCCGCGGTGCACGACAGCCGCAAGCGCGCCAAGAAGCTCCGGGGACTGCTCCGGCTCGTCCGGCCCGCCCTGGGCACGGCGCGCCGGCCCGCGAACGACGCCTTCCGGGACGCCGGGCGCGAGCTGGCGCCCCTCCGCGACGCCCACGCCGCCCTCACCACGTTCGATGCCCTCGTCGCCGCCTCGCCCGACCGCCTGCCGGACCGGGGCCTCGGCGCGATCCGCGCCGGCCTTGCCGCGGCCGCCGAGGAGGCCACCCAGGGAGACGACCGACACGTCCGCTGCGAGCGCGCCGCCAACCTGTTCCGTAAGGGCGGCCGCGGCCTCCACGCCGCGGCCCTTGGAACGTATGGCTGGGCGGCGATCGGGCCGGGCCTCGAGGCGACGTATCGGGCGGGGCGCCGCGCCCTGGCCGACGCCCGGGGCCGCTCCGAGCCCGCAGCCATCCACGAGTGGCGCAAGCGCGCCAAGGACGCGTGGTACCAGGTGCGCCTGCTGCGGCGCGCGGCGCCGTCGATCCTGGAACCGCTGGAGGCGCGGCTCCACGACGTCTCCGACGCGCTGGGCGATGCCCACGACCTCGCCGTGATCTGCGGTCGACTCCGCGCGACGCCGGAGCGGTTCGGGGGGCAGGCGGAGGTCCGGGCCGCGTGCCGCCTGGCGGACGACCGTCGCGTCATGCTCGAGAAGCGGGCGTTGCGGCTCGGAGACCGGCTGTACGCCGAGAAGCCCGGGGCGTACGCCACCCGCATGGGTGCGTACTGGCGGGTCTGGCACGACACGGGCGACGAGATGCTCGCCGCCGGCCTCGTCGACCTGTTCCCGCCCACGGACGGCCTCGACACGCTCGACCTCGAACAGCTGCGCGACCGCGCCGGGGAGGCGGCGCTACCCGCGCGCCTCTACCCGGCACGGGTCGATCTGATCGGTGACCTCCGAGCGATCGGGGCGCGCTGACCGGTCTGGCCGTCAGGCGGGCGCCGGCTCCGCCGGCGTCATCCCGACCGCCTGGCGGACCACGGCCGCCTGATCGTCGAGCCACGCCCTCGCACAGGCCAGGAAGGCTTCGGTCGCCGGTCGCTGCGGCCGGGCGGTCGTCCAGGCCAGGGCGACGTGGCGCCGCGTCAAGGCTGGTCGGATGTCGATGATGACCAGCGTCCGGCCGGCGGCGCCGAGATCGGCGAGCGCGCGCGGCACGATGGTGACGCCGAGCCCCCGGGCCACCAGGTCGCTGAGGAGGCGGACATCGCTCGTCTCGAGGGCGATGCGCGCCTCGAAGCCGGCCGCCCGGCAGGCGTCCTCGAGGTGCGTGCGCAGCGAGGATCCCCGCGTGAGGGTCACGAAGGCCTCGTCACGGAGCTGGGCCACCGCCGCCGAGGCGCGGTGCGCGAGCCGATGGCCCGGCGCGGTGACGAGGACGAGCGGTTCGACGCTGATCGGCTCCAGGCCCAGCCCCTCCGGCGGGCTCGGGTCGGAGAGGCCGACCAACACTGCGTCGTAGTCGCCGCGTCGGAGGTGCGCGACGAGCGCCACCGGGTGCTCCTCTCGCAGAGTCACGTCGACGTGCGGATGGCGGCCGTGAAACGTTGCCAGCAGGCCGGCCACGTCGATGTGGGGGATGCCGGGGATGATGCCCAGGCTCAGCCGCCCGGCCACGACACCCCGCAGCCCCGCCAACGCCGCGCGCCCGGCGTCGGTGGCGTCGAGCGCGTCGCGGGCGTGGGAGAGGAAGGCCTGGCCGGCGGGAGTGAGGCGGACGGGCTTGGTCGCCCGGTCGACCAGCTCTTCGCCGAGCTCCGCCTCCAGCCGGCGGACCTGCTGGCTGATGCCCGGCTGGGCCACGTGGAGCCGTTCAGCGGCGCGCGTGAAGCTCTCCTCCTGCGCGACGGCGACGAAGTAGGCCAGCTGGCGAAGCTCCATTGGCGCTCCCTGGGCCGGGACCAACCATCAGTATTCCTTATCAGAAAGAATAGGTGACATGTCTTTGACTTCTGGATAGGACGGCCCGACGATGGGGCCGATGACCGACGTCGTCCCCGTCGAGAGCGATCAGCGACACGACCGTGCCGGCGGCCACCCCGCCGCCCGCACGCCGATCCATCCGCGCTGGACCCATGCGCCGCTCGGTGGGGTTGTGTTCGTCGCCGTGTTCGATGCGCTCTCTGCGGTCGCGGGCAGCAGTCGCCCCTGGGCGCGTGACCTCTACCGCTCGGGCACGTTCGTGCTGTCGGCGATGCCTGCGCTGATCGGCGTTGCGGTCGCAACGGGATTCGCCGACAGGGCCCGGGCGACCGCCGCCCACGCGCGGGTCCGGGCGCGAGTGAACCTGCACGCAGCGGCCATGATCGCGATGGCGCTGGCATCGGCCGGGAACCTGGCGCTGCGTCGAGTCGCGTACGCCGACGGCCGCCACACCCCGGCCGCCGTGCTGGCGGTCACGGTCGTGGCTCTGGTGGCGGCTGTCGTCGGCGGCGACCTCGGCGGCCGCCTGACCTACCGCGCCGGCGTCGGTGTCCGGCCGCAGGCCTCCTCGACGAGATCGGCCGGTTGATGACCACCGTTGACGACGCCCCGTTGACGCACCGGCGGCGGGCGGCCGCGCTCGTCACGGTGTGTGTCAGCCTCATGGTGATCACGATCGACGTGACGATCCTGAACGTCGCACTGCCGACGCTGGCGGCGGAACTGGATGCCGGGAACAGCGCCCTGCAGTGGTTCATCAATGCCTATGAGCTGGTGTTTGCGGGCCTGCTGCTCACCGCGGGAGCGCTCGGCGATCGCTTCGGCCGGCGCCGGGCGCTGGCCATGGGCCTCACCGTCTTCGGTGTTGGGTCGGCACTGTCTGCGCTGGCGGGGTCGCCGGGCGACCTCATCGCGGCCCGCATCGTGATGGGTGTCGGGGGCGCCCTGGTCCTGCCGGCGACGTTGTCGATCGTGACGAACACGTTCACCGAGCCGAGCGAACGAGCGCGAGCCATAGCGGTGTGGGCCGGCGTGGCTGCACTGGGCCTCGGACTCGGACCGCTGGTCGGCGGCTGGCTCCTGCAGCGCTTCTATTGGGGCTCCGTCTTCCTCTTCAACGTTCCGATCGCGATCGCCGCCCTGGTGGCGGGGCGCCTGACCATCCCGGAGTCGCGGGACCCCGACGCGGCACGCCTCGATCCCCTGGGTGCGTCGCTGTCGGTGGTGGGCCTCGGCGCACTCCTCTACGCGGTGACCGAGGGCCCGGACCGCGGCTGGACCAGCCCGGTCATCCTCGGCGGCTTCCTCGTGGCCGCGGTCGGGCTCGCCGCGTTCGTCGCCTGGGAGTCGCACGTCGACGAGCCGATGCTCGACATCAGCTTCTTCCGGGATCCACGCTTCAGCGGGGCCATCGTGGCGATCATGGCCCTGTTCTTCGGACTGCTCGGGCTGATGTTCGTGTCCTCCCAGATCCTGCAGTCCGTGCTCGGCTACGACGCGCTCGGGGCCGGCGTGCGTCTCCTTCCCCTGCCTGCCATGTTCGTGGTCTTCGCGCAGGTCTCCGCCCGGGTTGCGGCGCAAGTCGGCACCAAGCGGGTGGTCACCGCCGGCCTGGTGATCGCCGCCGCCGGCTTGGCCTTGGCCAGCACGATCGACGCGGACGCCGGCTACGGCGCGCTTGCGCTCGCTCTCGCCCTCACCGGTATCGGCATGGGATGCACGGTGGCACCTGCGACCGAGTCGCTGATGGGGTCAGTGCCCCGGCAGAAGGCCGGGGTTGCGTCGGCCGTAAACGACTCCACCCGCCTGACCGCGGGGGCGATCGGCGTCGCCGTGGTGGGAAGCGTGCTGTCGAGCACCTACCACGCGGCGTTCGCCGGCACCGCGGACACTCGCGCCCTACCCCCCGAGGCCGTGGAACGGGCCCGGTCCTCGATCGCGAACGCCGTCGCGGTCGCGGACGGAATCGGCGGAACGGCCGGTCGGCAACTGCTCGCCGCCGCCAGGCAGGGATTCGTCGACGGCGCCAGCACCGGGCTGCTGATCGCCGCCGTCGTCGCCGCCCTGGGGGCGGTCGCAGCCTGGCGCTACCTGCCCGCCTGGTCAGGCGGGGGCGGGCTCCGCCGGCGTCATCCCGACCGCCTGCCGGATGACGGCGGCCCAGCCATCCGGCTCGACGCCCAGGCTCGCGAATCGATCCGAGGCCTCACCGAGCAGCGGCGCGGCCGCCCGGTCGTCGAGGACCTCGAGCGCCATCGCCCAGCCGAGCCGGGCCAGCGCCTGGGCGATGCGATCGTCGGTGGCATCGACCTGCGCACAGAGCTCGGGGAACCGGGCGTCGACGACGTCGCGAAGCCCGCACCGGGCGGCCACCGCGCCCGCGGCGAGCCCGGCCCACGTGCGGTCGAGGTAGGTCGAGCGGTCGTCGTCCTCGACCACCCGGGCGGCGGCGAGTGCCTCGTCGACCCGACCGGCGGCCGCCAGCGCCAGCGCAGTGACCGCCCCGGGATAGCCGACGATGCCGCGCTCCCCGATGGCGCGCTCGAGCTCGCGCAGCAGGCCGAGCGCCTCGTCGGGGCGGCCGCGCTGCAGCGCGAGCAGCGCCCGCGACACGAGGTGCTCGCTGGCGCCGGCCGTGGCGAGGTCGTCGGAGGAAGGCGCCTGTTCGGGCAGGATCGCCACCGCCGCCAGGGCCCGGTCGCGGTCGCCGACCTGGACTGCGGCGCTCAGGAGCCCGGTCGCCGAGAACTCCGTGAACCGCGGGGAGTGGCTGGGGAGTAGCGACGCGCGGGCCTGTTCGAGCACCTCGAACCCCTCGGCAACGCGCCCGGCGGTCACCAGCGCCCGACCGAGCGGCAGCCTTGCCTGGACCCGCCCGTAGTCGTCCTCGATGGCGTCGAAGGTTGCCAGCGCCTCCCGCGCCCGCTCGACGGCCGACTCGGCGCGCCCGGTCCACAGTCGGATGCTGGCCGTGAGCACCTTGCCCATGCCCACGGCCCACCGGTCGCCGGCGGCCTCGGCGCCGCCGAAGACCTGCTCGGCCATCGTCTCCGCCTCGTCCGGGTACCCCGAGTGGAACCGTGTGAAGGCCAGCAGGCCGAGCGCCCACCCCAGGCCACCCCGGTCACCGAGATCAGCAAAGAGCGCGGCCGACTCGTGGAGGAGCGACTCGGCGTCGTCGAGCCGTCCCGTGATGAAGTGGGCCCACGAGATGTTCTGCAGCGCCCAGGCCAGCCCGCTCCGATCGCCCAGCGCCGCGTAGAGCTCGCGGGCCGGCTCGAGCGAAGCGATCGCCGTTTCGGGGTCGTTGCACAGCAGCGCAGCGAAGCCGCGCACCCTCAGCGCGGTCGCCTTGCCCTCGTCATCGCCCGCGGCCTCGGCCCGGGCGAGCGCCTCCCCGAGCAATGCCTCCGCCTCGTCCGGTGCGCCACCGCGCAGGGCGGCCTCGGCGACGGCGACCGTCGCCCGAACGGAGGCGCGCTCGTCGCCGCCGGCATCCGCGAGGTCACGCGCCTCGTCGGCGTCGGCCCGCGCCGGTCCCACCTCGCGCAGCTCGGCGTAGGCCGCCGACCGGGCCAGCAGGAGGGCGATGCGATCGTGCGCGTCGCCGTCGGCGGCATCAACCACGCCGCAGTCGAGCGTGGCCAGCGCCTCGGAGTAGAGCCGCGCCGCCCGGCGCGGCGTGTCGGCCTGCGTCGCGCGGTCGCCGGCCGCCCGCAGCCAGCGCACCGCCAGCGCACCGACGTCGCGCGGGACACCCGGCGAGCCCCCGAGCTCGGCCGTCAGCGCCGCAGCCCGGGCGTAGTGGTGCGCAATGCGGTCGACGATGGCGTCGTGGTGGGGACGCTCCTCCCGCTCCAGCCACTTGGCAATGCCCGCATGGACCGCCGCCCGGCGCTCCTTGGTCATCGTGCTGTAGGTGACCTCGCGCACGACCTCGGAGCGGAACTCCCACGCCTCGCCATCGAGCGCGATCAGGTCCTTGGCTTGCAGCCCCCCGAGGCCGCTGCGGACGGCGCCGTCGCCCCCGTGGGCCTCGCGGTGCATGATCGCCAGCCACTCGACGTCGCCGCGCGAACCGAGGACCGCGGCGTCCTCGAGGAGGAGGCGCTCGTGCGGGGTGAGCCCGTCGAGGCGGGCGGCGACCAGGCCGCGCAGGGTGTCGGGCAGCTCGGTGGACCGAGCCTCCTCGAGCCACGACACCAGCTCCTCCAGGAACAGGGGGTTGCCGCCCGACCTGTCGAGCAGCTCGCCGACCACGGCCTCGTCGAGCGCGACGATCCTGTCGCCGGCGAGCAGGTGCAACACCTCGGTGGCGGCGTCCCGATCCAGGGGATCGATGTGGACCATGACCGAGTGATGCCCGCCCTCCGGCGGCGACCAGCGCTCGGCCAGGGCCGGGCGGGCGGTGGCCAGCACGACGATCGGCTGCCGGGCGTTGCGCTCCAGGAGCAGCTCCACGACCCCCAGCACGGCGCCGTCTGCCCAGTGCATGTCGGAGAGCACGATCACCAGCGGCCGCTGCCGGGCCACCGCAGCGGCGAGGGTGAGCAGTGCGCCTGTCGCCTCCTCGCGCGCCCGCGCCGCGTCGATCCCCCGGAGCACGTCGAACCCGAGCAGGTGCATCAGGCCCTCGACGATCCGATCGACTTCCTCCCCGGTGCCGGTGGCCCCGGAAGGGGCGGCGGCCTCCCCGTCGCCCGGCGCCTCGGGACGGCCCATGACGTCCTCGACCACGGCGCGCAGCTTCGTGGCCGCGGTCTCCTGATCGTCGCCGGGCTCGATGTCGCAGCCGGAACGCACCGCCTCGGCCAGCGGCCACCACACGTTGGCCTCGCCATAGGGGACGCACCGACCCTGCAGCACGAGGCCGTCGTGGCAGCCCCGCGCCACCTCGGCGACCTGCTCGACGACCCGCGACTTGCCGACGCCGGCATCGCCGACGAGCAGGAAGAGCGCCGCCCGGCGCTGGGCGACCGCGAGGTCGAGCGCGTGGGAGAGGAGCGCCACCTCGTCGTTGCGGCCCACGAGCGGCGCCCGGTGGCGATCGGGCCGGTAGCCGGGCGGGAGCCGGGCGCCCTCGGCCACCCACGCCGACACGGGTGCGTGCCGGCCCTTGGCCACGATGGTTCCCACCGAGCGGTACGTCACGACGCGCCGCGTGGCGAGATAGGTCGCGTGACCGACCAGGACCTGGCCGGGCTCGGCGGCGGACTGCAGCCGCTGCGCCGTGTTCACCACGTCGCCCATCGCCGTGTAGTCGCCCCCCGCCCGCAGTGAGCCCACCAGCACCTCGCCGGTGTTGACGCCCACCCGCAGGCGCACGTCGACTCCCAGGTCCGCCCGGGCTTCGTCGAGGGTCCGGTGGAACTGGAGCGCCGCCCGCACGGCCCGCTCGGCGTCGTCCTCGTGGGCGACGGGGGCGCCGAACAACGCCAGGACGGCGTCGCCGACGATCTTGTCGACCCGGCCACCGAAAGTCTCGATGTCCGCCACCAGGCGCTCGAAGCAGCGGTCGACCAGCCGCTTCACCTGTTCGGGATCGCGGTCCTCGGACAGGGCGGTGAAGCCCACCAGGTCGGCGAACAGCACGGTGACCACGCGCCGCTCGTCGCCGCGAACGTGCAGGTCGGTCCCGCAGTTGGGGCAGAACCTGGCGCCGTCGGGCGTCTCGGCACCACAGCCGGGGCAGATCACGCCGGTCAGTGTACGGACGGGCGTGGGCGCCCCGGTCCGGCGGGCAAGTCCACTCGTCGGTGTCTGCCGCCTCAGATGCGCGCCACGACCAGTGCGGCGGCGAGCACGGGAAGGGCCCAGGACAGGGTGCGCAGCGCCGCCTCCGGCGGATCGAGCAGGAACTCCTCGTGCGCCCTGCGCTCGCCGCCGTCCCGCAGGTCGAGCGTGACGTCGACCCGGTTGGTCTGCCGGCGCACGAAGCGGACGCTGCTGCTCAGGCTGCGTTGCGCCCGCGACAGGCCGTATGCGGCCGCGGCTGCGAGCAGCGCCGGCGTCCCGAGCCGTTCGGCCTGTGCGACGTAGGCGGTCAGCACCGGAAACGAACCCCATGCGGCCGCGAACATGGCGTCGGTGTGGAACCGGCCGTCGAGCAGCTCGAGGTTGTAGGCGGCCACCAGGAATGCGCCCACGACCACGAAGGGGACGAGCACGACCCCGACCCGCGTGACGCCGACGAGACCGATGGCGACTGCGCCGGCGAGGGCGATGGCGGCGACGGCGGCGAGCACCCCGGAGGGGACCGACGTCCGCAGCGGGCGCCCGTTCAGCTCGTCGAGAGCGTGCGCGGCGACCCCCACGGCCAGGAAGAAGGCGAGCAGCGTCGCAATGAGGCGTTCGGCGTCGAGGCGCGGCGCCAGGGCGGCGCCGATGGCCACGTAGGAGAGGTGCCATGCCGTATACGGCGGATGCAGGATCGTCCACCAGTCGCCGAGCGGGCCCCCGGCGGCGTAGAACGCGGGGCGACGGTCAGCCATCGGTGCGGCGCCCCCACATCACCACCCCGCCACCGAGGCTCATGAGGCGGACGCCGATGTCGGAGATGCCGGCCCGCTGCCACGCCTCGACGGTCCACGCGTCGGAGTAGCGGTCGTAGTGGGTGGAGATGCTCGGACCGAGGAAGCGGCCCACGCGGTACCACTCCCCGCCCGCCAGGGCCCCCAACGCGGGCAGGCCCAGCCGCGTGTAGAGCCACCAGGCACCGCGTGCCAGCGGCTGCGGTGGGACGTGGAACTCGAGGCTGGCGACGGTGCCGCCCGGGCGGACCACGCGGGCGAGCTCGGCAACGGTGGCCGCGGGGTCGGCGACGTAGCGCAGGAGGTAGGTGAAGGTCAGGGCGTCGAAGGTGGCGTCGGCGAACGGGAGCCGCTCGGCCTGACCGGCCACGAGGGCGACCCGCGCATGCAGGCCGTCGCTCCTCACCGCGGCCTGCCCGCGGCGCAGCATCTCCTCCGTGATGTCGATGCCCGTGACCTGCGCGCCCGTGCGGCGGGCGAGTTGGAGCGCCACGCCGGCGGTACCGGTGGCGACGTCGAGCACGGTCGCCGGACCGCCACCGCCGCTGCCGTCGATTGTGCCGTCGACGGTGCCACCGATCACGCTGTCGACCATGGCCCGGCGCCATCGCCGGTTCTGGCCGAAGGACAGGGCCTCGGCGAGCAGGTCGTAGCGCCGGGGCAGGCCCTCGAAGAGCTGCTGCGCGAATCTGGTGGGATCCTGACGCGACCGGGTCAGCACAGGCACCTCGCCATATCGGGCCGTTCGTCGAGACTACCCACGGGGAGCGTGGCCGGTGGGTGCGGAGCGGGCTGACGTCGCCGTGATCGGCGCCGGGCCGGCGGGCAGCGTGGCCGCCTTGGTCCTGGCCCGCGCCGGGGCCCGGGTCGCGCTCGTCGACAAGGCCGCGTTCCCGCGGGACAAGGCGTGCGGCGACCTCGTCGGCCCCCGGGGCGTGCGGGTGCTCGACGACCTCGGCGTGCGGCTGGCGGGGACCGAGCGCGTCGGCGACATGCGCGTGGTCGGCCCCACCGGGAGGTCCGTCCGGTTGCCTTGCCGGCCCGGCCGAACCTACCCGGGTCACGGCGTCGCCCTCCCCCGGCTCGCGCTCGACCAGGCCCTGCGGGCCGCGGCGCTCGACGCCGGCTGCGCCGGGCGCACCGCCCGCGCCGGCGCGCCGATCCTCGACGACGGCCGGCTGGCCGGGTTCGAGCTGTCCGATGGAACCCGGCTGCTGGCCGACGCCGTGATCGGGGCGGACGGGGCGACGAGCCGCGTGGCCGCAGCCGCCGGCCTGATCGACGAGCGCCGGGTGCTGTGGGGGTTCGCGCTGCGGGCCTACGTCGACGCCACCGTCGACCTGCCCACGATCGTGCTGTGGGACGAGGCGCGCCGGCGGGGCTTCCCCGGCTACGGCTGGGTGTTCCCCGGGCCCGGCCGGCAGGCCAACCTCGGTGTCGGGGTGGGCGTGCTCGGCGACCGGACCGCCGCCGGCCATGCCGCCCGGTCACTGGACGCGTTCGTGGGCGTTCTCCGCCGCTTCGGCGTGCTCGATGACGCGGCCCGCGTGCCGGCCCAGCGGCTCGGCGGGTGGCTCAAGATGGGGATGGTGGGGACGATCCCGGGCCGCGGTCGCGTGCTGCTCGCCGGCGATGCCGCCGGCCTCGTCAACCCGCTCCAGGGCGAGGGGATCTCCGAAGCCCTGGCCAGCGGGCGGGCGGCCGCCGAGGCCGTGCTCGCGTGCCCGGCGGGGCCCGCCGACCACTACCGCGCCTTCCTGGCGCGCCGCTACGCCGCCTTCCACGGCGCCAACGCCGCCGTGCAGGCCGCGCTCGTGCGGCGCCCCCGGGTCGTCGCCGCAACCGGGCGCCTGCTCACGGCCCCGGTGGTCGGGCGTGCCATCGCCGGTGGCTGGGCGATCTACTGGAACGAGCTGCTGGACGGCGCCCTGCCCGGGGGCGCCCGGAGCACCGCCGCCGCGGCGACGGCGATCGCGGGCGCGGCCACCGGCCGCAGCCGCGTCCGGCGCGGGGTCACGAGCGCCCTCGCGACAGGATCGTGACCACCGCGACCGCCTCCTCGCCCGACAGGTGGCCGCCGCTGTTCTGCGCCAGCGCCAGGCGCGCGCCGTCGACCTGGCGGGGACCACACCGGCCACGCAGCTGGTCGGCCAGCTCCACAACCTGCGCCAGCCCCGTGGCACCCACCGGGTGACCCCGGGACAACAGTCCTCCGCTGGGGTTGACGGGGCAACGCCCGCCGAGCCGGGTCACGCCGTCGGCCAGCAGCGCAGGGGCACCGCCCGCCTCGCACATGCCGAGCTGTTCGTACGCCCACAGCTCGGCCGGCGCCGCGGCGTCGTGGACCTCGATGGCGTCGAGGTCCGTGGGGCCCACCCCGGCGGACTCGTAGGCCGCCGCTGCCGCCCGCCCCACCACGCCGTCGCGCTCGACGTCGCCGGAGCCGCCGGACCGCAGCGTGCAGGCGTCGATCCGGACGACGTCCCCGGTGTCCCGGCCGCGCGCCCTGCCCTCCGAGGACACGACGACCGCAGCGGCGCCGTCGGCGACCGGCGAGCACATCAGCAGCCGCAGCGGGTCGGCGATCATCCTGCTGCCGAGCACCTCTTCGCTCGTCACCGACCCCCGAAACTGCGCCCTCGGGTTGGACCCCGCATGCGCACGGTTCTTCACCGCCACCGCGGCGGCGTCCGCCGCGGAACCGCCACCACGCGAGAAGAACCGCCGGGCCATCGCCGCGTAGACGTCCATCAGGGCCGACTGGACCGGACCCCCACGGGCGTCCTCGCCCCCTTCGCTGCCGAGGCCCAGCAGGTCGCGCCGGACCTGCGCACGGAGCGCCGGCATGTCGTCGAAGTCGACCGCCGCGCTGAACACCGCCATGGTTCGCCGCTTGTCGGGATTGGTCAGCTTCTCGGCGCCGACGGCCACGGCCGTGCCGGCGACGCCGGTCTCCACGGCCATGCACGCCACCTGCAATGCCGTCGACGCCGATGCGCACGCGTTCTCGACGTTCATGATGGGGATCCCGCCGAACCCGTAGCGGTGGAACACCACCTGGCCGCGGATCATCTCCTGGCCCGTCAGCACCCCCTCCCCCGCGTTGGCGAACACCACCATGTCGACGTCGCTCACGGCGACCCCGGCATCGGCGAGCGCCTCGTCCACGGCCGCCGTCGCCAGCGAGCGGACCGTGCTCTCGGGCGCGAACCCGAACGGCGTCATGCCCGCGCCGACGATGTAGGCGTTCACTCAGTGCCTGCGCGGATAGGCACGTCGTCTGGGCGAACGGTGGTCAGCGTTGCCGGGAGGCCGAGCTGTGCGGCCTGGGCTTACGGTGCAAATTCCGTACTGTTCTGTGCCCACTTGCGTCCCTACCCGCTCGGCCTCTCAGGCCACGCGGCGGCCGTACTTCTTGAGCGCCCAGGACGCGACCGCGACGACGATGACGGCGCCTATGACCCCGCCGACGATCCCGCCCCAGTCGAACTTGTCCTCGTCACCGATGCCGAACAGCCCGGCGAAGATCCAGTAGCCGACGAGCGCGCCGACGAGGCCGAGGCCGGTCGACGCCGCCCACGACCGCCAGCCGGTCATCGTCTCGAAGGCATCGTTGGGGATGAGCGCACGTGCGATGGCACCGCAGACGAGGCCGAGCGCCAGCGCCGATATCAAGCTGCCAATCATGGGTGAAGCGTATTGCCTCAGGCGCCGCAGGTCTCTAGCGCGACCCGCACGAAGGCGGCCGTCACCGGGGACGGATCACCCGCACGCCAGGCGACGCGGAACTCGTCGTGCAGGCCCACGGGCCGCAGGCGGCGGACCACCACGTCGTGGCGGCTGCCGCCGCGCTCGGCCTGCCACGAGTTGAGCCAGCCGATGCCCGTCCCGAGCGCCACCAGGTCCAGGACCCTTTCCACCTGGACCGCAGCGTGGGGAACCCAGCGCGGCCGGGCACCCATGGCCGTGCAGTACGACTGGATCTCGTCGTGGGCGGTCGGCGCGTCCGACCGCTCGACGACCAGCACCGGCTCGCCGTCCAGGTCGCTGGCGTCGACGACGGCCCCGGACCGCGCCAGGCGATGGTCCGGCGGCACCGCCACGTGGTCGACCGGCACCCGGGCGAGCGGCACCGACGCCAGCCGGCCCGGGTCGGTGACCGGCCCGCGCACGATGCCCACCGCGATCCGCCCCCCGCGCAGGCCATCGAGGATGAGGAGGGAGGTGAGGCCGTCGGGACGGACGACGGTGTCGGGGTGTTCGGCCCTGAAGGCGCGGAGCGTCCGCATCATCCCGTCCTCACTGCCATGGCAGTAGGCCACGGTCCAGGTGGCCGGGATCGACGCCAGCCCGGCGGCGGCGGTGTCGAAGCGATCCACGGCACGCAGGACGTCGTGGGCGGCGATCAGCAGCTGTTCACCCGCCGGGGTCAGTGCCACCCTCCGGCTCGTGCGCTCGAACAGCGGCAGCCCGAGCTCGTCCTCGAGCTCCCGGATCCGCTGGGACAGGGGCGGCGCCGAGATGTGGAGCCGGGCGGCCGCCCGCCCGAAGTGCAGCTCCTCGGCCACCGCCACGAAGTAGCGCAGCCGGCGCAGGTCGACCCCCCGGGCCATCGTCCAAACGTTATCGGTTGGGACATGATCAGTGTCCCAGACGGACGTGGACTTTCGGTCCCCGCTCGGCGACCGTGGAGCCCATGAAGCTGCTCTGGTTCCACCTGATGCCGTACCCGGAGCTGCCCGACGACTTCAACCGCAAGCACCGCAGCGTCTGGGTCGACGTCGACCCCGGCCTCTTCGAGCCCGAAGTCATCGCGGCCAGCTACGAGCGCTACATCGAACAGCTGGTCTACGCCGAGCAGTGCGGCTTCGACGGGATCTGCGTGAACGAGCACCACGGCAACGGCTACGGCCTGATGCCCTCGCCGAACGTGATCGCATCGGTCCTGGCCACGCGCACGTCCCGGGCCGCCATCACCGTCCTCGGCAACTCCGTCGCCCTCTACAACCCCCCGGTCCGGGTGGCCGAGGAGATGGCGATGGTCGACCTCCTCTCCCACGGCCGGCTCATCAGCGGGTTGCCCGTCGGCACGTCGATGGACACCGCCTACGCCTACAGCGTGAACCCCGGAATCCTGCGCCGGAAGTACCACGAGGGCATCGAGCTGGTGCTCAAGGCGTGGACCGCGACCGAGCCGTTCGCGTTCAACGGCCGGTTCACGCAGATGCGCTACGTGAACGCGCTGCCCCGGCCGTTGCAGCGGCCCCATCCCCCGATCTGGATCCCGGGCGGTGGCTCGGTCGAGACGTGGGACTACTGCTCCACGCGCGACTACGTCTACGCCGCCCTGTCGTACTACGGCCACCTGATGGCGAAGGAGACCGTGGGCGGCTACTGGCGGCGCGTCGAGGAGAACGGCAAGGACCCCAACCCCTACCGCCTGGCGTTCCTCCAGTTCATCGGCGTCGGCGACACCGACCAGGAGGCGTACCGGCTGTACAAGGAGCCCGCCGAGTACTTCTTCAACCGCTCCCTCCACGTGTACCCCGGCTACGCCGACCCGCCGGGCTACGTCACGGAGGCCTCGGCCCGGGCGCGCTACAAGTCGCAGGTCCGGGCCGTGGTCCGCGCCAAGCAGGCGAAGCACGACCTGACCTGGGACGAGATGGTCGAGAAGGGCTACGTCGTCATCGGCAGCCCGGACACCGTGCGCGAGACGCTGGAGGACGTGGCCCGGACGTTCAACTGCGGCCACCTCCTCACGATGCTGCAGTTCGGCAACATGAGCGACGAGCTCACCCGCTACAACTCCAAGCTCTTCGGGGAGAAGGTGGCGCCCGGGCTCCGGGCCCTGTTCGCAGACGCCGAGGACCGCTGGTGG
>DATFVX010000202.1:0-2076 GCA_035259985.1 Acidimicrobiales bacterium | reverse complement strand
GCACAGCGGCAAGGGCGGCGGCCTGTCGGACATGTTCGGTGGCGGCATGGGCTCCAGCGCCATGGGGTCGACCGTGATGGAGCGCAACCTCGACCGCCTGACGGTGATCGTGGCGCTCGTGTGGGGCTTCACGGTGATGGCCCTCTCGCTCATGCGCGGCTGAGTTTCGACATGTGAGGGCGAGGGGGAGGGGGCCTGATGAGCATCCTTGGCAGCCGGGTGCTTCGGGTTGAGGACCCGCGCCTCCTGACCGACGGCGGCACCTACTGCGCCGACCTGCGCGACGGCCGCCTCGAGGGCGCTGTCCACGCCACCTACGTCCGCTCGACGGTGGCCCACGGCCGCGTGTTGGCCGTAGACGTCGAGGCCGCCCGCGCCCTACCCGGGGTGGTCGACGTGATCGCCGGGCCCGACATCGACCTGGCGCCGATCCCCGGATGGTTCAACCCCGCGATGGTGCGGACCCACCTCGCCCGCGACCGGGTGCGGTTCGTCGGCGAGCCGCTGGCGGTGGTGCTCACCGAGCGGGCCGACCAGGGCGAGGACGCAGCCGAGGCCGTGACCGTCGACTACGAGCCGCTGTCGGCGCTGGTCGACCCGATGGCGGCGCTCGCCGGCGACGTCACGCTGTTCCCCGAGGTCGGGACCAACCTGGTGTGCGAGTTCGGCACCGAGCCGGGCGGCGACGGGCGCGATGCGTTCGACGACTGCGAGGTCGTGGTCCGGCACCGCATCGTCAACCAGCGCGTGGCCGCCTGCCCGCTCGAGGTGCGGTCGTCGGCGGCGGCCTGGGTCGATGGCCGCCTCCATGTGTGGTGCTCGACGCAGAATCCCCATGCCGTCCGGGGGACGCTGGCGGCGGTCTACGCCGTCGACGAGCGCGACGTGGCCGTCGTCGCCCCCGACGTGGGTGGCGGGTTCGGCGCCAAGATCGACCTCCACCCCGAGGACCTGCTGCTGCCGTGGCTGGCGCGCCGCTGCGGGCGACCGGTCCGCTGGGTCGAGAGCCGCAGCGAGAACCTCCAGGCGATGCTGCAGGGCCGGGCGCAGGTGCACGACGTGGCCATCGGCGGCCGGCGGGACGGCACCATCGAGGCCTACCGCCTGTCGCTCGTGCAGGACGCCGGCGCCTACCCGAACATGGCCGCCTACCTGCCCATGCTGACCCGCGCCATGGCGGCCGGGACCTACGCCATCCCGGTCGTCGAGACCCACGCCCGGGTGGTGGTCACCACGACCACGCCGGTCGGTGCCTACCGGGGGGCGGGGCGGCCCGAGGCCACCGCCGCGATCGAGCGTGCGGTCGACCTGTTTGCGACCGAGGTGGGGATGGATCCCGCCGAGGTGCGCCGGCGCAACCTGCTGGCGCGGTTCGACGATCCCCTCACCACGCCCACCGGCGAGACCTACGACTGCGGCGACTACCCGGCGGCGCTGGAGCGGGTGCTGGCGGCGGCCGGCTACGACGACCTGCGCGCCGAGCAACGCCGGCGACGCGAGCGGAACGGCCCTGTGGCCCTGGGCATCGGCGTGGCGGCGTACGTGGAGGTGACCGCCGCCCCGTCGGGCGGGAGCGAATACGCCCGCGTCGAGGTGCGGGCGCGCCCCGAGACGGCCGCAGGCCCCGACGGCGTCGACGTCGTCGTCGCCACCGGCACCTCGCCGCACGGGCAGGGCCTGGCGACCGCGTTCGCGATGCTGGTCGCCGACGGGCTGGGTGTCCCGATCGAGCGCGTCGGCGTGCGCCACGGCGACACCGACGCGGTCCCGAGGGGCGGCGGCACGATGGGGTCGCGGTCGGTCCAGCTGGGCGGGTCAGCCGTGCGCGGCGCCGCCGCCGACGTGGTCGAGCAGGCCAGGAAGGTCGCCGCCGACCTGCTGGAGGCGGCGGTGGACGACGTCGAGCACGATGCCACCGCCGGCGGGTTCCGTGTGGTCGGCACCCCGGCGGTGACCCGCACGTGGGCCGACGTCGCAGCGGCCGCCGAGGCCCAGGGGACACCGCTGGCCGCCGACCACGACTTCGAGGTGTCCCGGGCGACCTATCCGTTCGGGGCGCACGTCGCCGTCGTCGAG
>DATFVX010000201.1:0-2280 GCA_035259985.1 Acidimicrobiales bacterium | reverse complement strand
GCGGGTGACACGGCCACCGGTTCGGGAAGCTCCGGGGCAGACGGCAGCGGCTGAGGGTCCCAGCGGATCCATCGGCCCGAGTCCCGGCGACCCGGGCCCGGCGGAGGTGGGGGCCGAGGTCGGCGTCGGGCCGTACCCGCCGCCGTGGCCCGATGACCCGCGCCTCGACCCCGAGCTCCTGGCGCTGGGCGACCGGCGCAACGTGGTTGACCGCTACCGCTACTGGCGGGTCGACGCCATCGTCGCCGACCTCGACCAGCACCGGCACCCGTTCCACGTGGCGGTCGAGAACTGGCGGCACGACCTGAACATCGGCACGGTCGTCCGCACCGCCAACGCCTTCCTGGCGGCGGCCGTCCACATCGTCGGCCGCCGCCGCTGGAACCGGCGGGGAGCGATGGTGACCGAGCGCTACCAGCACGTCGTCCACCACCGCACGGTCGACGACCTGCGCGCATGGTCCAGCGCCGCCGAGCCCGGCGGCCTGCCGATCGTCGGCATCGACAACCTGCCGGGCTCGGTGCCGCTCGAGACGGTCGAGCTGCCCGGGCGCTGCGTCCTCCTGTTCGGCCAGGAAGGCCCGGGACTGTCGGACGCCGCCCGCGCCGCCTGCGCGCAGGTGTGCTCGATCACCATGTTCGGGTCGACCCGCTCGATCAACGCCGGCGTGGCGTCGGGGATCGCCATGCACAGCTGGATCCGACAGCACGCCCTGTAGCTCTCGGACCGGGGCACCCGACACAGGGCCGGCCGTCAGTCCGGCAGCAGCGGCACCTCCAGGCCCCGCGCTCGCCCGAGCAGCACCGCCCGCGTCACGGCGCCGGAGCCGAAGCGGTCGTACACCTCGTCGAGCGCCGCGTCGAGCGCGCTGGCGCCGAGCGGGGCGAACGGCAGCGCGAGCTGGACGGCGTCGGCATCGGCGAGGTTGCCGACGGCCACCCCGACCAGGGTCAGCCCCCGCTCCTCGATCGTCGGCTGGGCCTCGGCGAGCAGCGCCCGCACGGTGTCCAGGATCGTCCGGGTGGCGGCGGTGGCCTGGGGCAGCGTGTGCGAGCGGGTCGCGCGCGAGAAGTCGTCGAACCGCAGCCGGAGCACGACCGTGCGGCCGACCCTTCCGGCGGCGCGCATCCGCCGCGTGACGCGATCGACGACTGCGACCAGGGACGCGTCGACGTCCTCGGGGGTCTTGGGCGCGCGGCCGAGAGCGTGCTGCGACCCGATCGAGTGCCGGCGACGGCCCACCTGGACCGGCCGAGGGTCGCGGTTGTGCGCCAGGGCGTGCAGGTGTCGGCCGGACGCCCGGCCGAGCATGGCCACCAGCGCCGCCTCCGCGAGCCCCGCCACCTCGCCCACCGTGACGATGCCGCGGCTGCGGAGCTTCGCCCCGGTGACCGGGCCCACCCCCCAGAGGCGCTCGACCGGCAGCGGATGCAGGAAGTCGAGCTCCCCATCGGGCGGCACCACCAGGAGCCCGTCGGGCTTGGCCACGCCGCTCGCCACCTTGGCCAGGAACTTCGTGCGGGCCACACCGACGGTGATGGGCAGGCCGACCCGGTCCGCGACCTCCCGGCGCAGCCGAACCGCGATCTCGCGGGCCGATCCCGAGACCCGCCTGAGGCCCCCGACGTCGAGGAACGCCTCGTCGATCGACAGGCCCTCGACGAGCGGTGTGGTCCGGTCGAAGACCTCGAACACCGCTTTGCTCGCCTCGGTGTAGGCCGACATGCGCGGCGGGACGACGACCGCCCACGGGCACAGCCTGCGGGCCTCGCCGCCGCCCATCGGGGTGCGAATGCCGAACGCCTTGGCCTCGTAGCTGGCGGCCAGCACGACGCCGCCACCGACGATGACAGGCCGGCCGCGCAGCCGCGGGTCGTCGCGCTGCTCGACCGAGGCGTAGAACGAGTCGAGGTCGGCGTGCAGGATCGTGGCCTCACGTACCACGAACACATGTTCCCACACCGCAGGGCGGCGAGGCGGCGTGCCTATCCGCGCACCTCTCAGAGGACGTCGGCGGTTCCGGTGGTCAGGTGGCGGGCGAACCAGTCGAGCGTGCGCCGCCAGGCGTCGACGGCGGACTCGGCGTGGTAGGCGGCGCTGCCGTCCCGATGGAAGCCATGCCCGGCGTCCGGGTAGCGCTCCACCTCCGTGGGGACGGCCGCCTTGGCGGCCGCGGCCGCGAGGGCCTCCACGTCGTCCACGGTGATGCTGGGGTCGCGGTCGCCGAACAGCCCGAGCCACGGCGTGCGCAGGTCCGGGGCCAGCTCCAGCAACGGCGGG
>DATFVX010000200.1:0-29412 GCA_035259985.1 Acidimicrobiales bacterium | reverse complement strand
CCGCCGCTCGGGATCGCGGTCCATGGCCCGCTCGACCACCGCCGCCAGCGCCTCGGGCACGTGCGTCAGGCTCTCGAGGCGCAGGTGCCGGCCCGCGTCGGCCGCCCGCACCACCGCCAGCGGCACGGGGCCGGTGTACGGCGGCTGGCCCGCCAGCGCCTGGTAGCAGACGACACCCAGCGAGTAGACGTCCGCGCGCGGGTCGGGGTCGGCTCCGTCCAGGAGCTCAGGGGCCACGTACTCGGCGGTGCCGCTCACGTGGTCGCTGGTGTGACGACCGCCCAGGGTCCGCGCCACGCCGAAGTCCGACAGGAGCGGCTCGCCGTCCGACGTGAACAGGATGTTGGCGGGCTTGACGTCGCCGTGGAGGATGCCGCGCCGGTGAGCGGACGCCAGCGCGTCGGCGACCGGCGCCGCAACCGCGACGACCTCACCAGGCGCCACGCGGGCACGCTCGGCCAACAGGTCGTCGAGGGACCCGCCGGGCGCGAACTGCATGGCCAGCGCGATGCCGTCCCCGTCGTTCACCACCTCGAGCACCCGCACGATGTGCGGGTGGTCCAGTTCGGTGAGGAGGGTCGCCTCCCGCCGGAGCCGGTCGAGCTCGCCGTGGCCGCCGCCGATGGGCAGCCGCTTGAGGGCGACGACCCGGGTGACCGGGCCTCGGCTGTGCGCCCGCCACACCGTCCCCGAAGCGCCGGCTCCTATCCGCTGTTCGAGCTCGTAGTCGCCGACCGTCGGGTGGCTACTGGTTACCACCCGCCGTCTGGATGTTGGTGTTGACGGTCATGATGTCGTCGCTCATCATCGTCAGCCGCTCGATGGCGGTCTGCAGCGCACGCTTGGTGTCCGGCCACTCGGCGTAGAAGGCCTCGGCCGATCCGCCGGCGAAGTTCTCGGGATTGAGGCTGTCGCCGTGGCTCACGAACGTGCTGATGCTGTCGAGCAGGCCGCCGTTGATGGTCTTCTTCATGTTGTCGATGGCCTGGATCGCCTCGGTCGTCGACTTGACCACACCCTGCGTCATCGTTGGCTCCCCTTTGCAGCAAACGCCGACCCCCCGAGGTCGGCTCGTCCCAGCCAGCCGCTCGCCGGCCGACACACTAGCGACCACGCATGGGCGCCCAGTGCGGCTCAAGTAGTGTTTCGCCGTTCGCTGGGGCGGGCGGCTGCGGGAACGGGGAGGAACGCATGGCGGCCGAGATGCCGGCAAGGGTCGAGGCGGTGGCCGGCGCCGCCGTCGCCGACTTTCCCTGGGCGGATGCCGCGGCCGCGGTGACCGCGCTCGACACCGCGGCCAGCACCCTCGGCACGCAGCTCGAGTCCCGGTCGACGATGCTGCCGACCATCGTCGCCTGGGTGGGCACCTACCGCGACGAGTTCGACCGCGCCTACGGCCGCATCACCGGGACCGCCGCGGGGCTGAAGGAGACGCTGGCCACGCTGGCGTCCTCGATCGTGTCGGGCGCGGAGCGCGCCAACCACGCGCAGCACCGCTACAACCAGGCGGCGCTGGAGCCCGACCCGCCGACGTCCACGACGCGTCCCTACGGCCGCAACATCCCGGTCTGAGCGGAAGCGCGCCGATGGCCACCAGCAGTGCCAACCCGTTCAAGCTCGGGCGCTACTCGAGCGACGGGCTCGCGCTCGTCGCCACGCTGAAGACCCAGGCCGACGCGGTCGCCGGCAGGGTCGCCAGCCTCCGGGCCAGCGGCTCGCCCTACCTGCCGTCGCTCGGTGAGCCGGACGCGACCCTCGCCGATCTCGTCGGCGACTGGCACCACCTCGACGAGTTCGCCGGCGACGTCGCCAACGCGTTCTTCCAGGCCAACCAGAGCCTCGGCGAACGACGGCTCAGCCAGGCCCGGCTCGACGCGATGGTGCTCACGATGGCGGACGCGTCGATCCTCAGCCTCGGCCACGTGGGCTACGCCGACCGCGACGCCGCCATCGCGGCGGCCAACCAACTCACGCAGGACATCCGCGCCGCCATGGAGGACGGCATCTCGGCCGACGAGCTCGACGGGCTCGCGGGCAGGGCGGCCCGGGGACAGTTCGATCCTGCCTTCGCGGTCACGTTCGTCGAGGCCATGGGCGTCGACGGCATGGTCCGGATCCCGGCGCTCATCGAGGCGGCCTGGCCCGGCGGCGACTACGGCGACAACCCGGGATGGGGTCAGCAGCGGCTCCTGCCGTTCGCCACCATCCTCACCACCGCGATGGACACGCGGGCGGCCACGCCACAGATCGATCGGCGCGACCCCGACAACCAGGACCTCGCCGACGGCGATCGGCTGAACGAGGACTGGGTGCAGGAGTTCGCCGACTTCTGGCACCCCGACGACTTCGACAGGCCGAACAACCTGCACTACAGCCTGCTGGTGAAGAACGCGGCGCTGCCGACCGACGTGCTCGTCGCCGTCGCCAACCGGCAGCTCGACTACCTGCTGGCCCACGACGCCACGCCCACGGGCTACATGCACACCATCCCGTGGGGCTTCCAGGATTCGACGGCCGAGATCAACATCCTCGACGCACTCGGCGCCAACCAGGATGCGTCGCTCGACTGGCTGGGCATGAAGAATCCCGGCGACGGCACCATCTATTACCCCGGCCGCACCGCGACCAACGTGGAGATGCTGCTGCGCTACCGCCCCCACACCATCGACCCGATGCTGGGGGACGCGTTGGCGGGGGTGGTCGACAACGGCCTGCAGCACTGGGACGACACGAGGTCGGACGCGCTGTTCGAGATCGTGGCCGACACGGTCGGCGACCAGGACGGGGTCCACTTCGACCAGTTGCTGCCGACCCTGGGCGAAGGGGCCCGCACGCACATCGACCAGCTCGCCGACCGCACCCACGAGGTGATGCCCTCGGCCCTGGGCAACGTGGACGCGAACGCGCAGCAGGGCCTGTACAACGCCCACGACTTCCTCAAGGTGCTGATGGGCAACGACGACGCCGCCAACTCCGTGTACAGGGCGAGCCTCGAGTTCGTCCAGCACACCCTCACGTCGGACACGGGCGACGGCTTCGGCGGCGAGTCGCGCCAGATCGGCGGCCTGATGGGGCTGGTCACCGAGGCCGACGAGAACGCCCAGGTCGAGGCCACCGAGGCCCGCATCGCCGCGCGCCAGAGCTTCCTCGACGGCGTCGGCCTGGTGAAGGACGTCGTGGGACTGGTTCCGGTCGCCGGTCAGACCGCGAGCTCGGCCATCAGCATCGGCAGCTTCGCCCTCGACCAGGCGATCGACAACTTCGGCATGTCGGGCCTCGAGGGCGCCGTGGACCGCGACTACGCCAACATGGCCAACGTGCGCGACGGCATCAGGGCCGAGCTCACGAGCGCAACGGCCGCCTACGAGTACGGGGTTCGGGGCACGTGGACGTCGTCCCAGGTCATCGAGGCCACCAATGCCGCCCTCGGCAGCCGGGCCCACGGCATGGACACCGACTTCTTCGCCGACGGGACGTCGGGCGACCGCCGGCCCATCAAGCCCTACGCGGCGATGAGCGCCGACGAGCAGCGGGCCTACAACGAGTGGCTCAACTCCGACCCGGTGGGCGACGCCATCGCCGGCGACCGCACCGCCGCCGGCCAGCGCATGGACGAGGTCATCGACAGCCTCGAACACCGCTGATGCCGCGCCTGGTCCGGCCCACGCCGGCGCTCTCGCTGGCCGCGGCGATCGCCCTCGCGGGCGGGGCCGTGGCGCTCGCCGCGTGCTCGGGTGGCGACGACGGCGGCGGCGACGAGGCCCGGGACGTCGGCCGCCTCGAGACGGTGGCCGAGGACGACGACCTCGCCGAGGCGGTCGACGTCGCCGCCGCCGGAGACGGCGTCTGGGTCGTCACCGGCGACGGCACGGTGCTCGCGGTGACCGGCGACCGCCTGGCGGAGGTCGAGGGTCTCGACGACGTGTCCGCCGCCGCCGGCGTCGGTGCCAGCGACGACGGGACGCTGTTCGCCACCGACCCCGACCGGGGCAGCCTGGTCCGGTACCGGGACGGGCGGGCCTCGGCGGGCGAGGTGCCCGCGGTCCAGGAGCTGAGTGCGCTGACCGCCGCCGCGGACGGCACGGTCTTCGTCGCCGACCACGATGGGCTGCAGGTGGTGTCGATCGGTGCGGACGGGCGCATCGGGGAGGCGGTCGACGACGCGCTCGCGGGACCGCTGAGCGTGGCGCCCGACGGCACGCTCTACTACGTCGACGACCAGGTGCTCGGCGGCCGGATCGTGGCGCTGCCCCCCGGCGGCGGTCCCGAACGGCTCACCCAGGAGGTCGAGCGGGACGAGGACGGCAACCCCGTCGAGCCGCCGTCGGAGGGCGCCGCCGCCGGCGACTCCTACATCGAGGCCCGCGACCTCGCGGCCACCAGCGACGGCGTCCTCGTCCTGACCTTCACCAACGAGGTGTGGCGCATCGGCGAGGACGAGCGCCTGGAGCTGGTGCTGCGCCGCGGCGAGGGCTCGGCGCTCGTGGCACTGGGCGCATCCGGCGACGACATCTACGTGCTCGACGCCGGCACCGCCACCCTGTCGACGATCGACGCCGGCGGGTAGCCCCCTCCGCCCGTCGGTCGCCTCTGCTTCTTGCCGCGGGATTGGTCGCCCGGGCCACCATTTCCGCGGCAGGTTCGCGGGATCGGCCGATCAGCCGGGCAGGGCGACCTGGATGAGCTCGGCCTCGCCGCTGTTCACCACGTAGCCCCGCCCGGGGACCATCGCCACCGGTGCCCGCCGCGGCAGCGAGGCGCCGAGGATGTCGCCGTCGAGGTCGACGTCGGGCCGCAGGAGCACGCCGAGCTTCGAGCGGCGGAGCGGGCGGGTCCAGTGGGAGTAGCCGGTGCGGATGCCGTCGTTGCGGCCCGCGGCGACGAACAGCAGGCCCGGCAGGTCGGCGGTCGACAGGCGCTCGAGGACGCCGCCGCTGTCGTCGACCGACTCGGCGTCGTCGACCAGCACCAGCGCCGGCCGTCCGGCGCCGGCGGCCCGGTCCACCAGCGGCATGAGCCTCGCCCCGATGGCGGCGGGCGCCACTACCTCGTCGATCGACGGCCGCCCGGCCAACGGCGAGCGCGGCCCGACGACGGCGATCACGCAGGCGTCCGGGCGGGCCGCCCGGCAGGCGGCCGCCACCGTCAACAGGGTGGTGCTCTTGCCCGAGCGGGCGGGCCCGGCGACGAGGGCGTGCTCCCCCTCGTAGACCACCAGGCCGGCGGCGGACAGGGTGCGCTCGGCCACGCCGATCGGGAGCGACCACGGCCGGTCGTCCAGCCGGGCCGGCGCCGCCAGCTCGGCCAGGGGGACCACGGTGGCGAGGCTGGCGATCGGATCCGGCCGGCGGGCGGCGGCCGGCGGGCGGCGGTCCCCGGTGCGATCGGGAGGGATCGCCGCGGCGGCGCTGGCCACGGCGGCCGCCAGCCCGCCGTCCGGGCGGGCGACCTGGATCACCTGGCCCGTCCCGGCCAGCAGCGCCCGTCCCGGCACCATCTCGGGCACGGCCGTCAAGCGCACCCCGAAGCCGGCGTAGTCGTAGGGATCGGCCAGCCTGAGCGTGAGCCGCTGGCGGACCAGCGACGCGAGCTGGCTCGGGACCGCGGTGGCGCGGTCGGCGGCCACCACCGTGGACATCCGCAGCTCGGGGCCGTCGGCGAACACGCGGGCGAAGGCGTCGAACACCGCACCGCCGGCCAGGTCGCTGTACTCGGCGGCGAACGCGCTCCAGCCGTCGACGAGCGTGACGATCCGCGGTTCGTCGCGGAGTGCGGCGCCGCCCAGCTGGCGGCGCCGGTCGAGCTCGGTGCGCAGGTGCCGGATCAGCCGTGTCTGGCGCTCCCGCTCGTTGGCCATGATCACCGCACCGACGTGCGGCAGCGGCGCGAGCGCGCCCAGCTCCCCGGCGCCGAAGTCGAGGGCGTAGATGTGGACGTCGTCGGCGGCGTGCAGCCGGGCCAGCGACACGGCCAGGCTCGACAGGGCGGTGGTGGTGCCGCTGCCGCCGATGCCGTAGACGATGAGGTTGCCGTCGCCCGGCGACCATCCCATCGGGTACTGCGCCTGGGCGTCGGGGTCGTCGGCAAGCCCCAGGGGCACGGGCTCCGGGGCGCCCGGCGGGCCGGCGTCCTGGAACGCGCGGTCGATCAGACGGTCGAGGTCGACGTCACCCGGCAGTGGATCGGGCCAGGGCCGGCGCGGCTGCGGCCGCCCGGTCCGGGCGAACGCCTCCCGGACGGCGGCTACCAGCACCGACAGGTCCGTGTGACTCTCACCCCCGGCGTCGGGGTCGGGGTCGGCGTCGGGGTCGGCGAGACCATCGGTGATCGGGGGCGCGCCGAGGCCGGGGGGCGGCGGGGCGCTGGCCGCCCGGGGCGCCGGCCCGTAGACGAACGGCGCCACGTCCACCGGGGCCAACGCCGCCTCCCGTCGCGAGCCGGTGGACAGCGCGGTCTGGATCGCCACCACCTCGCCCGGCCCGAGCCGCACGTACGCCCGCCCCGGAGCGGTGCGGGGGATCCCGGCGGCGTCGGGCACGTCGATCACGTCGGTGGAGTCGGTCCTCTCCTGGACCCGGAGGGCGATCCGGAGGTTGGTGTTGGCGCGGATGTTGTCGCTGATCGCCCCCTGCGGGCGCTGGGTGGCGAGCAGCAGGTGCACCCCCAGGCTGCGCCCCCGCTGGGCCACGCCCACCAGCGCGTCGATGAACTCGGGCAGCTCGGCCTTGAGCGTGGCGAACTCGTCGATGATCACCAGCAGCCGTGGCAGGGCCTCGGGCAGGCCCTTGCGCAGGTAGTCGGGCAGGTCGACGGCGCCGGCATCGCGCAGCACCCGCTCGCGGTGGCGCAGCTCGGCCTCGAGGCAGCGCAGCGCCCGTTCGGCGAGGTGTTGGTCGAGGTCCGTGACCATGCCGACCGTGTGGGGCAGCCGGGCGCATTCGTCGAAGGCGCTGCCGCCCTTGAAGTCGACGAGCACGAAGGTGAGGTGGTCGGGGTCGATGCTCGCCGCCAACCCGGCAACCAGCGTGCGCAGCAGCTCGGACTTGCCGGCGCCGGTCGTCCCGCCCACGAGCCCGTGGGGCCCGTCGGCCACGAAGTCCACGCCGAACACGCCGTCCTCGGCCACACCGATGGGGGCGGCGGGGGGCGGGTCGCTGCCGCCCGCCTTCCAGCGCGCCAGCACGGCATCGGGCGTGCAGTCCTCCAGGTCGAGCAGCGGCAGCAGCCGGATCGACGCGGGCAGGCCGGCACCGACGACGTCCAGTTCGGGATCCTCGAACCGCGCCAGCGACCGGGCGCAGTCGCGGGCGGCGTCGTCGGCCATGCCGGCGGCGAGGAAGCCGGCGATCCTCCGGCCCTGCTCCGGCAGGCTGAGTTCGGCGCGGCCGTCGGGGTCGGTCATCTCGATGACGGTCGTGCACACCGCCGGCAGCCGGTCGACGGAAGAGGCGATGACAACGCCGGCCACCGGTCCACCCTCGCCGCGCAGCAGGCTCCGGGTCGGCGCCTTGCGGCCCTCGGTCAGCGACTCGTCGTCGACCACCACGAGGACGGTGGGACCGACGGCCGCCTCCGAGCGGTCCGCCCGGTCGCGCCCTCCCGCCGGCCTGAGGTGGGCCTCGACGAGCCGGGTCGACAGGTCCGGATCGTGCGACAGCATCCGCCCGACCCCGCTGGCGTCGCGGGTGTGCGGCAACCACTTGGCCCAGTCCCAGGCGGGGGCGGCCGCGGCGCTGGCCAGGATCATCACCGGCAGGTCGGCCGCGCCGTGCAGGGCCGCCGCCTGGCACAGCAGGGACCGCGCCACGGCCAGGGCCGCACCGCGGTCGCCCACGACCCCCACCACCCCGCCGCCCGCCAGCGTGAGCGGCACGGGCGCGTCGCCGAGGGTCTCGGACTCGGCCAGCACCGCGGCCAGCTCCTCGGGCGGCACGGTCCCCGGCCCGGCCTGTGCCACCGGGGGCGACCACGGGACGTCGCCCACGCCGGCGCGCAGGCGCAGGAAGTCGGGGTGCGCCGGCCGCCGCTCCCATAGGTTCGTACTGGGCAGGGCGACCCGGCGCATGATCTCCGCCGGGTCGGGATAGGCGGCCCGCATCCGCCGCCGCTCGTCGTCCGCCAGCGACGCCAGCCGGGCCCTGAACTCGCCCAGCTCGCGGCGGAAGCGCTCGGCCTCCCCCCGGTCGGACCGGCGGCCCCGCCGCTTGGCGTCGATGGCGTTGCCGATCCCCATGACGGGCGTCAGCAGGCCGAACATGAGGAACTGCGGCGACCGCATCACCGCGAACATGACCCCGGCGAAGATCAGCGGGGTCATGATCGCGATGAGCGACAACGGCACCTTGGCCTGGCCCGTCCGCGGCGGGGCCGGCGGGGCGACCTCGGCGGGCGGGGGTGCGGGCGCCGGGCGGGGCGGCCGGTTGAACGGGATCGTCCCGGCGGCGTTGGCGTGGCGAACGGGGTCGACGGCGACGGGCCGGTCGGCGTCCTGCGCCGGTCGCAGCTCGAGCTCGACGGCCCCGAGCCGCACGACGTCGCTGGAGACGTCCAGGGGGATCGGCGTGACCACCGGGAGCCCGCCCACCCAGGTGCCGTTGTGCGAGCCGAGGTCGCCGATGGTCACGTCGGCGAGGCCGGCGCCCGCGGTGATCTGAGCGTGCCGCTTCGAGACCGTCGGATGGTCGAGCTCGATGTCGCAGCCCGGCGCGCGTCCCAGCACCATGGTGCCGGGCGCCAGCCGGTATCGCCGGCCCGCGGCGAGCCCGTTCACCACCGCCACCTCCCACGAACGTGCGGTGGTTGCGGCCCTCATGGGGGCGCCAAGCGCCGAAAGTTCGGGTGGGGTGGCAGGTTCGGGTCGGGGGGTCGTCCCTAGATGCCCGAGGGTCACGGTCGCACCCTCGTGGAGGCCGGACTCGCGCAGCTCGAAGTCGGGATCGGCCGGCCGGCCGTCGATCAGGAGCGAGCGGTCGGCGCCCGCCGTGGGGTCGAGCGCGCGCACGAGGTCGGCCACCGTGGCCGAGGGGTTGTTGACCCGGACGTCCAGCTCGCGACGCGCGTCCCCAGCGACATAGACGATCTGCATCCGCCCGCAAAGGTAGTGGGCAGGGTTGCGGCGGCCGTCAGGACGCGCCGCCGATCTGGTCGAGCACGAAGGCGAGGACCAGCGCCTCGTCGTGCCAGGCGTCGTAGCGGCCCGACGGGCCCGAGTGCCCGGCACCCATCTCGACCTTGAGCAGCACCGGCGCGCCGCCCGTGGCCGTGGCGCGCAGGCGGGCGACCCACTTGGCGGGCTCGTGGTACGAGACCCGGGGGTCGTTCAGGCCGGCGGTGGCGAGGATGGCGGGATAGGGGTGGCCGCCGACGTTCTCGTAGGGCGAGTACGAGCGCATGTAGCGGTAGGCCTCGGCGTCCGCGGCCGGGTTCCCCCACTCCTCCCACTCGGTGACGGTGAGGGGCAGGCTGGGGTCGAGGATGGTGTTGACGTTGTCGACGAAGGGCACCTCGGCGACGATCGCCCGGAACATCTCCGGTGCGAGGTTGGCCACCGCCCCCACCAGCAGCCCGCCGGCGCTCCCGCCCCGCGCCGCGAGGAGGTCGGGGCGTGTGTAGCCCCGCGCGATCAGGTGGTCGGCGGCGGCGATGAAGTCGGTGAACGTGTTGCGCTTGCGCAGCAGCTTGCCGTCCTCGTACCAGCGGCGCCCCATCTCGCCGCCGCCCCGGACGTGGGCGATCGCGAACGTCACCCCGCGGTCGAGCAGCGACAGCCGGGCGATCGAGAAGCCGGGGTCCATGCTCGCCTCGTAGGCCCCGTAGCCGTACAACAGCGTCGGCGCCGGCCCCTCCGGGCGGTCCCGGCGCCGCACCAGCGAGACCGGGACCGCGGTGCCGTCGGGTGCGGTCGCCCACTCGCGCCTCGACTCGTAGCGATCGGGGTCGAAGTCGCCCAGCACCGGCTGCCGCTTGCGCAGCGTCCGGGTCCGGGCGTCGAGGTCGTAGTCGTAGACGGAGGCCGGCGTGACCAGCGAGGTGTAGTGGAACCGGTAGAGCGTCGAGTCGTACTCGGGATTGTCGCCCGAGCCGGTCACGGTGTACACGGGCTCGTCGAACTCGACGTCGTGGGTGGCGCCGTCCGCGGCCCGGATGACCCGGAGCCCCCTCAGCCCGTCGCGCCGGAGGTGCACGACCACGTGGCCCGCGAACGCCTCGGCGGCCTGGATCCGGGTGCCGGGCACGTGGGGGATCACGTCGCGCCAGTGCTCGCGCCCGGGAGCGGCGACGGGCGCCGCGACGAGGCGGAAGTCCTGCGCCTGATCGTTGGTGACGATGAGGAACCGGTCGCCCTGGTGGTCGACGTCGTACTCGACGCCGTCGCGTCGGGCCTCGATCACGCGGAACTCCCCGGTCGGGTCGTCGGCCGGCAACACCCGCGCCTCGCTCGTCACCATGCTGTCGAGGCCGAGCACGACGAACCGCTCGCTGCGGCTGAGGTGGACCCCGAGGAAGAACCGCTCGTCCTCCTCCTCGTACACGAGCTCGTCGGCCGACACGTCGGTGCCCACGCGGTGGCGCCACAGCCGGTAGGGCCGCCTGGCCTCGTCGGGGGTGACGTAGAAGAAGGTGCCGCCGTCCGCCGACCAGGCCGTGCCGTAGTACGTGCCGGGAATCTCGTCGGGGAGGTGTGCGCCGGTCTCGAGGTCCTTGAACCGCATGGTGAAGAGCTCGGCGCCGTCGAAGTCGACGGAGTAGGCCACGATCCGGTGGTCGGGGCTGACGTCGAACGCCCCCACGCCCAGGTACGGCGAGTCGCCGGCCACCTCGTTGAAGTCGACCAGCACCTGCTCGGTGCCGTCGTCGCCGGCCTCGGTGCGTCGGCACCGGATGGCGTACTGCTGGCCCTCGACGGTGCGGCCGTAGTACCACCACTCCCCCTTCCGCACCGGCACGGTGAGGTCGGTTTCCTGCGTCCGCGCCTTGATCTCGTCGAACACGGCCCGGCGCAGGCCCGCCGTGGGTGCCAGCACCTCCCGCAGGTAGGCGTTCTCGCGCTCCAGGTGCGCGATCACCTCGGGGTCGTCCCGGTCGCGCAGCCACGCGTACTCGTCGACGACGGTCTCGCCGTGCACCCGGCGCTCCACCGGCACCCGCTGGGCGACGGGCGGCGCCGCAGGGGCGGTCGCCGAGGCGGCGTGGTCGGCGGGCTCGGTCACGGTGGTTCACGCTAGGGCCGCGCGGGCGCCGGCGGCGTCAGCCCTGCGGGACCCCCAGCCCGGCCAGGCGGTCGGACAGCTCGCGCAGCCGGCGGCGGGCCTCGGGGTCGGCCGCCTGCGCGTTGGGCCGGGACTCGCGGCTGCCGTCGAAGTAGCGCCCGGTCACGCCGTCGAGCGCCGGGTCGGCCACGAGCCGGGCGGTGGCGTCGATGCCCTGGTCGAGCGGCGTGAGCGGGTCGACGCCGGCGTGGGTCACGATCTTGGTGGGCATGAAGGTGCCCGGGTGCAGGGCGTTGACGGTCACGCCGCGGCCGGCCAGCTCCTCGGCCAGGTCGATCGTGGACATGATCTGCGCCAGCTTCGACTGGCAGTACGCGAGGTAGCCCTCGTAGTGCCGCTCGAGCATCACGTCGTCGAAGTCGATGGGCGCCTGGCCGGCCGAGCTCACGTTGACGATCCGGGCGGGCGCCGAACGCTCGAGGAGCGGCAACAGCAGGCGGGTCAGCAGGTAGTGCGCCAGGTAGTTGACCTGGAAGCGCAGCTCGTGGCCGTCGGCGCTCACCTGGCGGACGCCGTCGCCGGGAAGCGTCGTGCCGATGCCGGCGTTGTTCACCAGCGCATCGAGCCGCGGCTCCTCCGCGCCGACCCGCTCCGCCAGCGCCCGCACGTCGGCCAGCGACGCGAGGTCGGCCCGGTACCAGCGCAGCCGCCCGTTGCCGGTGGCCTCGCCGATCTCCCGCACGGCGGCCGCCCCGCGTTCGTCGTCGCGGCCGTGAAGCAGCACGGTGGCGCCGCCGGCCGCCAGCCGTTCGGCGAGGCCACGGCCCAGCCCGTCGGTGGCGCCGGTCACCAGGATGACTTGCTCGTCGAGGGGTCGCATCCCGTTGACGGTACGGGCTGGAGCGCGCTCGAAGTCAAGGCCCGGCCCACACACGGCCCACGTCGACGGGTCATCTAGGTTGTCGGCCCATGCCCGACCATCCCCCGGTAGCGCTGGTGCACGGCTTCGCCTCGTCCTATGCCCACGGCTGGGAGCACAACGGATGGACGGACCTGCTCGCCGACGGCGGCCGGAAGGTGCTGCGCATCGACCTGCCGGGGCACGGCGAGTCGCCGGCCACCACCGATCCGGCGGCGTACGCCGACGTGCAGGGCGAGCTGGCCGACGTCGTCGCGCCCCATGCACCGGTCGACGCCATCGGCTTCTCCACGGGGGCCCGGCTGCTGCTCGGGCTGGCGTCGGAGGACCCGGCACGCCTGCGCAAGCTGGTCGTCATCGGCGTGGGCGACAACCTCCTGCGCCCCGAGGACCGCGAGCCGCTCGCCCGGGCGCTCGAGTCCGGCCCGGACGAGGTGGCGGCGGAGGACATCGGCGTGCAGCTCTTCGTGCGGCTGGCGCGGACCGCCGGCAACGACCCCCGGGCGCTGACCGCCTTCCTGCGCCGTCCCGATCGGCCGCTGACGGAGGACGACCTGGCGCGCGTGACCTGCCCGGTGCTCGTCGTCCTCGGCGACCGCGACTTCTCGGCACCCGCTGATCGGCTGGTGAGCGCGCTCCCCGACGCCGAGCTGGTGACGCTGCGCAACGTCGACCACTTCGCCGCGCCGCGGGACTTCAACTGCATCGACCGGTCGCTGGCGTTCATCGACCTGTGAGGGCGGCGCCACGGCGGCCACCTCGCACGGTCACCCGGAGGCTCTTCGGCTCCCCCCGTCGGCCCGGCCGTCGTCCCACCGCTCGACGAGGAGGAACTTCTGGACCTTGCCGGCCGGTGTGCGGGGCAGCTCGTCGACGACGAGGAACTCCTCGGGGATCTTCTGCCGGGCGATCCGCTGCGACTCGAGGAACGAGCGCAGGTCAGCGGCGTCGGCGGCGGCGTTGCGATCCCGGGCCACGATGGCGGCGCACACCCGCTCCCCGAGGCGGCCGCCGGGAACACCGACCACCGCCACCTCGGCGACCTCGGGGTGGCGGGCCAGCAGGTCCTCGATCTCGCGGGCACTGAACTTCTCGCCGCCCCGGTTGATGATGTCCTTGCGCCGCCCCGTGACTGTCACGTAGCCGGCGTCGTCGACGGCCCCGAGGTCGCCGGTGTAGAACCACCCGGCGCCGTCGACCACCTCGGCGCTCAGGGCGGCGTCGACGTAGCCGAGCATGCGCTCCGGCCCGCGCACCCGCAGCTCCCCCTCGGCGCCGGCCGGCAGCGGCCGCCGGTCCTCGTCGACGGCCTCGACCTCGACTGCCTCGGCCCGGTGGCCGTCCGTGTGGGCCCGCCGCTCCAGCGGATCGTTCTCGCCCGCGAGCGTGGTCGTCGGGAACTCGGTCATCCCCCAGGCCCGGTGGGCGGCGATCCCGAGGGCGTCGGCCTCCTCGACGAGGTGGGGGGGGACCGCCGACCCGCCGCAGGTGAACTGGCGCAGGGCCGGCCGCGCCACGCGCCGGCCCTGGTACTGCTCGACCACCCCCTGGAGGAAGGGCGTGGCGCCGGCCATGTAGGTGGCGCCCTCGGCCTCGATGCGGTCGACCGACTCCTCGGGGTCCCAGCGGTCGACCAGCACCGACCGGGCCCCCACGGCCGTGGGCACCAGCAGGCCCTGCAGCAGGCCGGTGATGTGCGTGAGCGGCGAGGCCATGAACATCACGTCCCGCCACGTCAGCGCCCACTCCCGCTGCATGGACCGGACCTCCTGCAGCAGGGTGGCGCTGCTGTGGACCGCGCCCTTGGGCGCCGCCGTCGTGCCCGAGGTGTAGAGGACGAGGCAGGGGTCGTCGGCGGGCGCGGGCTCGACCGACGGGGGCAGGTGCGGCTCCGGCGTCAAGTCGTGGATCGACCGCCAGCCGGGGGTCGCCCCCGACACCAGCCGGGCGCCGGGCCGGTGGTCCAGGCCCGCCAGCACGTCGTCGAACTCGTCGGCATGTCGCCGATCACGGGTCCCGTGCTCCGCGGTGACCACGGCGGCGGGGCGGAGCTGGTCCAGCACGAACGAGAGCTCGTGCTCCCGGTAGATCGGCACCACCGGGTTGTTGACCGCCCCGATCCGCCACACGGCGGCGGCGACCGCGATGGCGTCGACGCCGTTGGGCAGCATCCAGGTCACGACGTCGCCGCGGCCGACGCCGCCCGCCAGGAGGGCCCCCGCCACGGCGTTGGCGCGCGCCCGCAGGTCGGCGAAGGAATGGGTGGTGCCGCCCGCCACCACCGCGCCGCGTCCGGGCCACTGGTCGGCGGCCCGGTCCAGGCACCAGCCGATCCGCTCGCCCGTCAGCCGGCCGCTGTCGCGCCAGGCCCGGACCAGGTCGGGCGGGTTGGGCGGCGCCGTGGCTCGCAGGCTCACGTTGCCACCTGGTCAGGGTTGCCGTCGATCACCCTCAACCTCTAGCTCAGGTTCAGGCCGGCGTGGCGGTGAGCTCGGCCTCCCGGTCGAGCCCCGACAGGCGGACGGGTCGTCGCGGAGGATACGAGGTCGCGGAAGGGCACGTCCTTGTCGACGCGGGGCTCGGGCGGCAGCCCGAGGGCCCGCTCGCCCAGGATGTTGCGCTGGACCTCGTCCGTGCCGCTGGCGATGCGGACGCACGGCCACGTGAGGAACAGGAACACCCAGTCGGCGTTGGCGTCGGCGCCGGCCGTGTGGACGAGGCCATCGGCCCCGAGCACCGACAGCACGGCGTCGCCGGTCCGCTTCAGGTGGCTCGCGAAGAGCAGGTTGATGGACGAGGCCAGTGGCCCGAGGGGCTCGCCCCGCCCGAGCGCCGTCTTGGCGCGGTAGCCGAGGAAGCGCAGGAGCTGCTCGCCCGTGTACACCTCCGCCAGTCGCTGCCGCGTGACGGGATCGCGGTCCAGCCCACGGGCCCGGGCGGCGCCGAGCACCTCGGCGAAGCCCGGCCAGTCGGTGCCGACTAGGCCGCGCTCGCTCGCAAGCGTCGACATCGCCACCCGCCAGCCCTCCCCCGGCGCGCCGAGGACCCGGTCATCGGGAACTCGCACGTCGCGGAGGAACACCTCGTTGAACTCGGCCGACCCGTTCATCTGGGGGATCGGGCGCACCTCGATGCCGGGCGTCGACATGTCCAGCAGGAAGTAGGTGATGCCCCGGTGCTTGGGGCGGTCGGGGTGGGAGCGGGCGAGGAGGATGCCGAAGTCGCTGTGGCGGGCGTACGACGTCCAGACCTTCTGGCCGTTGACGACCCAGCCGCCGCCGGGGTCGCGCTCCGCCCGCGTGCGGATGCCGGCGAGGTCGGACCCGGCCCCCGGCTCGCTGAACAGCTGGCACCACACCTCGTCGCCGCGGAGCAGGGCGGGCAGGAACCGGGCCTTCTGGCGCTCGGTGCCGTGCTCGATGATCGTCGGCCCCGCCATGCCGATGCCGACCGCGAACATCGCGCTGGACACGCCGTACGCCGCCTGCTCGTCGTGGAAGATCTGCTCGAAGGCGGGCCCGAGGCCCCGGCCCCCGTATTCGACGGGCCAGGTGACGCCCGCCCAGCCGCCGTCATGCAGCCGGCCCTGCCAGGCCCTGCAGGCCGTGACGAAGTCGTCGCCGTGGCCGGTGTCGGATGCGAAGTCGCCCGCGCCGCCCCGCCGCGCCGCGTTCGCGTCGAGCCACGCCCGCGCCCGGGCCCGGAACTCCGCCTCGTCCGGTGAGTCGTCGAAGTCCACCGCTCAGTCGGTCGGGGCCGGCCGCCAGAACGGCACGCCCAGCCCGTCCTCGACCGCGATCGTGTAGGCCTCGACCGGCATGCCGATGTGGACGTCCTCGGGGGCGCAGCCCGTGACGTTGGTCATCATGCGCGGTCCCTCCTCCAGCTCCACGACGGCGACGACGTACGGTGCCAGGTCGCGGAACGGCTCGGCCCAGTTCTGGCGGATGACCGTGAAGGTGTGGACGGTGCCGCGGCCGCTCGCCGGGCGCCATTCCGGCTCCGCGGCGCACGCCGTGCACAGTGCCCGGGGGTAGAACTGGCGGTGGCCGCAGGCCGGGCACTCCTGGTACAGCACCTCGCCGCGAGCGGCCGCCTCCCAGTACGGCGCGGAGACGTTGTCGGGCAGGGGAAGGGGTCGCCGGCCGAGGGACGCGGCGACGTCGCCGGCGATTTCGCCGGTGGTGTCGCCGCCGGCGTCGTGGCTCACGGCGCGTCCCGTCCGAGGATCGTGGTGCCGATGCAGGACAACCAGCCACCCGAGCCGCAGGCCAGGGCCAGCGACGCGCCGGGGACCTGGGCCGGCCCGGCCTGGCCGCGCAGCTGGCGCACGGCCTCGATGAGCAGGAAGATCCCCCGCATGCCCGGATGGGTGCAGCTGAGGCCGCCGCCGTCGGTGTTCAGCGGCAGCTTGCCCCCCAACCGGAGCGCGCCGCTGGCCACGAACCTGCCACCCTCGCCCTTCGGGCAGAACCCGAGGTCCTCCAGCAGCAGCAGAACGGTGATCGTGAAGCTGTCGTAGAGCTGCACCGTGTCGATGTCGGCGGGCGTGACCCGGGCCTGTCGGAACGCCTCCGCTCCGGCGGCCGCGGCCCCCGTGGCCGTGAAGTCGGGCATCTCGCTGATCTGCCAGTGGGTCTGGGCGCCGCCGGTCCCCAGCACGAACGCCGGCGGCTGTCGCAGGTCGCGGGCGCGCTCGGCGGTGGTCATGATGACGGCCCCGCCCCCGTCGGAGATCACGCAGCAGTCGAGCTTGTGCAGGGGGTCGGCGATCATGCGGGACGACACCACGTCGTCCACCGTGATCGGGTCGCGGTACAGGGCGTCCGGGTTGAGGGCAGCGTGCTCCCGGACGGCGACGGCGATCTCGGCCAGCTGCTCGGGCGTCGTCCCGTACTCGTGCATGTGCCGCTGCGCCGCCATGGCGTAGGCGCCGATCAGCACGTTGCCGTAGGGCGCCTCGTACTGGGCGGGCCCGGGCACCCGGGACGACCGGCCGAAGTGGCCCTTGCTCCCGAGCGTGCGGCCCTGGCGCGACAGCAGGTCCGAGCCGTACGTCATGAGCACGGTGTCGCACTGGCCGTCGCGGATGGCGGCGGCCGCGTGCTGCGCGAAGAACTCGAAGCTCGACCCGCCCACCATGGTTCCGTCGAGCCACCGGTGCTCGATGCCCAGGTACTCCGCCATGGGCGCCAGGTCGTCGGGGTCGGAGGTCGACTTGCCGGCTCCGGCGCAGCAGTAGCCGTCGATGTCGGCCTTGCGCACGCCCGAGTCCTCGAGCGCCCGCCGCAGCGCGACGACGTGATGCTGGACCGCGTCGAGGTGCGTCGCCACCGGGCCGTCGCTCAGCCCGATCCCGACGATCACGGGCGTGCGTGGGTCCATCCTATGTATGTTTAGGAGGAAAGGTCGGCCGGGGTCAAGCCGGGATCCGGGTCACACGGCCGCCCGGTAGGCCTCCAGGCGCTCGACGAGCTCCTGCGGGCGTGCCAGCGCCGGCAGGTGGCCGCTGTCCATCTCGTCGGGCGGGATGCCCAGGCGCTCCCGCACGACGCGGCGCATGAAGGCCGCAGGGAAGAATCGATCGTTGCGACACAGGAGGAAGCGCGTCGGCACGTCCGGCCACACCGCCAGCGGCCAGGGCTTGTCCATCGGCGTGCCGGACTGAGCGCGCTCGCCCCTTGCGTACGCCTCGGCCACCACGCCGGGCGGGACGTCGTGGAAGAACTCGTCCATGGGATCGACGTCCCCGTCGATCGAGCGGCCGTCGCGCGTGGCCTGCTCGCGCCTCGCCCGCTCGAACCCCGTGTTGGCCCACCAGTCCGCGGGACGCTCGCCCGGCAGCGGCACCATCGCCGCCACCAGGACCATCAGCCCGGCGGGGAGCCGGTCACACACCAGCGGCGCCGTGAACCCACCCAGCGATTGGGCCACGACCACGAGGTCGGTGCGGTCGCCGACGGCGTCGACGACCGTGTCCGTGTACTCGGACAGCCCGGCCGAGTCGTCGTCGCTGGGCAGGTCGGGGGCCACCACGTCGTGGCCCCGGGCCCGCAGCTCGGGAACGACGAGGTGCCAGTACCACGAGTCCGACGCCGCACCGTGGATCAGGACGTAGGTCGCCATCACTCATACGACGTGCGGCCGCGCCCGATCTCATCGGCGGTGGCCGCCCGGCGACCGACACGCTCGCCGGGCGGGGGCTCATGAGCCGTAGTGCTCGCGCAGCGCCGGCTTCACCACCTTGCCGGTCGCGTTCCGGGGCAGGGCGTCGACCACGACGACCGACGTCGGCTTCTTGTAGGAGGCGAGCCGCTCCCGGCACCACGCGATGATCTCCTCCTCCGCCGGCGGCGCGGCGGGGTCGGCCGCGACCACCACCGCGCGCGGCGTCTCCCCCCAACGCGGGTGGGGCACGCCGATCACGGCGGCCTCGGCGACGCCGGGATGGGCCGAGATGGCGGCCTCGACCTCCGGGCAGTAGATGTTCTCGCCGCCCGAGATGATCATGTCGTGGCGCCGGTCCACGACGTAGATGTAGCCCTCGTCGTCCATCCGGCACAGGTCGCCGGAGTGGAACCAGCCCCCGGCCACGGCCTCGGCGTTGGCCTCGGGCATGTTCCAGTAGCCCTGCATGACGGTGGGGCCCCGGTACACGATCTCCCCGACCTCGCCCGGGGCCACGTCGTTCATCTGCGCGTCGACGATGCGGGCCTCGACGTTGATCACGGGCTTGCCGACCGAGCCCCGCTTGCGCTCGGCGTCCTCGGCGTGCAGCACGCACGTCACCGGGCTCATCTCGGTCTGCCCGAAGAAGCTGAAGATCGGCACGCCCGGGAGCGTCTTGCTCATCTTCTCGAGCACGTGGACCGGCGTGTTGGCCGCACCCCAGGACACCCGGCGGAGCCGCAGGTCACGGTCGTTCGACGCCGACGCGACGTCGCACACCTCGTCCCACTGCATCCCCACGAAGACGCACCCGGTCACCGCGTAGCGCTCGAGGTCGGCCACCGCGGCCTTGGCGTCGAACTGCCCGGACGGCACGATCACCGAGCATCCGCCCGCCATGACGTACGGCAGGATGCCCACCAGCCCACCGATGTGGAACAGCGGCAGGTTGGCGTACCAGACGTCGTCGGAGCCCTCGATGCCCTGCTGGATCATCGAGTTGAACGTCTGCATCACGACGTTGAAGTGGGTGAGCACGGCGCCCTTGGGCCGGCCGGTGGTCCCCGACGTGTACATGATCAGCGCCGGCGCGTGCTCCGGGACGTCGATCCCCAGGTCCTCGTCGGACTCCCCCGCCAGCAGGTCGTCGTAGCGCACCACCCCGGGCCCGCCGCCGCCGGTCCCCTCCGACGACCCGCCGAGCACCACGACCGCCTCGAGGGCCCCGAGCGCCGGGCGGACCGCATCCACGAGATGCGACAGGGCCTGGTCGACGACGATCGCCCGGGCGCCGGAGTCGGCCAGGACGTACTCGACCTCGGGCGCCACGAGCCTGAAGTTGACCGGCACGACGACGGCCCCCAACCGCCACCCGGCGAAGACCGCCTCGACCATCTCGATGCTGTTGCCCATCAGGACGGCGACGCGGTCGCCCTCGTTGACGCCCCGCGCGGCCAGCCCGCGCGCCAGCCGGTTCACGCGCGCGTCCACCTCGCGGAAGGTCCGGGCGTCGTCGGCCCACACGAACGCCACCCGCTCCGGGTGCTTCCGGGCGATGCGCGCCAGCTGCTCGCCGTGCGACATCCGCCGTGCCGCATCCAGGGCCGGCGTCCCGCCGGCCGTCGCGCCGGTCGATCCCCCCATGTCACGTCTCCTTGCTCGCCGCCCTGGCTTGCCGCGCCCTGCGCGCCACGACTTGCTTGCCACCACGCCCTCTAGGCGAGACTATCTTATGTATGATACTGAAGTTAGGTAGACTGGCGGTCGACGAGGCGGCGGATCCACGAGCTGTCGCCGGATCGCACCGCTAGGGGGCGGAGCCGCATGGACTACGACCTGGGTGAGCAGGCTGACGGCCTGCGGCAGCGGCTGCGCCGGCTGATCGAGGAGCATCTGCCGGAGGGATTCCTGGGGGCGTTCACGGACGATCCCGAGGATCTTGCCATCACCCAGCGGTTCTGCAAGCTGCTGGCGACCGAGGGCCTGCTGGCCAAGGCATGGCCCGCGGAGTACGGGGGCGGCGGCGGCTCGGTGTGGGAGCAGACGGTGGTGCGCGAGGAGATGTGGGCGCACCACGAACCGCGCGGCCCCCAGTACATGGGCATCAACTGGGTCGGCCCCGCGATCATGCGGTTCGGCACGCCCGAGCAGCAGGCGCTGCACCTCCCTGCCATCGCGGCCGGCGACGTCATCTGGTGCCAGGGCTTCAGCGAGCCGGACGCCGGCTCCGACCTGGCGTCGCTCACCACCCGGGCCACGCCCGACCCCGCCGGCGGCTGGCGGATCACCGGGCAGAAGGTCTGGACGTCCTACGCGCTCATGGCGCAGTGGTGCATCCTCGCCGCCCGCACCGCGGTCAAGGCGGCCAAGCACGAGGGCATCACCATGTTCCTGGTGCCGATGGAGAGCCAGGGCATCACGGTGCGGCCGATCCCCAACCTGCTGGGCCCCCACCACCTGAACGAGGTGTTCCTCGACGAGGTCAGCGTCGGGCCCGACGGCGTGCTCGGCCAGGTGGACCACGGGTGGAGCGTGATCCGGGAGGCGCTCAAGTTCGAGCGGATCGGCATCGCCCGGTACGCCCGCTGCGACCGGCTGCTCGTCCTGCTCCGCGAGGCCCTCGGCGAGCGCTGGGACGCGCTCCCGGCAGCCCTGCGGGCCCGCTGGACCCGGGCGCGGGTCCACGCCCGGGCCGCGATGGTCCTCGCCTACCGGGTGGTCGACGCCCAGGCCAACGGCATCGTGGACGACGCCGACGCCAGCGTCGCCCGGGTCGCGGCCACGCTGTGCGACCAGGAGGTGGCCGAGGTGCTGCTCGAGGCACTGGCCGCCCAGGCGGTCGACGACGGGCGCACGCGGCATCCGGTGCTCCACGGCGCCGTGGAGGATCACTGGCGGTACGCCCAGGCGGCGACCGTCGCGTCGGGCACGATCGAGATCCAGAGGATGCTCGTGGCGCGCGCGGCCCTGGCGGGCGAGGCCCGATGAACCTCGAGCTGCCCGACGTCGCGATCGACTTCGGGGTCGCGGCCGAGCGGGCGTTCGGGGATGCGGGCGGCGTGGACCTGGCCCGCCGGGCCGAGGAGCGGCCCGGCACCCGCAGCGCGGTGGTGGCCCCCCTGCTCGGCGTGCTCGGGGCGCTCGACCTGCGGCTGGCAGACGACCCCGACGCGGCGCTGGCGGGAGGCGAGCTCTGCCGGGTCGCCGGGCGCTGTGCGCTGCCCTACCCCGTGACGGCGGTCCTCGCGTCGGGTGGCGGGGACCGGCCGCCGGCGGCGATCATCGATCCCCTCCTCCCCCGTGCCGACCACGGCGACCTGTTCCCGCGCTGGCGGCTGGCGGCCATCGACGGCACGGCCTGGGACGGACGCCCCGAGGGGCCGCCGCTCGGGACCGAGCTGGGCCCGTTCGTCGTCGACATGGCCACGACGGTCCGCCCGGACCAAGGTGACACTGTCGACGTGCCGATGCTGCTCACGCTGGCCGCCTGGCAGACACTCGGCTCCCTCGAGCGAGCGCTGGAGCTCGCGGTCGAGCACGTCAACACGCGCCACCAGTTCGGCGGCCCGCTGGCCCGCTTCCAGGCGGTGCAGTTCCAGATCGCCGACGCCACCGTCGCCGTCCAGTCGCTGCGGGAGCTGGCCCACTTCACGCTCTGGCGGCTGTGGACGGCGCCGCTCGACCGGCTGGTCGACGCCCTCGCCCTCCGGGCGCACGCGCTCGAGAGCGCCCGCGACGTCCTGCGCACGTGCCACCAGCTCCACGGCGCCCTCGGGTTCTGCGACGAGCACGACCTGTCGATCCTCAGCCGCCACGCACAGCCGCTCCTCCGGCTCTGGCCGGGGCTCGAGGCCACCACCGAGCAGCTGATGGCCGCCATCGACCACACTGGGTTCGACAGCCTGTTCGGCGCCGGGGCAACCGCACGTGCCGCCCACGACGGGTGACAGGGGGTTTGATGAGCAAGGTGGCGGTGGTCACCGGGGGGAGCGGCGGCATCGGGTTCGCGTGCGGTGAGGCGCTGGCGGCCGCGGGCTACGACGTCGTCCTGACCGCCCGCCGGCCCGAACCGCTGCGCGACGCAGCCGACAAGCTGGGCGCCCGCTGGGTCGCCGCCGACTGCTCCGACGAGGACCAGTTCGCCGCCGTGGTCGCGGCCGCGGACCATGTCGACTTCCTCGTGCACGCCGCCGGGATCCTCGACGGCACCTTCGTGCGCAAGGAGGCGCCCGAGACGTTCGACCGCGTGATCCGGGCCAACCTGCGCTCGGTCTTCGTGGCGACCGCAGCCGTGCTGCCGAAGATGCCCCCCGGCGGCCGGATCGTCTTCGTCTCGTCGACGGCCGGGTTCCAGGGCATGAAGGGCCGCTCGGCGTACTCGGCATCGAAGGCCGGGATGAACGCCTTCGCCCAGTCGTTGGCCGCCGAGGTGGCCCGCGATGGCATCAACGTCCACGTCGTCGCGCCGGCGCCGGTCGACACCCCGATGCTCGACCGGGTGACGTTCCCCATGCACGTGCTGCGGTCGAGCGACGTGGCCGACGTCATCGCGTTCCTCGACCGCCTCGACCCGAGCGTCGTGCTCCCGGAGATCGTGCTGCGGGCCGCCGCCGAGGGCCCCCTCGCCTCCGAGCCGATCATGCCGGAGGCGGCGGTGCTCAAGGAGAAGCGGGCGGCCGGGCGCCCCGAGGGCCGGCCATGACGATCGACTACGACCAGGTCGGTCACGTCGTCACCATCACGATCAACCGACCCGAGGCCCACAACTCCCTCGACATGGACCACTTCCGCGACCTGCTGGCGGCGTGGACGCGGTTCCGCGACGACGAGTCCGCGTGGGTCGCGGTGGTCACGGGGACCGGCAGGGCCTTCTGCACCGGCGCCGACCTCAAGAGCTTCATCCCCGAGCTCACGGGGACGCTCGACCGCCCCGACGGTTGGGACCGCATGGACGCGCTCCACGCCGTCCTGCACCGGTTTCCCGTCTACAAGCCGATCGTCGCCGCGGTGAACGGCGTGTGCGTGGCCGGCGGGATGGAGATGCTCGGCTCGACCGACATCCGCGTGGCCACGCCCGATGCCCGGTTCGCGGTGATGGAGCCCAAGCGGGGCCTGTTCGCCGGGGGTGGCACCACGGTGCGGCTGCTGCGGCAGATCGCCTACCCCCACGCCATGGAGCTGTTGCTGACCGCCGACATGATCGACGCCGAGCGGGCGCTGACGATGGGGATCCTGAACCGCGTCGTCCCCGCCGACGAGCTCATGCCCGTGGCTTACGACTACGCGCGGCGCATCGCCGAGAACGCCCCGCTGGCGGTGTTCGCCACCAAGCAGTCGGCCATCGAGGGCATGTCGCTCGGCCTCGAGGAGGCGTTCGACAACGAGGCCCGCCACACCGACCGCGTGTTCGCGACCGAGGACGCCAAGGAGGGCCCGCGGGCGTTCGCCGAGAAGCGACCCCCGGTCTGGCAGGGCCGCTGACGCGATCCATACATCGTTCCGGCGTTCGGAAGTGCCGAAATCCGGCGCAAACGGACGCCGGTTCCGGTTGGGCGGCGGCCCGAGCTACGGGTGTGCCCAGGCGGGCTCGGTGGGCCAGTTCTGGCGCGACCGCCTCTGGGGGTGGCCGGGGTCGAAGCGGGCGGCGGCATCGCGGTAGGCGCGGCCGGCCGCGGTCGCCGCGGCCATCGCCCAGTAGTCCATCTCGTACGACCAGCGTCCGCCGCCGGCGTACTCGTAGACGGTGATCCCCGGGAAGTCGAACGGACGCCCGCCCGGTTCGGGGTTGTCGCGCCGGTTCTGCATGTGCACCACGACACGGTTGCCGTCGACGACGTGCCACTCGTACACGGTGTACAGCTCCGGGAACTCGTCGCTCATGAGCTGGGTGCACCACGTCCGGAACTCGGGGGGCGTCTTGCGGCCGTAGTAGTGGTCGATGTACACCGCGTCCTCGGTGTACAGGGCCGCCTGCGCCGCCCAGTCCTCCCCCACCGGGCCGACCCGCCACAGGTGCCGGAACGCCTGCTCCACCTCGTCGGGGTCGTGCTCGACCATCGCCGTTCCTCCCGGTCAGTAACCGGCCGCCCGGTCCACGACGCCGGCCAGCGGCTCACCCGCGACGTACGCCCGCAGGTTGTCGACGAACCGGTCGAGGAGCCGGCCCAGGGCCCCCGGCGCCGACCACGAGACGTGCGGGCTGAGGCGCACGCGCGGGTGGGCGTAGAGCGGGTGGCCGCCCGGCAGGGGCTCGGGGTCGGCGACGTCGAGCGTGGCCCGGGCGACCCGGCCGTCGTCGAGCGCCTCGATCAGCGCCGCCTGGTCGATCATGCTGCCGCGGCTCACGTTGACCACGTGGACGCCCGGCTTGATCCCGGCCAGGGCGTCGGCGCCCAGGATGTGCTGCGTCGCAGGCGTGGACGGGGCGGCGACCACCAGGTGGTCGGCGGCCGCCAGCACCTCCTGGAGGCTGAGCCGCTGCATCGCCGGCAGCGGCGGCGGGGCGTCGGTGCGACGCACGAAGCACACGCGCATGCCGAACGCGAGCGCCCGCTGCGCCACCTCGGTGGCGATGCCGCCGGCGCCGATCAGCCCCAGCGTCCGGCCCTCGAGACCGCCGAGGTCGGCCATCGCCCACCGCTCCGGCGGTTCGCGCACCCACACGTCGGGCACCCGCTTCTCGAACGCCAGCATGGCCGCCAGCACGAACTCGGCGATGGGCACGGCGCTGGCACCGCGGCTGCAGGTGAGCGTCACGCCGGCGGGGAGGAGGTCGATCGGGAACCTGTCGACGCCCGTCGACAACGAGTGCACCCAACGCACCCCCCGCGCCATCACGTCGGCGAGGTTGGGCGTGCCCCACGGGAGTGTGAGCAGGACCTCGCCCTCCGCGCCGTCGGGGACGGATCCGTCTCCGGGCACGTCCACGACCTGCGCGTCGGGGACGGCGGCGACGATCCGCTTCGCGGCGTCGGCGCCGAGGTGGTTCAGGACCGTGGGCGGATCGGCGGCGGCGCGCACCTCAGGTCGCGCGTCCCCCCTCGACCGGCGCGTCGCCCCCCGGCTGCTTGATGAACACGCTGACGTGGCGGATCAGGCCGTCGGCGTCGCGTTCGAACACGAGGCACTCGGGATACGTGGTCGGCGTGCCGTCCACCTCGAAGGTCTCGCTGAGCTCCACGTACGACAGCCGGTCCGACGCGTGCGTCACCCGGCCCACCAGCAGCTCGTAGCCCCGCAGCGACGTGATGATCCCCCGCAGGAAGTCGACGTACGCCTGCTTGCCCTCCACCACGTCGCAGAACGGGCCGTCGCGGACCAGCCCGTCGTCGGCGATCGTCGCGGCCAAGCCGTCCCAGTCGTGGGCCGCCATGTACGCCAGGTAGCGCTCGACGTTGGTCGTGGTCTCGGTTGCGGTCATGGGACCTCCTCGCCGACCGCGGCGGCCACCGCAGTCTCGTCGACGCCGAGGTAGTGGTCGAGCAGGTCCGCGCCGACGCCGTCGGCGGGACCGGACCAGACGACCCGGCCGCGGCGGAGGATGAGGGCGACGTCGGCCAGCTCCAGCGCACGCTCGATGAACTGCTCGATGAGCACGATGGTGACCCCCGCGGCCTTGGCGCGGGCCACCACCTCGAACGTCGACGCCACCAGCTTTGGCGCCAACCCGAGGGACAGCTCGTCGGCGACCAGCAGGCGGGGCGGCGCCGCGAGCACCCGGGCGAGCGCCAGCATCTGGCGCTCGCCGCCCGATAGCGTCGCCCCCGCCTGGCGCCGGCGCTCCGCCAGCACGGGGAACAGCTCGAGCGCCCTGGCGATCGCCGCCGGCCGCTCGGCCTTGGGGACCGTCCGGCTGACGGAGAGCCGCAGGTTCTCGGCCACCGACAGCCCGGGGAAGATCCCGCGTCCTTCCAGGACGTGGGTCACGCCGGCGCGAGCGACCCGGTGCGCCGGCCACGCGGTGACGTCGCGGCCGTCGAGGGCGATGCGGCCGGCCGAGGGGGCCACCAGGCCGGAGATCGCTCCCGCCAGCGTGGACTTCCCGGCGCCGTTCGCCCCCAGGACAGCCACGACCGATCCCCGCGGGACCTCCAACGACACGCCGAAGAGCACCCGGGAGGCGCCGTAGTCGACGTCGAGACCCTCAACGGACAGGAACGGCACGGCGTCGGTCACCCGACCCGCTCCGTGCCGATGTAGGCCGCCTGCACCGCAGGATCGGCACGGATCTCGGCGGGCGTTCCCGAGGCGATCAGCCGGCCGAAGTCGAGCACGTCCACCCGGTCCGACAGGCCGAGGACGAGCTCGAAGTCGTGCTCGACCAGCACGAGCGCCACGCCCTCGTCCTGGCAGGCCCGCAGCAGGACTGACGCCAGCTGCTCGGTCTCGCGGCTGTCGAGACCCGACGAGGGCTCGTCGAACAGCACGACCTTGGGCGCGCCCGCCAGCGCGCGACCCACCTCGACGAGCCGCGCCGTGCTGAGGGGCAGCGAGTTCGCGGGCTGGTGCTGGACGTGCGACAGCCCGAGGCTCTGCAACAGCCCGTCCACCCGCTCCCGTTCGCCGTCCTCGCGCACGCGCGCGCCGAGGCCGACGAGGTCACGCAGGTAGCTCTGCCGGCCGTGGAGCCAGCGGTACGTGAGCTCCAGGTGCTCCCTGACCGTGAGCTCCGCGAACAGGTGCGCCCGCTGGAACGTGCGCGCCAGGCCGCGGCGGGCCCGCTCCTGCGGCGGCAGGTGCGTCACCCGCTGGCCCTCGATGAGCACCTCGCCGGGCGACGGCTGCAGCAGCCCCGACAGCACGCCGAAGAGCGTGGTCTTGCCGGCGCCGTTGGGGCCCACCACCCCGAGGATGCGCCCCGGCTCGACCCGGATGCTGACGTCGTCGAGCGCCGCCAGCCCGCCGAAGCGCACGGTCACGCCGCGGGCCTCGAGCAACGGCGGCTCCGGCTCGCCCCGGCCGTTGGTCTGCGTCGCTGCCGCCTCCACCCTCACGCCGCCTGTGCGGAGGGCTCCACCGCCACCGCCTCGTCATCGTCCCCGCGCCGCCGGTCAAGCCGCAGGATGTGCCGGCAGTGGTCCACGGTCTGGGCGACGATCCCCCGCGGCTCGCGGGCGACCATGATGGCGCCGAGGCCGAACAGCATCACCGGCACCTCGGCGTACGTGTCGGGCACGTAGGCGCTGAACAGCGCGGGGAACAGAGAGAAAGCCACGCCGGCGAGCAGGGCGCCGACCACGCTGCGCAGGCCCCAGGTCACGACGACGGCCAGCCACACGATGCCGATGAGTGCGTTGAACGACGCCGGCGTCGCCCGACCCGAGAAGCTTGCCATCAGGCCGCCGCCGACGCCGGCGATGAACGCCCCGATGGCGAACGTCGCCACCTTGGACCGCTCGGTCGCGACGCCGATCGTCCGGGCCGCGAGCTCGGACGACCGGATGGCCGCCAACGTCAGCCCGGTCGTGGAGCGCCGCACGTTCAGGACGAGCACGGCCCCCACCAGGAACACACCGAGCGCCAGGAAGTAGAAGCGGAAGTCGGTGTCGAACTCGAAGCCGAACAGCGACGGGCGCGGCAGGAACTGGCCGGCGTGGAGGTTGTCGATGCGGTCGATGGAGAACAGCGCGCTGTCCGCCAGCACCGCGAAGCTGAGCGTCGCCAGCGCCAGGTACAGCTCGCCGAGCCGCAGCCCGAGGACGGCCACGAGCACGCCGAACGGCACCGCACCCAGCGCCGCCACGAGGATCGCGGGGGTCGCCGACCAGCCGTAGAACTCCGTGAGCTGCGCCGCCCCCATGGCCCCGATGCCGGCGAACGAGATCTGGCAGAGCGAGATCATGCCGCCCTCGCCCGTCACCAGGACCAGCGACAGCATCGCGACGGAGACGGCGACGCCGGAGGCCACCACGCCCAGCCAGAAGGACGTCAACAGGTAGGGGATCGCGAACGCAGTGGCCACCAGCAGGATCCCCACGGCCACGCGCACGTAGCGCTGCCCGACGCCGGCGGCCGCCGTCCGGGTCAGCAGCGCCGTGGTGGGCGCCTCCTCGCCGCCCCGGCGGTGCTGCCGGAGGCCGTACGCCATGAGGAACACGATCATCACGACGAACGGGATGCTCGGCCGCGCCGCACGGGCCAGCCAGCCCGAGTCGGGCAGCACCTTGGTGACGAGCGTCTGCGCCAGGCCCAGGCCGATCGCACCGACGAAGGTCCACGGGAGGCTCGTGAGGCGGCCGATGACGACGGCCGCGAACGACGAGATCAACAGCACGCTGAAGGAGACCTCGTTGAGGCCGAGCACCGGCGTGAGCAGCACCCCGGCCAGCCCGGCCATCGTCGTGCCGATCATCCAGGCGGCGGCGGTGACCACCCCCGGATTGATGCCCATGACCGACGCCAGGGGGCGGTGGTCCACGACCCCGCGCACGGTCAGCCCGAACATCGTGAACCGCAGCATCGCCGCCAGCGCCAGACCGACGACCACGGCGCTGACGAAGACCGCGATCTGGTTGGCGTTGAGGGTGACGCCGAGGACGTCGACCTCCGGAACCGGGGCCGTGAATAACCCCGGCGGCAGGGCCGGTTCCTCGGCGATGAACATGGTCTTGGCGATGGGCGGGATGGCGACCGACAGCCCGATCGTGGCCACCAGCTGGACGGTCGTCGGGGCGGTGGTGAGTCGACGGAACAGCACCGCCCACAGCACCAGCCCCAGGAGCGGGGCCACGACCCCGATCGAGATCATGCCCGCGCTCCAGGTCGACCAGCCCCGCTCGGTGTTCAGCTCATAGAAGAGCAGGGCGATGAAGAACGCCAGCGCCCCCTGGGCGAAGTTGAAGATGCGGGACGAGACGTAGGTCAGGACGAGGCCCAACGAGGCGATGGCGTAGATGCCGCCGAAGACCAGCCCCGAGACGATCAGGACCTTCACGGGGGAGCCCCTCCTGACCCCACTAGTGGGCGCTCGCGGAGGTTCCGTGGATGTATCGCCGTGTCAGATTCGTCGCTGGCGAGGACGCAGGAGGAAGGCGCAGCCAGCGGCTGCGGCGACGACGAGGACGACGTCCAGCGGCGAATCTGGCCGGCGAGACGCCACGATGACTTCCGCGAGGG